>DDEP01000042.1 GCA_002336465.1 Pedobacter sp. UBA1951
AGAAATATGACCAAACAAACGACATGACCGATAGACCAGAAATACTGGAGTTGATTGCCAAATATTTGAACAACCCTGATGATTTAGAGCTTAAATCTCAGGTTGACAGTTATAGAAAACAATCAACTGAAAATGAAGCCTACTTTAAAGAAATAGAAAAAGTATGGTTTTTATCAGGTCAATCGGCTATTGTTGCTTCGATAGATCAGAATAAAGCAACTTTAAGACTGCAAAAACGTCTATCAAAAGCCTCTCAAGGCATACCAACCAAAAAAGTTAAATTTCATTTTTCAAAATTAACCCGTTGGGCAGCTGCAGCTGTTATTCTTATAACGGTAGCTACTACCGCTTATTTTTATGGTACAGCAGGAATTTTAGGGAAGAAAATAAAACCTTATGCCTCTGATGTTTTGCCTGGTAGGAATAAAGCCGTTTTAGTATTGGCAGATGGGCGTAAAATATCACTCACAGATGCCAATAATGGCGATGTTCTTAAAGAATCGGGATTAGCGATTACCAAAACTTCTGATGGGCAATTGGTTTACACAGTTTCTGATACAGAAACTGGCAAAGGGGATAATAATTTAAATAACGGCTTCAATACCATTGAAACACCTAATGGAGGCATGTGGGAAGTAAAACTACCTGATGGTTCATCGGTATGGCTAAATGCCGCCTCTTCTTTAACATATCCTTTGTCTTTTTCTAAAGGGCAGAAGCGTGTAGTGGAACTTAAGGGAGAAGCTTATTTTGAAGTGAAAGAAGATAAGCTCCATCCTTTTGTGGTAAAAACCCTTAAACAAGATGTAGAAGTTTTAGGTACGCATTTCAATATCAACGCTTATGTTGATGAAGCTGCTGTAAAAACTACGCTGTTGGAGGGTAGTGTAAAGGTAGTGTCATCCCAAACTGAACACAAACCCGAAATATTAAAACCCGGAGAGCAGTCGATATTAACCGCAAAAGGTTTTGATATTAAGCAGGTTGATGTAGATGAAGTGATAGACTGGAAGAAGGGTTACTTTATGTTTAACAATGAGAAACAGGAAAGTATCATGAGAAAAATTGCCAGATGGTACAATGTACAAGTAGAATATGCCGATCCTAGAGCTAAAGAAGTGACCTATTATGGAAGTATTAGCCGTTTTGAAAACGTATCTAAGATATTGAGAAAATTTGAGCAGACTGGCGAGGTGAGATTTGAAGTAAACAATAATAAAATAACTGTATATAAGGAAGATCAAGAATAAAAAGGTTCTAACCAAGCCTGGATCTTCTTTACAAAATAAAATATCAACTAACCAAAAACTATTAATATGAAAAAATCACATCAGACTTAAACCATCCCCCATCCGAATACAAAAAAAGAGGTGCTCGTAACACCCCTTTTTAAGTATCTGTTTACTCGTTCCTAAAATATTGGCGTATCTCTAGGAAACAATTATTGAATTAACTGCGAACGCTTAATTGGTGATTAACATCAATTAAGAATTCGCCTATAAAAAAACAGACTATCAAATGTATAGAAATTATACCAAAATTCTATGTAGGCGTTTTGGGTACCTACCAAAATTTTTACTCATCATGAAATTAGTTACAGTCATATTGCTTGTTTCCTTTCTTCAAGTAAGCGCTGCTTCTTTTGCGCAGCTGGTAACTATAAAAGAAAAGAAAGCAACTCTGGAAAAAGTTATTAAAGAAATCAAGAAGCAAGCGGGTTACGATGTATTGTTATCAACCGATAAGATGAAAAGTAATACCGTTGTCAATGCAGGCTTTAGTAATGTACCGGTAGAGGATATAATGGATAAAATCCTTGCTGGAAAAGATCTTACTTATACCATTGAGGATAAAACTATCCTGATAAAACCTAAAGAAAAAAACATCATTGATAAAATCATTGATTATTTCTCTACGGTAAAGGTAATGGGAACGGTAAAGGACAAGAAAGATGGTTTACCTATGCCCGGCGTTAGTGTAACCATAAAAGGAACTACGCAAACCGTAGTTACCAATGAAAAAGGCGAATATCAAATCACGGCCCCAGAAGATGCTATTTTAATTTATAGATACATCGGTTACAAAACGCTCGAAATCAATGTTAATAATAGAACCAGGATCGATATTTCTATTGAAGAAGATGCCTCCCAATTAAAGGAGGTTAATGTGGTTTCTACGGGTTACCAAAACTTAGATAGAAAACTTTTTACGGGTTCTACCTCTAAAATTAATGCAAAAGATGCCGAAAGAAACGGTGTTCCTGATGTAAGCCGTATGTTAGAAGGACAAGCCGCAGGTGTTTCGGTTCAGAACGTTTCGGGTACTTTTGGTGCAGCACCAAAAATTCGTGTACGTGGAGCAACTTCATTATCTGGCGATAACAAACCTTTATGGGTTGTTGATGGAATTATTTTAGAGGATGTGGTGAACATTTCTAACGAAGCACTATCAACAGGTGATGCTAACACGCTTTTGGGTTCTTCTGTAGCAGGGTTAAACCCCAACGATATCGAATCTTTTAATATTCTAAAAGATGCTGCAGCTACGGCTATGTACGGAGCAAGAGCTATGAACGGTGTTGTGATTGTTACCACGAAAAAAGGTAGAAACACCGAAGGTATGACCAACCTTAACTACTCGGGCACCTTTACAACTTACCTAAAACCTACTTACGATAATTTTGATATCATGAATTCGGCAGAGCAAATGTCTGTTTTGCTTGAATTAGAGAACAAGGGCTACTTGAACCACAGTTCTATGGCCAATTCTGCAACAGGGGGTATCTTTACAAAGATGTATAACTTGATGTATGACTATGATTCATCAAGCGATTCGTTTAAATTAAAAAATACTACTCAAAGCAGGCTTAACTTTTTAGAACGCTACGCAAAAGCCAATACCGATTGGTTTGATGTGTTGTTCAAAAACTCGCTATTACAAGAACATTCATTGAGTGCTACTTCTGGAACTGCAAAATCACAATCTTACTTCTCTACCAGTTTCACGTCTGATAATGGCCAAACCATGGGCGATAAGGTAAAAAGGTTTACCGGAAATGTAAGACACAATGTTAAATTTAGTGATAAGTTGAGCTTAGAATTGTTAATGAACGCTTCTATCCGCGATCAGAGAGCGCCGGGTACGTTGACCCGTAAATCAGATGCAGTATATGGTTCATATTCTAGAGATTTTGATATCAATCCTTATTCTTACGCATTAAATACCAGTCGTTTGATCACACCTTATGATGAAAATGGCAATCTAGAATATTTTACCCGTAATTATGCCCCATTTAATATTATAAACGAACTTGAAAATAACTACTTGACATTACGTCTCTTAGATATAAAAATTCAAGGAGGGTTAAAATACGAGATTATTCCAAAATTGGTTTACTCTGTTGATGGAGCTTATCGTTACGCAGCTTCAGAGCGTAATCACTATGCTTTGGAAAACTCTAACATGGTTGCTGCTTTCCGTGCCAATGGTACAACCATTGTAAATGGCAATAATGATTTTCTATATAAAGATCCTGATCATCCGGCACAACCTGCTTACGTAGTATTGCCTCAGGGTGGTTTTTACAATACTACGCTTAACAATATCAAGAACTATTATTTCAGGCAAAATCTTGAGTACGATAAAACTTTTGCAACGAAACACCGCTTAAACGTGTTTGGCTCTATGGAGGTGCGTTATACCGATAGGCAAAACTCTAATTACGATGGTGTAGGTTATCAATATGAAAATGGAGGTTTGGTTAATCCCAACTATCTATACTTCAAGAAAATAATAGAATCGGGTACACCTTATTTTGGCATGTACTATAATAACGAACGAAACGTGGCCTTTATGAGCCGTGCTGCTTATAGCTATGATGGTAAATATTCTTTAAATGCTACTTTTAGGTATGATGGCTCTAACAGAATGGGTTCTTCGAGCGCTGTTAGATGGTTGCCTACATGGAATTTATCAGGAGCATGGAATATTGACCAAGAATCATATTACCCAAAAAACAATATCCTTAGTTCGGCACGTGTAAGAGGTACTTATGGTTTAGTTGCCAATATGGGCGATGCATCTAACTCATCAACCCTATATTATAACCGTATTACTTATCGTCCATATGAGAACGAAAAAGAAACAGCTATTTACATTTCTAGTTTGGCTAACAGTGAGTTAACGTGGGAAAAACTATATGAGTTAAATGTAGGCGCTGATCTAGGATTGTTTAAAGACAAGATCAATATTACCCTTGATTATTACAAACGTAATATTTTTGATCTATTAGGTGATCTTAAAACATCTGGTGTTGGCGGACAAAATACCAAGTATGCCAACTATGGTAAAATGAAAGCTCAAGGATTTGAGTTTACCATTGCAGGTAATCCAATCAATGTACCAAATGGCTTTAGGTGGAGAACCCAATTAAATTTTGCTCATAATACCAATGAAGTAACACAGCTAGATGTAAATCCTAACATTTGGGCTTTGGTACGTGCAGAGGGTGCGCCTATGAAAGGATATGCGCAACGTGGATTATTTTCTGTGGTTTTTGATGGCTTAGATCCAAATTATGGTTATCCAACATTTGTAGGCACAGACGGTGCAAGGCATGAACCTTATATCTATTTCCAAAATACAACTGATGTTAAGTATTTGAAATACCATGGTCCGGTAGATCCAACTTTTACAGGAGGATTTTATAACCAATTTGCATATAAAAACTTTACACTTTCGGCCTTGTTTACTTTTGCTGCAGGTAATTTCGTGCGCTTACAACCTATTTATGCCCCTTCATATAGTGATTTAAACTCGATGTCAAAAGAGATGGCAAACAGATGGGTAATGCCGGGCGATGAAAAGTACACTAATATTCCGGCTGTTTTAGATGCCTTTACCATGACCAACAGGATATATAGGGTAAATGGAAATACAACTGATGCCAGATATGCTTATAACGCTTATAACTATTCTGATCAGCGTGTGGCAAAAGGAGATTTTGTAAGGTTAAAAAATGTATCGTTAGCTTACCAGATACCTCAAAAAATATCTTCTAAGTTAAAGATGTCAAATGTTCAACTCTCATTATCGGGAAATAATATTGCCTTGTTATATGCTGATAAGAAGCTAAATGGTGCTGATCCAGAATTCTTTAACAATGGAGGGGTAGCTATGCCTGTACCAAAGCAATATACATTATCAATTAAGGCAAATTTTTAAACCATTAACCCAGAGCATAATGAAAAATAGATTAATTACAATAGGAATATTAAGCTTGGGCTTAGGAATGACGTTCTTTAGCGTTGGCTGTAAAAAATTCTTAGACGAAAATCCAGATAGACGTACAGAAATCAATACCATAGATAAATTATCGCAACTGCTTGTAAGCGCTTATCCAGATAGGCATTATTTTACCTTTGCAGAAACTGCTTCAGACAATGTAGAAGATAAAAGCGGTCCCCTTGCATTAGAAAATAATGAACCTTTTATAGGCCTTTATAACTGGAATGTACCTGAAGGAAGCGACACGGGTACACCAGCCGAATATTGGAATGCTTGTTACCGAGCCATATCTAATGCAAATCAGGCTTTACAATCTATAGAGCAAAATAATTTTGGTGCGGCAGCAAATCAATATAAAGGTGAGGCTTTGGTTGCCAGAGCCTATGCTGAGTTTATGTTGGTAACATTTTTTGCGGATGTTTATGAGATAGGAGGGGCTAATAGCGGTATGGGAGTACCTTATCCATTAGTACCAGAAACAACTACAAGACCTACTTATGAGAGAGGAACTGTAGCTTCAACTTATGCACAGATTAGAAAAGATTTGGAAGAAGGATTACCTCTTCTAAAAGGTTCCACTTATCTTGTGCCGCATTATCATTTTACAGAACAGGCAGCAAAAGCCTTTGCTTCTAGATTTTACCTGTTTACTGGAGAGTGGAACAAGGTAGTTACCAACGTAAATGGAATTTATACCGATGGTAATTTTAAAACCAAGATACGTCAATACACAGGAGAGTTATATCCACTTTCTTATGATGAGCATCGTATAGCCTATACAAAGGCAGAAAAATCATGGAACTTGTTACTGGCAACTACTTATTCTTTTTATCAGCGAGGTAAGGGAGGAGCAGGGTATGCTAGATACAGCTTTGGTGAAACTGTTAAGAACTACTACGGAGCAAATACAGTATTTGGCGCCTCATTTAGAAACAGATATGGTATCTATTCTTCATCGCCACCAAATTATACTACCAATAAATTTAACGAATATTTTTATGTAACCAATATACAGGCCAATACTGGCAGACCGTATATCATGGCTCCAATTTTAACGGCCGACGAAGCTTTATTAAACAGAGCAGAGGCTTACATTCGTTTGGCAAAGGATAAATCAGATGCAAGCTATTATACATTGGCTATTAACGATTTGAACGATTTTGCGAGTACCCGTATTGTAAACTATGTGCAGGCAACCCACGGCCTTACCCTAGCAAAGGCAAAAGCATACTTTAACGTAACCGATGATTATGAAGCCATGATACAATCCTTATTGCAAACCAAGCGCATAGCTTTTATGCAAGAAGGCATGAGGTGGATGGATATTTTAAGGTATAAGCTAACGGTTAAGCACAATTTTATAGCTGCTGATGGTACGGAAACCTTTAAAACCCTAGCACCGGGCGATAAAAGAAGGGTATTCCAAATTCCACAAGATGCCATTAATGCAGGGATAACCCCTAACCCAAGATAACTTAATGTAAATGTAGTAGATCATGAAAAAAATATTCTTATACATCATAGCAATAACGTTAATGCTTTCTGCTTGTAAAAAGAAGGAAGTACTGGATGTGGATATGAACAAGTATAATACAGACTTTAATGTCGAGAATAACTTGGATCGTTGGATAGCGGCAAATATTACCACTCCATATAACATAGAAATCATTTATCGTTTTAACAGAAATCTTACCGATGTATCTAAAGACATATCGCCTGTTGATTATGATAAAGTACAGCCGGTATTAGAAGCCGTGCTTAACAATTACCTTAAACCTTACGAAAAAGTTGCAGGTAAAACGTTTATTAAAACCCTGTGCCCAAAACAGTATGTGCTTTACGGTTCGGTATCCTATAATTCTAACGGATCAGTACAGTTGGCTACGGCCGAAGGCGGACGTAAAGTGGTATTTTATGACGTAAACAATTTTAAAATAACTGATTTGGAGAGCGAAAGTGGTGTGAGGAGAAAAATCAGGACGATGCACCACGAGTTTACCCATATCTTAAATCAGAATGTGGTTATCCCTCCAGAGTTTTCTGAAATAACCAAGGCCGATTATTACTCTGACTGGACCAATGCTACACTAAATTCAGCAGAAACCGCAAAATCATTAGGTTTTGTAAGTCGCTATGCCAGAATGGTATATACAGAAGATTTTGCTGAAATGACCGCCCACTTATTGGTAATGGGGCAGGTATGGTTTGATAACTATGTCATATCAGCACCTTTAGATGCCCAAAAGAAATTACGTAGAAAAGAAGAATTGGTAGTGCAATATTTTCAAGATGCTTTTGGAATTAATTTCAGGACGCTACAGGCCGAAGTACAAAATGCGCTGAAAACCATATACGGCGCACAAGATCCTGTAGATTTATCGCAAACTTTCCAAGCTTGGTTAGCCCAGAATAAGGTAAACACACTTACCTACGATCCTACTGCTGCGCATTATACCACATATGGCAAATCTACCACTTTCACAACCATGTTTGCTAATTATACAACATTGGCTGGAAGTGCATCTAACGCGAACAAAATTCGTACAATGACATTAACATTCCCAAGTGCAAATTTGATGACGTTGAATGTGACCTTTACCCAAGGAACAGGTACAACTGTATATACTGCATCTTATGATTTTGACATGTTTGTTAACACCCCTACGAACGAGATTACGTTTGCAAAGAGAAATCCTGATCCAGCAACTTCGGCCTATAACAATGGAAAACTTTCAGGAATGCTCTCTGGTTTTGAGACTTATCTGCTACCGTTCTTTACGAACCGTGTATTTGTTGCAGATTTCTTGCCAGCAACTCTTCCGAGTACAAGTCCATTATATAAAACTTTTGCTGGTTTCTCAGATAAAGCTGCTCCAACTAACTATTTCTATGGACCAATTGTATTAAAATAACATGAGAAAGAATTTTATATATGCTGTAATGCTATTGTTAGGATTAACAGCCTGTCGTAAAACTGAGGTTGAGGATATTTTCTATGCCTCACCAGAGCAGCGCATGACAGATACCCTAAATTTTATCAGAGGTGAATTAAAAAATGCTCCTTATGGTTGGAAAGCGGGCTTTGCTACTGGGTTAAAAGGAGGCTATGGTTTCTATTTTCAGTTTGATGCGGATCAGAATGTTTCTATGTTGAGTGATTATTCAACTACCTCTGGTGCTGATCTGAAAAAATCAACTTACAGAGTATCTCCTACAAATACACCTTCACTATTGTTTGATACTTATAATTATATCTCCATTATGCAGGATCCTGTACCCGGTGTGGCAGGTGGCACTGCTGGGCAAGGCTACAGAAGCGATATTGAATTTATATATGTAGGTAAACGAGGTGATTCACTATTGTTTAAAGGTAAAAAATATAGCTACCCGCTAACATTGATCAAGCTAAGCCAAAACGAGCAACAACTTTATTTAAATGCAGGCATAAACAGCTATAAAACAAACTTTGCTGCTGCCTATAATAATAATTACATGTTCTCTTATCTGTCTGGAGGACAAAATGGTAATTTGGCCGTAGATATAGATTACGCAGGTAAAGCTGTCAAATTTAGCTATGTTAATGCTTCAGGTAGCGTTACTTCTATAGTTACCTCTCCTTTTTATTATACAACTTCAGCGCTTAATTTAGTCCGTTCTTATTATGTACCCTATAACGGAAAACTGATAAAGGCATTAACCTATCAGGGTAACAAGATACAATTGATATTTACAGATGGTACAACAACAGAACTTGCCTCGCAAAATTCACCTTTGTACAAACTTGATCTGGTTTTTGATTATAACAAAACGTTTAAAAAGCTAGTATCTGGTGATCCTATTCCGGGAGTTACAGCAAACGTACATATCTCCGATAAAGTGAAAGAATTGTTTACTACATCTGGACGTACCATTAATACCATGTATTTTGCCTTTAACAATAGTACAACGGCTACCTTCTATATTGCATATACTTCTGGAACAAGCCCATATGTTGCATCTGCAACTTATCAGTACAGGAGAGAGGGTAATAAACTATGGTTAAAACGCACGGGTATAGATGGTGGAAACAACTGGACTACAAGATCCATACAGGTGGCTCCTGTAGATGCTTTGTTTGGTTCTGGAGATGAACGAGAGTTAGTATTGGATTGGGCTGCGAGCTCAGATATTTCTGTTAAGTTCCCTATTGGGGCTATTAAATCAGCAACTAATCTTAACAACATGCTATACGGAAGACTTGGAGAATAAACCCTCCCTTTCAACACTTAATTTCTAACCGAAATAAGAAATCTAATTTAAATAACAGCCTGGTTTTTATACAGGCCAGGCTGCTTATTACCTAAAAAATCAACCAACTAAACCAAAAAACTAATTGTTATGAAGAAACTTTTACTTTTATTTTTGTCCATAGGCATAAGTATAAGTGCTATGGCGCAATTGGTGGGAGGTAATACCTATCCCATTAATGGTACAGATAATGGAACAAATTCTTTTGCCTCTTTACGCTCGGCAATTGCCTACTTGCAAACTAATGGGGTAACAGGTACGGGGCAAGTCATTTTAGAATTTACATCATCTTATGATCCTACAATTGCCGATGCTCCTGCATCTGGAGCAACTAAAATCACTATTCCGGCCATTACGGGTACATCAACTACCTTAGGTATTACCATTAGGCCAGCTATTGGAGTAACGGTTGCCCTATCGGCAAATGTTGATGCGGCAGGGTTGATTGAATTGAATGGTGCAAACTATATTACCATTGATGGGCGCTCGGGAGGTATTGGTTCAATTGGAGGGCTAACCATAGAAAATTTAACTACCTCAACTAATGCAGGTACTGCAGCGGTAAGATTTATAAATGATGCACAGTATAATACCGTTACTTATTGTACTTTAAAAAGTGCTACAACTAACAGCAACTCACAGGCAGGCTCAGTTTTGTTTAATACTTCTACAGGTACAAAAGGCAACTCTAATAATACCATTTCAAATAATACACTAACGTTTGCTACAGGTGCAACAAGTTCTAGAACAGCTTATCAGATTGTATCTTATGGTTCGGCAGGTGCGCCTAATGCGGCAAATACCATTATCAACAATAATATATCAGACTACCAGTACAGAGCTGTTTATTTATATAGTACAGGTACGCCCGGTCTTGTTGGTGATGGTTGGATAATTTCTGGAAATAGCATATTTAACGCTGCTACGGTTACTACCGGAACTTCGTACAGCATATGTATATTGGGTACGGGTTCGGGTCATACCATTACCGATAATTACATAGGCGGGCAGGCAGCGCAATGTGGGGGTAGTGCAATGTCAGTTTATGCTTATAATGGTATTTATGTAGCGGCTTCGGATGCCGGAGCTACTACGGTTATACAGAATAATACCATTGCCAACATTAGTGCTAATTATACAACTACTTTAACAGCTGCTACCAATATTTTTTACCTTGTTTATGTAAGTGGTAATGTTGATGTATTGGCGAATAATATTGGCTCACAAACAAGTACAGATAATATTATTTTAGCAACAAATACTACACAAGCATACGCTGTTTATAGTTTTATATTTTATGCAACTGGAAGTGGAAAGGTTAATATTAAAGATAATTTGGTAGGTGGTATTACTTTTAATCCAACAGGAGTATCTACTAGTGGATATTATGCCAGAATGGTTAATCCAAGTTCTTCATTAACAAATACACTCACCGTTGAAGGTAATACATTTGGAGGGTCAGTAGCCAACAGCATCAAAAATTCAGGTACGGGGCGTGGTGTATATTTATATGGTATTTTAACTTCTGTACCAACATCGTTCAGAAATAATGTTATTAGAAATTTCACAAATACTACCGCAGCTACTATGTATGGTTATTATGCCAGTGTTTCATCAACAGGCGGAACTTATGCCATAGAAAACAATACATTTAGTGATTTTACCAATGCTTCCACTATCTTAGGTACTTATTTCTCTGCTGGGGCAAGTTCTATTACAAATACCGTCAACATCAATAATAATGTGCTGAAGAATTTCGCTTCGTCTTCAAACATTTCGGGAATTTATAATTATAGTTCATCTTCTTATACAAGTGTTAATCTTAACGGAACGATATCGGGTAATACATTATCTAATTTTATAAGTACAGGCACTACTATCTCTGATGTGGTAGCAGGTATAAATTCGGGTATTAGCCCAAGTGCTACGTTAGAAATAAAAAACAATAGCATATCAAATTTATCTACTAGTGGTACAAATACTACCAATACCTCATCTTCGGTATTATATGGCATTAGTCATTCCGTTACGAGTACTGGGGTAACCATTACAGGAAATACCGTACATGACTTAACCTGTACAGGTGTTGCCGATACCCATGTAATGGGAATTGGCTCATATGGAGGGAGACAAATAAGTGGCAATAAGATTTACAACTTATATAATGTCAATGCAACATCGGGTGCTACTATAAAAGGTATAGTGTTAAGGTATTTAGGTACGTTTAATGCTTATAATAACATTATTTCGTTAACAGGTATTAATAATGATGTGTCTGTTTACGGTATGGAAAGCAATAGCAATGCAGGTACAGTAGCTAACATTTATCATAATACTATTCAAATAGCTGGAAACCTAGCATCAGGGACTGCAGTTTCTGCGGCAATCTATAGAGGTAATGCAACACCATTTACAATAATAAACAATGTCTTTAATGTAAGCCGTTCAGGTGGTACGGGTGTACATACTGCGCTTCATTCTACAGAAACATCAGCAGGTTGGCTAACCAATTACAATCTTTATGTAGTTCCGTCTGTTGTTACATCTACTGTTAGTTATTTTGGAGCTACTGCGTACAACTTTGCTGATTGGCAGGTTACGGCACCTAATTCAGGAGATGCTAATTCCATTCTTGGACAGTTAGATCCGACTTTGATGTTTGCTAACCAAAGTTCGCCATACTTCATGTCTATATCGGCCTCTTACGATGCTTACTTTAAGGCCAAAGGAACACCAGTAGTTAGCGTTACAACAGATATAGGAGGTAATGTAAGAAGCGCAACAGAACCTTCAATTGGAGCTTGGGAAGCCAATACAACTACGTTACTTCCTGTAAATATCAGCACCTTTACTGCCAAACTTAACAACAATAAAGTAGCCTTAAACTGGACTGTAGGTTTAGAAGCTAATGTAAATCGCTATGTGGTTGAGCGTTCTCAGAATGGTGCAGATTTCATAAAAGTAACAGAAGTGACAGCCAAAGGCTTACCAAGTTATGCCGCTCTAGATGTTAAACCAGAATTAGGGATGAATTATTATCGTCTAAAAGCAATAGATAATGATGGCAGCATAAATCCTTTTAGCGAATTGAGGAACATAAGAGTTGAAACTTTAGAAACAAAAGAAGCGTGGGTTTATCCAAATCCTATTGTAGGTAATGCCATCAACGTCAACTTATTGAATTATGCAAAAGGAGATTACAGTTATAAACTAACTGATGTAACTGGCAAAGTGGTACAAAAGGGAAACTTTATGAACAGCAATGCCGAAATCAATAAAATTACAGTTAGTAGTTTGCTGCAAAAAGGCATATATATTCTTTATGTAACAAACGGAAATGAACTTGTTCAAACTAAGCTTGTAAAGCCATAATACATAAGATATAATACTCAGAAAATATTGATGAAAATAAGGTTGGTGTTAGCAAAAAAGTGGAGCTTTTAAAGCTCCCTTTTTGTTGATTAGGTATGAATTCATAAAATTACACAGGAATAATCATGGAGAAATTAGTGCTAAAAATGCTGTTTGATTGGAGTGCAATAAGCCGTAAATTCAATGGTAAATCTAAAACGTATAATATGAAAACTCCAGCAATGAGTCTTTCTCGCAAAGAAATGAAACAGATTTTTGGTGGCTCTGATGAGGGCGATCAGAAATTAGTATTATGTCCTATTTGTATTGACAATCCATTATTCAATTCAATTTTTTATGATTGGTGTGAAAAGTGGGAATGTGAAGATGATGCAACACCAGCAGATGATTTTTAAAAATAAGCCCTTTCAATACATTTGAAAGGGCTTATTTGAACAGTTAATTTGTAACTAATTTTAGGCTAAATACCTACACCTTTATGACACAATTTTTTGTGCCTATAATTAGTTAATATGTATATTTGCAATCATGTTTAAAAAGGCCATTTTTACTCTACTTGTTTTTGTAATAACTTTTGGTGTTATGCCACAAGCAAAGGCTCAATGTTCTATGTGTACCATAAATGCCGAGCAGGGCATAAAAAATGGTAATACACAAGGTAAAGGCTTAAACTCTGGGATCTTGTATCTTTTATCTATACCTTATTTGCTGGTTGCAGGTGTAGGCATAATGTGGTTCTTAAAGTACAAGAAAAAACAGCAAAATAATCAAACAATACTATAACGCATCGGCTTTGGCTATGCAACATCACTCCGCTTCAAAAACACCAAAATCGCTTGCCTTCATAAAAGGTAAATGCCCGCAATGTCGTAGGGGAAATATTTTTACCGGTCCTATGTATGGCTTTTCTCTACAAAAGACCAACGAGTTCTGTAACCATTGCAACCAACGTTTTGAAATAGAACCTGGTTATTTTTATGCGGCTATGTACGTAAGTTATGCCATGAACATGGCAGAAATGCTGGTAGCGGGTATTGTTACTTATTATCTTTTAGATAGAAACCTTGCTTGGGAAACACTTTGGACTTATGTAATCTCTATTTTGCTCGTCTCAATTGTTTTATCTCCCTTTAATTATCGTTATTCGAGAATAATTTTATTACATTGGCTATCACCTAAGATAAAATACAAGCCCGAATTAGATGTAGAACATTTAAAACATAAAGCTTAAATTAAAATGCTGAACAAAGCAACTTTCGATTTTTTAAGAGATCTGGCTAAAAACAATAACCGAGAGTGGTTTGCCGAAAACAAATTCAGATATGAAAACGCGAAACAGGATCTGTACCCTCTTATCGCTACATTAATAACAGAATTATCTGCGATAGATCCTGAATTTGCCGCAGATACAACGCCTAAGAAATGCTTGATGCGCATTTATAGGGATATTAGATTTAGCGCCAATAAAGATCCTTATAAATTGAATTATGGCATTGCATTCGATGTGAAGAACTACGGACCTAAAACCCCAAGTTACTATTTACATTTACAACCGGGCAATTGCTTTTTCGGATCAGGTTTTTGGATGCCCGAAACCAGTGTGCTGAAATCTGTTAGAGAAGAAATAGATTACAGTGGAGATGCGTTTGTAGAAGCTATCTCCAACAAAGAATTTAAGAGCTTATTTACGCTTAGCCAAGAAGATAAGTTAAAGAAAGCGCCTAAGGGATATGAAATTACGCATCCTCATATAGCGTATTTAAAGCTAAAAAGTTTTATTGCCATGTATCCGCTTAAAGAAGAAGACTTTTATAAAGATGATATTGTAGATAAGTTGAAAAAAGCTTTTGTTGCGGTACAACCATTTATTGCATTTTTGCGTTCTGCAGTTGGAGAATAAATATTTATAAAATACATATAACAGCAAGCTAATGAGAAAGCTAAACTTTTTATTATTCACCTTTATTATTGTTTCTACCTTAAGCTCGTGCGTGGTGCTCTCCACCAAAAAATATAAATCCTTATTAGCGCAGCAAGATTCCCTTAACTTAGGCTGGAAAGGAGCTCAGTCTGCTAACGAAACACTTGAGCAACGCATAAGTCGTTTACGTACAGATACGGCAAAGTTGCATAGTGAGTTAAATGACTTGAAAAGTAAATTTGCGGAGTTAGATGCTAACTATAGCAAGTTGCGTACAAACAGTTCTTCAGAGATCAATAAACTTACTGGCGATTTAGCTAAACGTGAACAACGTTTGAAAGAAGTAGAAGAAGTTTTACGCAAACGCGATGAGGCCACTAATCAACTTAAAGCAAAGTTACAGGAAGCTTTATTAGGCTTTACCAAAAACGGACTTACAGTAGAAATGAAAGATGGAAAAGTTTATGTTTCATTAACTGATAAATTACTTTTCCCTTCGGGCAGTATCATTATTGATGAGAGAGGAAAACAGGCTTTAACTGAATTAGCTAAAGTGTTAAAGCAACAAACTGATATAAACATTGCTGTAGAAGGTCATACCGATACGCAAAAAATTACCAATTTAGGTCAGATCAAAGATAACTGGGATTTGAGCGTACTAAGAGCAACATCGGTTGTAAGATTCTTAACAGAAGAGCAAAAAGTTGAAAGCGTACGTATGACTGCAACTGGAAAAGGTCAGTACCAACCTTTGGCTGATAATGCAACAGCAGAAGGACGCAGCAAAAATAGAAGAATTGAAATTGTACTATCGCCTAAACTGGATGAATTGTACAACTTGATCAAACAATAATTTATAAAAGCTAAAAAGAGAGCTTGTTTAAAAAGTAGCATCGTTGTCATATTGGGTTATCGAATATGCTCCTTCACCAAGAAGAAGCTTCGACTGGCTCAGCCTGACAGGGGTCATTACCTTTCAAACAAGCTCTTTTCTACATATGATCAGAAAGGACTTGTAAAGTCTTGAAAAGAAGATAATACCATATCTTTATCAGATAACAGGAACAGTTTGGGAGCTAAATACTGCGCCCAATTGATGTTAAGTGTAGCATCATTGTACATCACACCTATCTCACTTTCTTTGCTGTAAAATCCAGTAACCTTATACGTAAAAATCGTATCGTCTTCTAGGGTTAAAAAGCCATGTAAAAAGCCCGGAGGTACCCATAATTGCTTATGGTTATCGCCACTCAATTCAATGGCAAAATGCTGGCCATAAGTAGGTGAGCTTTTTCTGATATCTACAGCTACATCAACTACTCGGCCTTTAATTACGCGTACCAATTTGCCTTGCGCAAAAGGAGGGCTTTGCGCATGCATACCTCTCAATGTGCCTTTTTGCGAAAACGACTGATTATCTTGAACAAATGTTAAATCAATACCTGCATCGGCAAATATCTTGGTGCTAAAGCTTTCATAAAAATAACCCCTGCTATCTTTCCATACTTTAGGCTCAAAAATTAACAGGTCTTTTATAGGTGTTTCTATTATAGTCATGATGTTTGGTAAATTATGGAAGAAATTCCATTAAAGTACTGAAGGTTACAAGTTTTTTATCAAATTGGCTATAAAGCTGAGCTAAAAGGGTTTGCTCATGGTTCTCTTTATAATCAGAATAGCTCTCCAAAGTTTCGGCAATAAATTGCAAGCAATAAGAAACGCCATCATTAGGAGAATCAACAATTTTTAAGAACCGGTTTGAAACAAAGCATTCGGTCTGCATGATCTTATCAACAAAATTTGCATTGACCCATTGCAGAAAATCAAAGGCAGAATCTGTTTCAACAATAACAGTGATATTATATAAATACATTGTACAAAGATAAGTTTACGGTATCACATTATCACCACGTAGGTTTCTAAAACGCTTGCGGGCTTCAGAATTGAGCATACTTCCCGGAAAATCAGTAATGAGTTTCTGATATAATTTGACAGCCTCTTCATTTTGATGAAGTTTTTTCTCATATAGATCTGCCAACATAAAAATAGCATCATCAATCCAAATGCTGTCGTAATAATTGCCGATGATTTCATTTAACTGTTTAATCGCCAAGTCATATTGGGTTGTTTTGGTATAAATCTTGGCTTTGCTAAGTAGAATATCATCACTTAGGCTGTTGCTTGGATATTTTGTATGGATACTGTCTAGTTTAGCGAGTGCCTCGGTTGTTTGGTTGGTAAATAAAAGTAATTCTGCATCTGCGTACATGATCAAGGCCAAACTGTCGTTTTTGTTTTGCAAGTTGTCAGAGATCAGCAGGCTTAAATTCAGGGCATCATTAGCAATTAGCTGTGAAGTGGATGCTTTTAACACATCAGCCTGCGATTTAGCAAACTTAAAATTACCTTGAAAAAATGACAAGCGAGCAGATTTAAAGCGGGCTTCACTCCCTATAGGTTGATTTTCATAACCTTTTGATACTTGTTCATACATTAATAAAGCATCCCAAGGCTCTTTATTCAAAAGGTAGATATCTCCTAGGTCAAGTTTAAGTTGGGCGGCTTCAAGAGGAGGTAAATTCTGTATTTTCAAAGCCTGTTCAAGCATAGCTTCGGCTTTAGTAAAATTCTTTAAATGGTAAGCCTCAATGTTCGCTAATTTTTTGGCCGCAAAAAGCGTTTTGGTGCTTAGGCCGTGCTGGTTAATGATATCATTGAACTGAACCGCTAGGTTTTTGAGCAATTCGTTATCGGGCTTGGTGCTCATTGCCATTTCATACTTCGCATTGATCAACTGGATTTGTGAGGGTAAGTATAATTCACTCTGAGGCCCTTTTGTAACTAAGTATTCATATGCTTTTGTAGCTGTGCTGTAAGCATTGTTTGCTAAAAAAATATTGGCTGCATTGTAAATAGCTATTCCGTTGCCAGTAGTTCTTCTGTCTTGTGCAATGAGTTGCCTTAAAGCATTTTCATAATCGCGCTGCTGTATAAACTGCCAAGTTAAGAGCGAGTTTAAAATATCATTGCCGGGATCTTTCTGTAGCTTCTTTAAAATAGCAGATTGCAGAAGCATGTAGTCGGTATTGTCTTCTAATATGGAAGCCAGTACGGTTTGCGCTTGATTGTATAAAGTAGGTTCGGCTGCAAGTGCATTTACATACTCTTGCACCAACATGGGCTTATCTTTTTTATATCGATAAAGATTGATCAGTTCATAAATATAGAGCGCATCATTGTTGAGTACTTTTCTACCTTGCAAAAAGGCCTGTATGGCCATGTCATAAGCCTCATATTTATAAAATAGATTAGCTAAGTCACGGTAGGCATATTCTTCTTTGGCGCTGTTCTCAATGGCTTTAATAAAGATTTTATTGGCTTCTGTATTTTTACCTTGCTCTAGGTAAATCTTACCAAGGGCCAGTTGATAATTCAATTTATCAGGGTATTGCCTGTTTAAAGCTTTGGTAATATCTTCGGCTTCTTTGAGTTTTTTGCCTTTTACAAGCGACGAAAAATAGAGGTCAAAATAATTCTCGTTTTTATCTTTATTGAATAGTTTCTGAAACAGTTCTGCTGCCTTATCGTAATTGCCTTGCTGATAATACTGATAGGCGAGACTTTCCTCCGGAAAACCTTGTGCATATGAGCTCAATGATAAGGCAATGAATAAAATGGATAATATGATTCTCACGACAAATATTTTCTATACTTTTCAGGAACTATCTGAATTTCTGTTATCTGCCACTTGTTGGCATCGCATAACTTTTAAATCAGAAACAAAAACTTCGTTTAAAATTAATTTTTTTAGCTTATAAAAGAGAGATAATGCAAAAATAAAGGTCAATAAAGACACTGTATTTTAAATGTTACGCATGATGTGTTTTTTTTAAACCTAAATATCGCTACAATTGAAGATACGCATCTTAATAAAATGTAACAATCTTAAGTTATAGCAGCAAGCGCTCGTGCATATAATTATTTTTGTATTTTGATAACTACTTATGAGAAGAGGAATAGTTTTGATATGGATTGCAATAGTTTTATCTGCCTGTAACTGGGGCGATAAAAATGTAGTTATACCTGTAAACGATTTTTTTAAGAGTCAAGACCGCTCAATTTACCGCTTATCGCCCAATGGAAAGTTTCTATCTTACCTAAAGCTGCAAGATAATATGCAGAACCTCGTAGTTGAGGATATAGAAACAGGAGAAATAACGCAATTAACCCATTTAAAAGAAAAGAAAATAACGTTTTATAACTGGGTAAGTGATGATGAGCTGATTTATTACAAAGAGAAAAATGATAAACGGTTTTTATCTAATCTGTTTATTGTAAACAAGAACGGGAAGCAGGAAAAAGAGCTTTTTTCTAATGAAAATACCAGAATGAGGATTATCGACGATCAATTGATTGATGATAAATTTATTCTCATATCGAGCAACAAGCGAGATTCTACAGTTTTTGATGTTTACAGGCTCAATGTAAGAGACGGTAAAATAGAAATGGCTGCTCAAAATCCGGGTAATTTTACCAACTGGTTAAGTGATTCAAAAGGGCGTTTAAAAATGGCGATATCAACCGATGGCGTTGATGAGTCTTTGTGGTACCGCGACAACGAAGCCGAACCTTTTAAGAAAATTGTGACCAATAATTTTAAAACGAAGATTTGGCCGATAGCTTTTTCTGAGAGTAAACCCAATGTGGTTTATGCCATTTCTAATGTGAACCGCGATAAGAATGCACTGATAGAATTAGACTGTTCAACAGGAAAAGAAACCAGTGTGCTGTTTGCAAATGATAGCCTTAATGTGGTTGATGCACAGTATTCTAAGCATCGTAAAATGGTAGATTTTGTAGTGTATGAAACTTGGAAAAAGAGCAATTTTTACTTAAATAAATCTTCTGAAGAATTATATAAAAAAATAGGTAGTCTGCTTCCTAAAAACGAGTTCAGGATCATTCACCGCGATAAGAATGAGCAAAACTTTGTGGTAAGATCTTTCACGGATCGTAATCCGGGTTCTTATTTTCTTTATAACTCCAACACCAATAACTTAAAGAAACTGAGCGATATCAATTCGGCTATAGACTCTGAGTATATGTGCGAAACTAAGCCAATCAGTTTCTTAACCCGCGATAGTTTGATGATTTCGGGATACCTTACCTTACCTAAGAACAGTAAAAACAAAAAGGTTCCGGTTGTAGTTTTACCTCATAATGGACCTGGCCTCCGCGATGTTTGGGAATACAATGCAGATGTACAGTTTTTAGCCAATAGAGGATACGCAGTGCTACAGATCAATTACAGAGGATCAAAAGGCTATGGAAAAGAATTTTATGCTGCGGGATTTAAGCAATGGGGACATAAAATAAAGAACGATATAGAGGATGGCGTTAAATGGATTATCCAGAAACAAATTGCAGACTCAAAACGTATTGCCATCTACGGAACAGGTTTTGGCGGCTATATTGCCCTAAATGCTGCCATAGAAAACCCAGATATGTTTAAATGCGTAGGAGCGAACAAAGGTGTATTAAATCTGTTCAGTTACCTTAAAAGCATACCGCCCTTCTATCAATCTAGCTTACAGATGTATTATGAAGTAATTGGTAACCCGGTTGAAGATGCGGATAATATGCGCCAAGTTTCACCTGTTTTTCATGCAGATAAATTGAAAATCCCGGTTTTTATTACCTCTAACTCTAAAGATCCCCGTGTAAATTCTAATGATGTTATACAGTTTATAAAAGAACTTAAAAAGAATAACGTACCAGTTACTTACCTGGACAGAGACGATGGTATAAGTTCGCCAAACCGTGAGGCCGAAAGACAGAGAGCATACACCGCTTTGGAGAAATTTTTAGAAAGTAATTTGGGTAAAAGATAGTTTCTGCAATAGATGGTTTCAGAGAAAGATAACGGATATAGAAAGAACTTTTCATTGATACTTACTTTTATAGTACTTATCTCTGTGATTTTTATCCTGTCTCTATTTTTAGCTTTTAACTTTACCAAAAAGAAGATAGAGAGCGATTTTGTTTCCGCAAAAGCTAACGTGTTGGAAGAAAGTATCAGACCGTACAATGATTTTTTTCTGAATAAACTTCCCGAGATTTCTTATTACAATGGATTTCTAGATTCTGCCACGGCAACCAAACTGGCCGATACCATTTTACTTAAATATCCTTTTGTAAAAAGAGTGGTTTTTTACGATACTGAGGTTAGAAATTTTAGGTTTGAAGATAATGGGTTAAACGTAGGCGATTTTTCGGTGGGCATGAAAAATGCTTATCTATTTGATCCTAAACCAGCCAAACATGCCATACGTTTATTCGGTAAAAATGCCTTGACAAATACCGGAGTGCTCGAAAACTTTAACGAACTGGCATTAAAGCTCTATACTTTTATCCAAAAATTAGATACCACTAAAATACCTACACAAGAACAATTATTTGCCAACTTTACCAATATAAAACCCAATAGGATCGATTACCTCAACATACCTGCTTTTGAGGATTTGAAGGTTTACAAGAAAATGGTAAGGCAGAAGCTCGAATCAGAACCTATATACCAACAAGATATGTTTTCTTTTGAGCTCGATCCATTAAAAATCTCAATTAAGAATAACAGACCGGCGCTTTACCAATCAGTAAAAATCGTTCCCGTTACCTATGATCCATTAGATGCCGATTCTGAATATGTTACGGGAGAAATTAATTTGGGAGGCCCATTTTCTGATTATAAGTTGTTCTTCATGTCGTCAAAGGCATTCATTAAGAAAGAGATCTTCAGTTACTTTTTGCCTATAGCATTGATTATTATTTTATTTTATGGGGTGCTCATGCTGGTTGCGTTTTTAATTTTCCGTAACCTTAACATCAACCGTAAAATGTATAAGTTGCAATATGACTTCTTGACCAATCTTACCCATGAATTTAAAACTCCGGTAAGCGTTATTAAAATAGCAGGCAACAACATTAAAAGCGCAGCTTCTATCTCAGAAAAAGACCAAAAGCTATATGGCAAGATATTAGATGACGAAGCTGAAAAGTTAAATGGGTTAATGAACAAACTATTGGCTTTTACCCAGATAGAGAACAAGGTCATCAAGCTCAAAGAAGAAGAAATTCACATCGTTGATTTTATTGAGAGCACTATAGATGTGCATACCCTTAAAAATCCCGATTTTGAGTTAACATATACCGTTAATGGCTTAAAAACCTTTATTTCGGATCCTGTTCTGTTGGCCAGCTTGTTCGATAATTTAATTGAAAATGCCTATAAATATTCGCCCGTAAACCGTAAAAAACTACATATTACAGCTTCTTTGATTAAAGAGCACGTGGTGCTGCGTTTTAAAGATCAAGGTATAGGCATACCATCTGCAGAGATCAAGAACATTTTTAAGAAATTTTACAGGTTGCAAAATCAATACAACCAAAACGGTAGCGTAGGGCTTGGTTTGGCTTTCTGTAAAGAACTTGTTAACTTTATGGAGGGAGAAATTTTTGTGAAGAGTGAATTGGATAAGGGAACAGAATTTAAAATTGTTTTACCATACAAAGCATAAAAATCTATCAGAATTATTTTTGAGACCTAAAAACACACAAGATGTCTAAAGAAATTAAAATACTAGTTGTAGAAGATGATGATAATTTAAGATTCCTGGTTGGCCAGCGTTTAAAAAGCGAAGGCTATAAAGTTATTGAAGCTAGCGAAGGCAACAAGGGGTTGGAATTGATCAATACAGAGAAACCAGATATTGTATTGTTGGATTGGATGTTGCCGGGCAAAGAAGGATCGGTAGTTTGTGAAGAAGCAAGAAAAGAAGGTTTTGAAGGCCTGATTATCATGCTTACGGCTAAAGCTCAAGATGTAGATAAAATCGATGCTTATAATTTTGGTGCCTCAGATTACGTAACCAAACCTTTTAATATGGATGTATTGGTGGCGATGCTAGACAGTAAAGTTAAGTTTCTGTTGAATACCGATAGATCTGAGATCCATAAGTTCAGCAATATGGAGCACCATCCTAACATTCATACGTTGATCAGGGATGGTAAAAAGATTGAATTAACCATTTTAGAAAACAGGATATTACTTTATTTCTTGCGTAATCCGGGTAAGGTAATCAGCAGAGATGATTTGATGCAAGAAGTATGGGGTTACAACTCAGATGTGAATACGCGTACCTTAGATATGCATATTGTAAGGTTGCGTAAAAAAATAGAAATTAATCCTGATAATCCACAGTTATTACAGACTGTAAGGGGAGTGGGTTATAAATTTAACGGATATTAAATAAAAACAGAACCGATATAACTTGTAAACGACAGCATGATATACTGCAACAGTAAAGTGCCGTCTAAAAACAGGAAATAGTAATATTCGTTACGTTTAAAGTTTGATTTAAATATCAACCAACCCGTTAATATCACAGTTAAAGATAAACCTATAGTATCAATATCGAGTTTATTGCTGAACAAAAACAACAGCACGATATACAAAATCAGAAGAGCCTGGCAAAAGATCCAGGCTTTTTTTTCGCCCAAAATTACCGGTATGGTCTTGAGCTCATAGATTTTATCTTGAAACAAATCCCTGATGTCAAAAGGGATGGTTATGGCACAAACAAACAGGAACCTTTTTACCACCAATAAGGTGGTTGTGATCCATGAGATATGAATGCTAGGATTGCTTTCTGCTTCTGTAATGGGTAATAATACACAACTGAAAGACCATACTAACGCAATTAAGAAAAGTTTGATGCCCGGTAAATTGCGCAGCCCTATTTTTTTATTCTTTAATTTGATCAAAGGCAGATTATAAGCAAAGGATAGTCCGCCTAAAAAAACCATTAGTAATTTACTTTTAATATTCAGGTAAAAAATGCCTAGAGGAATTAAACATATAAAAGATAAAATGGTAATAACGACAATAAATTGATAATGCCCAAAAATCCACCGTACCCTTCTAAAAGGAGATTGCTCGGGATGTTTGGGTTTAGACAATACCATGCTTAAATTATAGATCAGCAGGGTAGAGCAAAAAACAAAACCAACAATGTAAGGATTGGGTGCTAACTTTAACAGATGATAAGTAACCAATGCTTGTGCAGCAGCGCAAAGAGCAATAAACAGATTGCTGAAAAGGAGAAAGTCGAGAAATTGAATACCTGCTCTTTTGAACATATCTTATTAATGGGGTCTTATCTATAGGCTTAGCTTCGCTTTAATTCAAATATGGTAATTTCAGGCAAAATACCTACTCGTCCGGGATAACCCAAAAAGCCATAACCTACATTTACATACAGTTGCTGTTGCTGGCTGCGGTATAAACCAGCCCATTCTTTGTAAATATACTGAATTGGGCTCCATTGCAAATGTTCTAAACGAACGCCAAACTGCATGCCGTGGGTATGTCCACTAAACATAGCATCGATCTGTGGATATTGCTGGAGCACTTGTCCGCGCCAATGCGAGGGGTCATGAGATAAAAGTAGCTTAACTGGCAAGTCATCGGTATTCTGCGTGGCTAAATCCATTCTTCCATATTTAGGAAAACGACCCATTCCCCAATTCTCAATCCCTAAAATGCCAATTTCTTCGCCATCAACTTTTAAACGCCTGTTTTGGTTCATCAATAAATCCCATCCCATAATTTTATGGGTAGCGATCAGGTCGTTTAAATTTTTGGTTTTGGCTGCAGAACTTTCTTTACCAAAATAATACTCCCCATAATCATGGTTACCTAATACAGAATATACCCCAAGCGGAGCCTTCACTTTGGTAAAAATATCTTGGTAATCTTTCATTTCGCTGGTAACGTTATTTACCAAGTCGCCTGTAAAAAATATAAAATCAGGTTTTTGTGCTAAAAGTAAATCTACACCTCCTTTTACAGCCGTTTTATTATAGAAGCTACCCGAGTGTATATCTGAAATCTGGCCCAGTTTAATGCCGTCAAAAGCTTTAGGTAAGTTAGGTAGGACTAGTTTTACGTGTTTTATTTTATAATCATAAGCCCCAGATATAATTCCCCAGCTTAAAGATGTTAAAGGTATGGCACCTACTACCAAACCTGCTTTTACCAAGAAATTTGATCTACTGATAGGGTCGCCGGCAATGGGTTCGCTAGGCTCGAGCGCTTTTTCTTTACGACCTCTTATTTTAATCACAAGCCTTCTCAGATCATCAATAAGAAGAAAAGGAAGCATGAAAAGCTTGCCAACGGTAATCAGAAAAAAAGCAACCAGTATAACCGCCCTAAAAGTAAGAAACAGGTTAAGATAGATGGCACAGAATACGCCTATGATCAGAGCTCCATTTATGATCCAGTAAGTTCTTGAAAAATAAGTTGTCGTCTTTTTCTGCCAGTTCTTAAAAACAGCTAAAATGGCTTTATAGCAATAAAAATCTAAAAGTATAACGAAGAAACAAAGTATAGTAAGCAGTCCGGTACGCCCCATTTTTCAATTAAATTGATAACAGATTTAAAAATAAAATCCGAAAATAAACTTAAAGTAACTTATTTTAGTAAGATACTCTGTCATATTGTTGCATAATTTTTTAACAGCTTATACAAAATAAAGTTTTAGATATGAATAAGATCCTTGTAATCCTGCTCCTGATAACCCTAAAAGTGAGTGCCCAAAGTTCAAAAGACAAAGAAGCTATATTGAATGTGCTGGAGCAGCAACGCCAAGCTTGGAATAAAGGCGATGTAGAAAAATATATGCAAGGCTACTGGAAAAGCGACAGTTTGCTTTTTGTTGGGAAAAATGGTCCTACGTACGGTTGGCAAAAAACATTGGATAATTATAAAAAAGGCTACCCTGATAAGGCAGCCATGGGTATTTTAACTTTTGGTATCAAAAAGGTTGAGTTTCTGGCCAAAGACAAGGCCTTTGTATTGGGGAGCTGGCATCTGCAACGCGAAAAAGATGAGCCTAAGGGATATTTTACGCTTCTTTTTAAGAAAATAGATGGTCTTTGGAAAGTAATTGTGGATCATTCTTCCTGATCAATATTATATCTCTACCTGTATTTTCTTGATTTCGCATAAGGCTGCATCCCAAAGGTCTATTCTTTCTTGTAAGGCATTTTGGGCAGCAGTTAATGCCTCGTTCCAGTAAATTTCATCAGCAGCGCATAATTCAGAGGTCATTTCTAGAGCCAAATGGCTATGATGGTCTCCATCAACTTCTATATGTCGATCTAAGTAATATTTAAAAATAGCAACTTGGTTATGATGGTCTGCGTTTAAATCATTAACCATACTGTAGAACATATTAGGTATAAGGTCTTCGCGTCCAAAAGTAAACGCAGCAGCTATATTATGGATTTTGTTCTGATGAATAACGTTAAATGTTGCATT
The DNA here is from genome assembly GCA_002336465.1 of Pedobacter sp. UBA1951. GTDB lineage: Bacteria > Bacteroidota > Bacteroidia > Sphingobacteriales > Sphingobacteriaceae > Pedobacter. The sequence goes on from DDEP01000042.1 coordinate 26,247, forward strand.
TACAAATTTTTGTGCCGCAGCAGGTACGTTGGCAATTGCGTAAGCTTCAGAAAAAGATTTGCCATTCTTTAAGGCATCTATAAAGCTTAATATAGGCTGAGTATTGGCTCCTACCTGTTCCATGGCTTCGATATAAAGCTCGAAATGGCTTTTTACTTCACCTTTCTCATCTAAATCAGATTCTTCTCCAGCTACAATTTCATTGATCAATTGCCTGGTTTTGGCTTTACCCACCGGAAACCAAGGTAAAGAAGTACATATTAAATTAATCTGTAAAGCCTTGAGTAAAGACATGAAATCCCAAACAGCAAAAATATGATGTTCCATAAAAATTTTAAGTTCATCCAAGCTATTGATTTCTCTATAGATTTCATGGTTTACAATCTGCGATTTCAGATCAGCGGTAAACTGATTGATTTTTTCTATTTGTGTATTCATTTATGTTAAATAATGGTTAAAAACCTGGCATTGGTTGTTGTCTATAATAAAAATCTTTTTCTTCATCGGTTATAGCCCTAATCGCCCTGCAAGGGTTGCCCGCAGCAAATACATTTTCGGGTATATCTTTGGTAACCACGCTACCTGTTCCAATAACGCTGCCAGAACCAATTGTTACGCCAGGATTGATACAAACATTGCCGCAAATCCATACGTTGTGTCCAATCGTAATAGGTTGTGCCCATTCTACTTGTTGGTTGCGTAGATGATGATGCATTGGATGACCAGCGGTAAATAAACTCACATTGGGCGCAATAAAAACATTATCACCAATGTTTACGGGTGCACAATCTAAAATGGTAAGGTTAAAATTGGCATAAAAATGTTGCCCTACAGAGATGTTATAACCATAATCGCAGTTGAACGGGGGTTCTATATAAAACATAGTTTCGGTATGCCCAAATAACTGTTTAATGATAGATTTACGTTGTTTAAAGCTTTTTGGAGGCAAGCGATTAAATTCAAAAATCAGTTCACGCGCTTTTAGCCTGTCGGCAGATAATTGTTTGTCAAAGGGATGGTAGGCCATTCCCGCAATCATCTTTTCTTTTTCGGTTAAAGGTGCTTCCATGTGAAATTTTGAGGCAATTTTAGTGAAATAAAGCTGATGTTAATCTTTATGGGCTATGTTTTTACGATATTATTGCTTAATGAGAGTGCTTGACTCTTTAAATTGCACTGTTTTGTTTGTTCCCTATCTTAGGGATAAGGTAAATGAATGTAAATATCAATAGGCTATTGTAATTTTAAATCTATCTTTTGATAATATATTATTGCCTAATACGCTCAATCTCGTACAACGCTCTTTCAATATCAAAAGATAATTATTGGTTCGGGTTTATCATATAAGCTATTTTAAAAAAAAATGTGCAAAAATAGGTGGTCGGGTTGCAAACTGTATCACCGTTAAACGAGTACAGACGCATATCAGTACCGCTTAAGTAAATCTGCGTGAAGATTTACAAAGCCTAATTCAAAAAAACTTAAAATTTAAACCATGAAAAAGTTAAATTTATTAGACAGAACCGAAATGAAAAAAGTATTAGGAGGATATGTAATGCCTGAAGAAGAAGGAGGAGGAACAACCTGTAGGTTCAAGTATAGAAGTAGCCCAAGTGAGCCGTGGTCTAATTGGTCGGCGCCAACTGAATATCAATTTGGAGATTGTAATTCATGGTGTCTTGCATTTATTCAGCAAGGAAGTGTAAATCATTGTGCTTATGAAACCGTAAGTTAAATGGTTCAAGAGTATTTTCAGGAAGGAGAATATAGCTCCTTCCTGAAATTTTGATAAGTAGAATTGTAAATAACAAACTGAAACGGATGAGGAAATCATTTAGTCTAATTGTCTTATTGATGATCATTGCGGCTACAACAAAAGCCTTGCAAAGTAAAAAAGTAATACAAGTATCAATGCCAAAAAGTAGTAAGCTTACATTTCGTTATAAAGATTCTACCTATACTGATGCTTCTATTGAAATTCATAGTTCATTAAGAAAAGATAGTGTAATCAATAAGGAGGTATTTTTGCAATCTGGAGAAATCTTGAAATATAGCATGGGATATATGAAAGATGGCAAACCTCAACTCATTCAAAAAAGCTTCATTATACCTCAAACTATTGATACCTTAAAATTTAAGATAGACTCTAATAGTAATATATACCTTGTTGGAGGTGTGAATTTCTTTATAGAAGATGTGTTGGATATGGTGGTGGGTGATCCTTTTCTGTTCCCGGCCAGTAACATGAAATTCTTGAATAATCCAAACGGATATACACCTCCTGTTAGTTCCCTTGTTTTGAAACGAAATAATAGTGCAATCGATAGCATCTATAAAGAAGGTTTATGCACCAAAAACGAATACGATATCTTATACACCATAGCCAAAACAGACTATTATTTTCGACTGCTTTACTGGGCAAGAAAAAATAATACATTTGCCGCCATAGAAGCAGAGATGTTGGCATTTTCCAATGAGAAAGAACGCATACAAAAAGTTAAACATACCAACTTTACGTCTGTTTTTGCGCTGTATATCGGATTTTTAATAGCTCATGATCATTTAGATACCAAGGATGTGAGAAATATGGTAAACACCATAATTAATTTGGGTTGGCGAAAAGATATAACTATTGAGTACCTTTCAAATGTTTTGGAAGATGTTAAAATTGAAACGACAGCTTCTACAGGGATTTATGAAGATCTTAAGAAATACCTGCAGGATGAATTCCCCGATAAATTAAAGAAAATAACACCTTTTATTTTACCCGCATTAAAAAATACTGAAAAGGCAATTTTGTTAACAACCAGTGGTAAAAAAATTAGTTTTAAGGAGTTTATGGCACAAAATGCTAACAAATTGATATTGATTGATTTTTGGGCTAGTTGGTGTATCCCCTGTCGCGAAGAAGCTCCCTTTTTTGAAAAAGCCAAGCAGGAATTCTTAAATAAGAATGTTATTTTTGTAAGTATAAGTTTAGATGAAGATGATAAAACGGATGATTGGAAAAAAGCTTTGATAGTAGATGGATTAGCTCAAGCAACTAACCATTATAGGTTATTAAGTCCTAAAAATAATCCTTTGTTTAGTGATTTTAAGATTACTCAAATCCCTAGGTATATACTTATCAATTCAAAAGGGCAATTTGTAGATCCCGACTTTTTGAAGCCTTCCGATTCGGAATTTATTGAAACCCTTCGTCAAATGAATGAAGCTCATAAAAACTAACCCTCTATAATTAAGGAAAGCCCAACTCTTTACAAACTCTATTTTTAAACATGATTGCTTTAACGGGAATGTTACAGTGCAGGAAATCCTGTAAAGCTATGATATGATGTCATTAGGATAAGTCTATACAGCTTTTTTAAACATTAAACCTATTCAAGTAACGAACATTGTAAAATGGGTTAATTAATTGCCTTTTTCTTACTACTTTTGCCCACCAAGTATTTATAATTAGTATGAAACAAACCGCATTAACAGAAAAGCATATACAATTAGGAGCTAAGATGGTTCCGTTTGCAGGTTACAATATGCCTGTACAGTACGAAGGGATTAACGCTGAACATGCAACAGTTAGAAATGCCGTAGGTGTTTTTGATGTGAGCCATATGGGCGAATTTATTTTAAAGGGAGAAAATGCATTAGACCTCATACAGCGTGTTACGAGTAACGATGCTTCTAAATTATATGACGGCAAAATCCAGTACTCATGTTTGCCAAATGAAACAGGTGGTATTGTTGATGATCTTTTGGTTTACAGACTGGATGATAAAACTTATATGCTGGTTGTAAATGCTTCGAACATTGAGAAAGACTGGAACTGGATCCAAAAATTCAATACCAATGGTGTTGAGATGCACAATATATCGGATCAAACCTCCTTATTGGCTATCCAAGGGCCTAAAGCTGCAGATGCTTTACAAAGCCTTACCGATATGGATCTTGCTTCTATGGAATATTATACCTTTAAGAAAGGCACTTTTGCTGGAGTAGATAACGTATTGGTATCGGCAACAGGTTATACAGGAGCTGGAGGATTTGAGATTTATTTTGAAAATCAACATGCAGACAAAATCTGGGACGCAATTTTTGAAGCAGGTGCAGAATATGGCATTAAACCTATTGGGCTTGGTGCTCGTGATACACTTCGTTTAGAAATGGGTTTCTGTTTATATGGTAATGATATAGATGATACTACATCACCTATGGAAGCAGGTTTGGGCTGGATTACCAAATTCACTAAACCGTTTACCAATTCTGAAGCTTTACAGGCACAGAAAGAAGCAGGAGTTAACCGTAAGCTAATTGGTTTTGAAATGATTGATAGGGGGATCCCTCGTCATGATTATGTTGTGGTAGATGCAGAAGGCAATACAATTGGTAAAGTAACCTCAGGTACGCAATCTCCATCTCTGCAAAAAGCAATAGGAATGGCTTATGTAGCCAAAGAATTTGCCAAAGAAGGTACTGATATCTATATCGATATCAGGAACAATAAGGTAAAGGCTAAAGTGGTTAAATTCCCTTTTTATAAATAATAGCTGTAATGATGAGCATATGCGATGAAAGTATATGCTCATTGTGTTTATATACATTAGCATAATATGCCTAAAATAGAAGTTTGTTTAAGCCCTGCTTTACTACATCTGTATGATATAGAGAGCAGCATTGTTGTTGTGATAGATATTTTGAGAGCAACATCTTCTATTACTTATGGCTTTGAGAACGGTGCCACGGCCATTATCCCGGTAATGGATGTAGAAGATTGTAAAGTTTATAAGGATTCGGGTTTTCTATTGGCTGCAGAGCGAAATGGAGAAGTTGTAGCAGGCTTTGATTTTGGTAACTCGCCTTTTTCTTATACTAAAGAAAAGGTAGAAAATAAAACAATTGTACTCACTACAACCAATGGTACAAAGGCCATGCGTATGGCACAAGAACGTGCGCATGAAGTAATTGTAGGTTCTTTCTTAAATATTACCGCCATATGTAATTATTTGAAGCAGCAGCATAAAGATGTGTTGTTGTTATGTGCAGGGTGGAAAGATAACTTTAATCTAGAAGACACTTTGTTTGCCGGTGCAGTAGTTACGCAACTTACAGGTGATTTTGTTGTGGCTGACGATGCAAGCGTAGCTGCTTCGGATATGTATGAACAAGCAAAAACCGATTTGCGGGCTTATCTTAGGAAATCGTCACATAGCCATAGGCTGATCAAATTAAACATCGAAGAAGATGTGCAGTTTTGCCTGAAGTTAGATTTATGCAAAGCTATACCTGTATTGAGAAACGAAAAACTGGTTCGTTTAACTTAACATCGTTATAAGCCATAGCAAACCCCATTAAATTACTTAAAATCGGCCTTGGCCTTTGCGGAAGAGATACAATTGCTTTAGCAAGTACATTAAAGCAAAGGGCGTAGCCGACGACTTTTACTCCATTTCGGTCGTTCAAAATGGAGTGCCGATCCCCGGCATGAGGGCAAGAAAGCTTTTGTGGAAGGGCATTTTGTAATTATATATTCAGCCTATATAACTCAATTTTTCTTCAATTCACTTAACATTTCCTGTAAACTTTCACTTTCTTTCATGGCACGTAATGTACTGTCAAAAGCAAGCCAGTAAATGGTTTCTGCTTTCTTGGTGTCAAACGTGCTGATATCGCCCAAACCTTTGGGTTCTATGAGCAGGTTACACAGTTTTGCTTTACGTTCCATGTCATGATT
>DDEP01000144.1:0-489 GCA_002336465.1 Pedobacter sp. UBA1951
GAAAAATAATTGGTATTGACTTAGGTACAACAAACTCTTGTGTTGCAGTAATGGAGGGTAACGAACCTGTTGTTATTGCAAACTCAGAAGGTAAACGTACAACGCCATCTATTGTTGCTTTTGCAGAAAATGGCGAACGTAAAGTTGGGGAGCCTGCGAAACGCCAGGCAATTACAAACCCAACTAAAACTATATATTCGATTAAGCGCTTTATGGGTAACAGCTATGCTGAAGTTGAGAAAGAAATTTCTCGCGTTCCATATAAAGTTGTAAAAGGAGATAATAACACTCCTCGTGTTGAGATTGATGACCGTAAATATACGCCTCNNAAATTTCAGCAATGATTTTGCAGAAGATGAAAAAAACTGCCGAAGATTTCTTGGGTCAGGAAGTAACAGAAGCTGTAATTACCGTTCCTGCATATTTTAACGATGCACAACGTCAAGCTACTAAGGAAGCCGGAGAAATTGCCGGTTTACAAGTAAAACG
>DDEP01000144.1:506-910 GCA_002336465.1 Pedobacter sp. UBA1951
GATGGCGTTTTTGAAGTAAAATCAACTGATGGTGATACGCATTTAGGTGGTGATGATTTCGACCACGTAATTATTGAGTGGTTAGCAGAAGAATTTAAAAACGAGAACGGTATGGATTTACACAAAGATCCTATGGCGTTACAACGTTTAAAAGAAGCTGCTGAGAAAGCTAAAATTGAACTTTCTAGCACTACTTCAACAGAAATCAATTTACCTTATATCACTGCTGACGCCAGCGGTCCTAAACACTTGGTTAGAACTTTAAGCAGAGCTAAATTTGAACAATTGGTATCTGATTTAGTTAAACGTACCATAGATCCTTGTAAATCAGCATTGAAAAATGCAGGTTTATCAGTAGGTGATATTGACGAGATTATTTTGGTAGGTGGTTCAACACGTATCCC
>DDEP01000144.1:938-4158 GCA_002336465.1 Pedobacter sp. UBA1951
GAAACTATGGGTGGTGTGATGACTAAATTAATTGAAGCAAATACTACCATTCCAACCAAAAAGACTGAAACTTTCTCTACAGCGGCAGATAACCAACCTTCAGTAGAAATCCACATTTTACAAGGAGAACGCCCAATGGCTGCGCAAAACCGTACAATTGGTCGTTTTATGTTAGACGGTATTCCACCAGCACCTCGCGGTGTACCTCAAATTGAAGTGGCTTTTGATATTGATGCTAACGGTATTTTACACGTAAGTGCAAAAGATAAAGCTACTGGTAAAGAGCAAAAAATCCGTATCGAAGCTTCTTCAGGTTTAACCGATGCTGAAATCCAGAAAATGAAGCAAGAAGCTGAAGCAAATGCGGAAGCTGATGCTAAAGCAAAAGAAGAAGCAGATAAAATAAACAGTGCTGATGCGTTAATTTTCTCAACTGAAAAACAATTAAAAGAGTTTGGCGATAAATTATCTGCTGATAAAAAAGCTCCGATTGAAGAAGGTTTGAAAAAATTAAAAGATGCACATGCTGCCCGTAATTTTGCAGATATCGAAGCTGCACAAACTGAATTACAAAATGCATGGAACGCAGCTTCTGAAGAAATGTACAAAGCCGGACAGGATGCTCAGCAACCTCAAGGCGATGCTTCACAAGCAGAACCTCAACAAGGAGGGGGTGATAGCGTAACCGATGTAGATTTTGAGGAAGTTAAAGATGATGATAAGAAGTAATAACTGTTTCTTATAAATTAAAAAGCCCCGTGATATCACGGGGCTTTTTTTATAACTCTGATATAAATAATCTTCTACTTTCTATGTCTGGCTTTAGGTTTCTCATGGTATTCTAAATGCTGTGCTCTGCCAAAGAAAACATTCAGCATATAAATTGCCGGCCAGATTAATGCAGGTGTAAATCTGCTCAGCATATTTAAACCATTTTCTTTAGGTAATACAATATCTATAAGAGCCCCTAAAAGAAAGATTACGGGTACAATCAAGGTTCTTGACCGGGCAAGTTGCCGTGCCTTTACATCATCAAACCCGTTGGAAATTCTTCCTTTATGTTTAATGATGTAAGCTAGCATGCGATAATTTAAAAAGCCGGTTAAAGCGATGTTAAATGAGTAAAACCAAAAAGGTAAACTATAGCTTGTATTATCACTATAATATGCAGAACTAAAAGGCATCAAGATAATTGAAAACAAAAAAGCAAAATTTTGCCAGATCAGCTTATCGTCGTAATCTTTTACAAACGAAAAAAGGCGATGATGTGAACGCCAATAGATGGCAATAACAAAAAAGCTAATGAAAAAGCCAATAAATTTAGGTGTTAACATTAGTAACTGATCTGCCATCTGAGCAATGCTCATACCCTTATGAACTTCTGGAGGTTTAATTTCTATAACTAAAAGGGTGATGGCAATTGCAAAAACAGCATCTGTAAACAGAATCATCCTCTCTATCTGGAACTCTTTTTTTAACTCAGTACCGACTTGCGACATTTATATCTATATTAAATAACTTTCTATAATATCTTGTAATTCTTTTTCATTAATATTCAGTTCATGCAAAAGCCTAAATTGATTTTTTGCTCTGTCTAGATTTTGTGTGGCGTATTTTACCGGGTAATAAATATTTCCATTTAAATAATCCGTTAAAAACCTTAGCGCCTGCATATAGATGATATACTTACCACTAAATAGGATCAGTTCTTTTTCTACAGGAGTTAAAATACCCTTCATCTCCGATAAATAACCCTCTATCATTGCAGAAAAATAAGGCAACCTGATATTAATCTTATCCAAATCTGTTTCATTCTCAGAAAAGGCACATAGGTAAGTGCGCATCATATCTCCCAAGTCAGAAATGAATTTTCCCGGCATAAGCGTATCTAGATCTATTACACATACACCATTAAACGTTTTAGCGTCAAGTAAAACATTGCTGATTTTGGTGTCATGGTGCATAACCCTGTCTTGAAAATCGGGATTGTTCTTATATGAATTGAAATAATCTAAGATATAATGATGATGAAGCGCCTGCTCAATTTCTTTTTCACAGCTTTGCTTTAAATAGGGAGGAGCCGAATCTAAGGCTTGTATAAACTGGGTATATCTTAGTTCAAGGTCATGAAATCCAGGGATGGTAAGTTGGAGCTGACTACTGTCAAAATGGTTAAGTAACCTGCTTAATTTACCAAATTGCTTGGCCGCTTCATACGCCTGCTTGGGGTCACTTAATGTATCTAAGGCTATGGTATTAGGCACATAAGGCATTAAACGCCAATATTCATCCTCATATTGAACCATTTCCTTGCCTTCTTTTGTTTTTATAGAAGAAGGGAAAAGGTATTCGGGGTAATGGGTGCGTAAGTATTGGGCAACGATACTGATGTTATGCGCTATGGCTTCGGGTTGTTTAAAAACCTCAGTATTGATATTCTGAAGAATATATTTTTGCTCAGGGGTACTAAGCAAATAGGTTCTGTTGATATGTCCAGAACCTATTTGATGTATTTGTACATTGGCTATTGTAAACCCGTATTCTTTTAAAATATTTTCAGCAATTTCTAACTCCATAAACTGGTAGGATATTCACCATTACTAATTAATTGATTGATGCTTTCTTGTACCAAAGGCTTGTCTTCTTTATAGGTAACACCAAACCATTGGCTACTGGTTGGAATTACTTTAAACTTAGCAATGTCTGTTTTAATTAAATTTTCACCAATTAAAGGAATAAAAAATTCAGCTTTAGGTTTATCCTTATTTTCCAAAGCAAAGGTCTTAAACAATTCCTCAGTGGTTTTAAAAACGGCCGGAGTAAATCCCCAGAAATTCATAGAAACAGGGGTATCAAAAGTAAGAGGGGTTTCTATTTCATTTTCTTCAAAAACAATAGCGTTATCTTTTTTATAAATTTTTGTGCGCTCGATAATGTTAGTCAGGTTTTGGTCCTGATCCACTTCGCACACACCTCTTGATACCGATCCGTACTCAGATAAGGTTTTGCCTAACTGGTAACCAATTATAGCATAATTCTCGTCATTGGCTTCTGTGGTTAAAAATGTCATCATCTTTTTAAATGAATCATAGCCATAAAAATCATCCGCATTGATTACACAAAAAGGTTCTTTAATTACATTTCGTGCCGAAAGTATGGCATGTGCAGTTCCCCATGGTTTTTCTCTGTAAATTTCTTCATCAATGCCGAACTGCTTCAG
>DDEP01000035.1 GCA_002336465.1 Pedobacter sp. UBA1951
GTGCTGGTAAGCAAACTGAAAATAGAACCAGAAGGGTTGATACCGGGTAATAGATATCATCGTTTCGGAGATTTTATCAACTTTCCAAATGTGGGTGGTAAATCATTGGAGTATCTACCTACAGAACCTTTAAAGGTCAATGGATTACATCGTACAGAAAGTATTTTCAAGAAAATTACTGAACGTGATTATGTTGTGCATTTACCTTATGAATCTTACGATTACATTATCTTATTTCTTCGTGAAGCAGCCATAGACCCCAAAGTTACCGAGATTAATATTACACTTTACCGTTTGGCAGAAAATTCTAAAGTGATCAATGCATTGATCAATGCTGCAAAAAATGGCAAGAAAGTAAATTGCTTGGTAGAATTAAAAGCCCGTTTTGATGAGAATGCAAATATATTTTGGACCAACAAGCTGTTAGAAGAAGGTGTTAATGTAAATTATGGACTAACAGATTATAAAGTTCACTCAAAAATATGTCTTGTAAAGCGCATAGAAAAAGGAAAAGTTAATTACTATGCTAATCTAGCCACCGGAAACTTCAATGAAAAAACAGCAAGGATTTATTGCGATCATAGTATTTTCACTTCTAAAAAAGAGATAACTGCTGATTTGGCTAAATTGTTTACAGCATTAAATAAGCGGATTGTGGTCAAAGATTTTAAACATTTAATTGTATCACCTTTAGAATCTAGAAATAAGATATATTCGTTAATTGATCGAGAAATCAAATATGCTAAGGCTGGAAAAAATGCTTATTTAATTTTTAAGGTCAATAGTTTAGCTGATGAAGGGATAGTTGCCAAGCTTTATGAGGCCAGTAATGCGGGCGTAGTGATAAAACTAATTGTAAGAGGGATATGCTGTCTTGTACCAGGAGTAAAAGGATTTAGTGAAAATATTACCGTAATTAGTATTATTGATAAATTTTTGGAACATGCCCGTGTGTTCGTTTATGGAAATAATGGGAAAGAAGAAATGTACTTATCGTCTGCAGATTTGATGACCAGAAATTTCGAGCACAGAGTAGAAGTAGGTTTTCCTGTATTAGATCCAGATGTGAAGCAAGAAATAAGGGATATTATAGAATTTCAGTTACAGGATAATGTTAAAGCCCGAGACATTAACCAGAAAAATGATAACAGGTATCATAAAAACAGACTGAATACAAAAATCAGGGCACAGGTGCAAACTTATAATTATTTAAAAACAAAACACCAAATATAATGCTAAGATACGCAGCTATAGATATTGGTTCTAACGCAGTAAGATTATTAATTGCAGATATTTCAAAAAATGAAAAAGGTGTATATACTTACCGTAAAAATACGCTGGTAAGAGTGCCTTTACGCTTAGGAGACGATGCGTTTCTAGATCAAAATATCTCTCCCAAAAAAACAGAAGAATTGGTAAAAACATTGGTAGCTTTTAAAAATTTGATGGATGTTTACCATGTATCAGCATATCTGGCATGTGCCACATCGGCTATGCGTGAAGCTCAGAATGGAAGTCAAATTATAAAAAAAGTAAAGAAAGAAGCCGATATAGATCTTGAGATTATTGAAGGGCAACGAGAAGCAAATATTATTTACGCCAATCACATAGAACAAAACTTAGATACCAAAAAGAACTATCTTTATATAGATGTTGGAGGTGGAAGTACAGAGCTATCCGTATTTGTTAACAAACAGCTATATGCCTCAAAATCATTTAATATAGGTACTATACGTATATTAGATAACCAAGACAAAGAAGAAACTTGGGCAGAAATGAAAAACTGGGTAAAATCTAATACCAAAGACCTTAAAAATTTAGCAGGTATTGGTACTGGAGGAAATATCAACAAGCTTTTCCGTATTTCTGGGGAGAAAGATGAAATGCCACTTTCTTTCCTAAAGCTCAAAGCAATTTACAACGAGTTGGTTGGCTATTCTTTAAAGGAACGTATATCGGTTCTTAAGCTTAATCCAGATAGAGCAGATGTAATTGTGCCCGCATGTGAGATTTATCTTACTATTATGAAGTGGACTGGAATCAAACAGATATTTGTACCTAGGGTAGGTATGGTAGATGGCATAATTAATTTACTGATAGAAGAAAATCTGTAAAAACAAGAGCTAGTAAAACAAGAAACCTGTTTTTTGGGTTATACCAGATATAAATTAAATTTATGAGTACAAACACAACTAAATATCTTGCACCAACCAATGGCAAGTTTAAACTTAAAGATTTTGATACCGATTATAAGGGACATTTAGATAAAGATACCGTTAAAGAAGATTTAGCAGAGGTTAAGGCTGAATTGTCAAAATTACAAGAAGTGTTGTACGCATCTGGTACGTATTCAATCTTGATTATCCTACAAGCTATGGATGCCGCAGGTAAAGACAGTGCCATTGAACATGTAATGTCAGGTGTAAATCCTCAAGGATGCCAAGTGTATAGCTTTAAAACACCAAGTAGTGAAGAATACAAACATGATTTTTTGTGGAGACATTATAAAGCTTTGCCTGAGAGGGGGAAAATAGGCATCCATAACCGTTCACATTATGAAAATGTTTTGGTATGTAAGGTACATCCTGAGTATATTCTAAGTGAACATATAGGTGGGATTACTGATGTAAAACAAATAGATAAAGATTTCTGGAAAAACCGTTATGAGAGTATCCGTTCTTTTGAAAAACATCTTACAGATAATGGAACTGTTGTACTCAAATTTTTTCTGTATGTTTCTAAGAATGAGCAAAAGAAACGTTTCTTAGAACGGATAGATGACGAAACCAAGAATTGGAAATTTTCGGCAGGCGATTTAAAAGAGCGAGCTTTATGGGATAAGTATATGGATGCTTATGATGAGGCTATAAAAGAAACCTCAACTGAAAATGCGCCTTGGTACGTTATTCCGGCAGATGAAAAATGGTACAGTCGTTTAGCGGTAAGTCAAGTATTGAAAGATGCCTTGCAGCGTTTAAACCTCCAATACCCTCAATTACCCGAAGAAGAAAAGAAACAATTAAAAGACTTAAAGCAACAACTGCTTGACGAGAAATAACCTTCTTGTTGCTTTTTTGATTATAATCTTATTTGTAATTCATAATATATCTACTTAAATCAGGTAAATATTCTTTCTTCCTGTTTAATTCATATTCATAGATACTACGTCCTAGATTCTTCATAAAAGGATAACATACGGTTTCATATTCATATTTTCCATCATTGTAAATCCCGTCTTCATTGCTTTGTACTACGGCTGTGAGAAAAAATTCGACCTTGTTCTTAAAATCAACGAAATAAGAATTATCTATAATGAAGCCATAGCTATCTCCATATTTGTTAAAAATTTTTATGTTAGGTTCAATAACAGCATTTTTTTCTCTTCCATAAAAAAGCATTTTAGCATAGGTTGGCCAAAACTCTTTAGGGTCATATTTAGGATAATCACTTTCTGTAGGTAATTTACTCATATAAGTGTAGATGAGCTTGTAATCATCAGCAGTAAGATTAAATCGATCTCTTTTTGAATAAGCTTCTGGCATCATTAAACGTTTCATTAATGATTGTTGGTCTTTTATTGTAAATACATTCTTATTCTCAAAACTATAAGGCTTATTTACCAATTGCTCATTAGAATCCATATAACCAATACCTACAATGAGATTAGTTAACTTTAAAGGATAATTTTTAGGATCGTATTGCGGTGCTTGACTATATATTAACTGATCCCCATTATAGAAACGAATAGGATTGGTGTTTTTTTCACGTTCTCCACCATCACCTATAGCCAACCTGTTGAGGATACGACTTTCGGTCATTCCATATTTTTTAAGCTTTGCATTGATCTCGGCCCTTCCAATAAACTCAAATAAGCGATTATATGCATCATTATCGCTGGTTAGTAAAACCTTTTTGATATAATGCGCAATTGAAGGCTTACCTGTAGCGGCACTAAGGTCTTCTGTAACTTTGGTCTGGCCTTTAAAAGCGGTATCGGTAATCATGATGCTGTTGGCAGTTAAACCAGGTACTTTTAATTCATTAATTTTTTCGAGGGCAAAGATTACAGCGGCAAGTTTAACTGTGCTTGCAGGATAGAAATAATGCACAGGATTAATGTTATAACTATAAGTTGTAAAAATGGGCTTGTTGTTTTTATCGCGATTTACCTGAGTGTACATAATCTGAACCTCATTTTTTGTAGGGTGGTTAAGTATTCCTGCAAATAACTCGGGTTTACTTTCCATTAACTTCTTTAAGAAAATGGTATCTGTTTTTTGTGCCATGGCAGAACTTGATAATAAAAGTAATATAAATAGGTAGTATCGTTTAAGCATGATTCAAAATTTGTTTGATTTTAAAGATAGATAAAAACGAGTAGGTATAGGTAAAAATGCTTTATTAGTTTTAAAAAATATATTTTTATAACATATTTAGCTATTTTTGTTAAGCAATATTATATGAATGATGGAAAACAAATCTAATTTA
>DDEP01000133.1 GCA_002336465.1 Pedobacter sp. UBA1951
CATCTACAAAATTGGTGATTTTATCCAGTTCTTCCTGTCCTTTGTGTATAGGTACAATAACTACTTGCGTAGGTGCCAGTTTAGGCGGAATAACCAAGCCATTATCATCGCTGTGCGCCATGATCAAAGCACCCATTAAACGAGTAGAAACACCCCATGAAGTAGCCCATACATGTTCTAGTTTACCTTCTTTACTGGTAAATTTAACATCAAATGCCTTCGCAAAATTCTGGCCTAAAAAGTGCGAAGTACCTGCCTGTAAAGCTTTTCCGTCTTGCATCAATGCTTCAATACAATAAGTATCTAAAGCGCCTGCAAAACGTTCATTTTCGGTTTTTCTTCCTCTTATTACCGGTACCGCCATCCAGTTCTCTACAAAATCTGCATAAACGTGCAACATCTTTTCTGTTTCCTCTATGGCTTCTTCTTTTGTAGCATGGGCGGTATGACCTTCCTGCCATAAAAACTCAGTAGTACGTAAAAACAAACGCGTACGCATTTCCCAACGCACTACGTTAGCCCATTGATTAATCAACAACGGTAAATCACGATAAGATTGTATCCAGCCTTTATAAGTATTCCATATAATAGTTTCGGATGTGGGACGAACAATCAATTCTTCTTCTAATTTCGCTTCTTCATCCACAATAATATTTCCGTTACCATCGTTCTTTAAACGGTAATGTGTTACTATAGCGCATTCTGTAGCAAAACCATCTACGTGAGCAGCTTCTTTGGAAAAATACGATTTGGGTATAAACAAAGGAAAATAAGCATTTTGATGACCTGTTTCTTTAAATTTATAGTCCAAAACAGACTGCATTTTCTCCCAAATTGAATAGCCGTAGGGTTTAATTACCATACAACCTTTAACCGAAGAATGTTCTGCAAGATCTGCTTTTATAACAATGTCGTTATACCATTGCGAATAATCGTCATTTTTACTTGAAATGCCTTTGCTCATAATTAATTGGAACGTTTTTTGTGTTAAATTTCTTGTATAATAGTATGCAAAGCTATAAATTTATAGTGATTATTTAAGCAGAACACACTTAAAACTCAATAATATGAAACCTAAACATTTATTAGTTACCGTATTTGCATTTACAGCATTATTTGCTGTTTCATGCTCTACATCTAAACTTGCACAGCAAGGTTCTATGCAAGACGATGTATATAACAGTACGGCACAGGCTAGAGAATATAAGCCTGCTCCTCCCGTACAGTATGACGAGTACCGTAGGTCAAATGATTCTACTTATGTTTCAAGCGATCCTAGTTACGATATGGATTACTACTCAAGAATAGATCGTTTTTATTATGGAAACCGTTTAAGACCATATTATGATGATTATTACAACTATTATGGTTACAACTCGTGGTATGACCCATATTACAGAAATTATTATTACAATGGCATGTACGATCCTTGGTATTCTCCATATTACAGTTGGAACTCGCCGTATTACAGTTGGAGATATTATGGTTCGCCGTATTACTGGAATACTTGGGGCCCTTATTCTTATTATAACCCATGGTATGGTGGAGGTTATGGTTGGGGAGGCGGTTATTGGGGCGGTGGCTACTGGGGCGGCAGTGTTATCGTAAGAAATAACGAAAATTACAGACCAAGACCTGGACGTGGTGGAGACAACGGAGTAGGTTACAGACCAAATGGCTCTACTATTGACAGAACAAGCAGAACTGGTGGTATTGTAAATAATGGAAATTATGGCCGTACAGGTGGAAGAGCCGAGGCATATAACCCCGCCACAAACGGTAATTCAACTAATAACAATAGCAGACCTGCACAAAGCAGACCTAGTAGAGGTAGCTCAGAAACAAGGCCTACCTATACACCTGATCGTCCTACTTATACTCCTCCTCCATCAAGCAGTAGTAGTGGTCGTACAGGAGGTTCAACAAGTAGCGGCAGCAGTAGCGGCTCATCTTCAAGTGGCGGCGGCAGACCGTCAAGAGGTGGTGGCAGATAGTCTATTAACGTAACCTAAAACACACATGAACAAGATATTTTCTTTGCTTGTAATTGGCTTGGTGGCCTCTGCAAGCGGTGCTTATGCACAATATGGCAGCGACGGCTTACGCTTCTCGCAATTGAATTATGGTAGTACTGCTCGTTTTAAATCAATGGGTAATGCTCAAATCGGTGTAGGTGGCGATATGAGTTCCCTAAGTGGCAACCCTGCCGGATTGGGATTATTTACCCGTTCTGAATTTGCATTAACGCCAGAGTTTAATCAAACCGGAGTTGACGGTAATTACTTGGGTACAAGCAGCAGAACCAATAAAGGCACACTTAACCTAAACCAAATAGGTGTTGTATTGTATTCACCTTCTTATAAAGTAAAAGGAGAAGACACCAAAAAAGGATTGGTAAGTTCTGTTTTTGGTCTAGGTTATGCACGCAACAATGATTACGCTTTAGAATCAAGTTATTCTGGCCAGAATACCAATAACTCTATCAGACATTTTTTTGCTGAATTAGCCAATAAATCCAAAGACCCTAATGATTTCTCTATTTCTAAAAATTCATTAGAAGGGATGGCTTTTGACAGTTACCTGATTAATTTCAATACACCGGGAAATTCGAATACATACACCGCATCTAGTGCGGGAAATGCATTTTCTGCAAATAATCAACAAAAAAATGAAGTAAGATCGGGTTCTGTTTCTGAATTTAATATTGCCGGAGCTTTAAATTTTTCTAACCAATTTTACATTGGTGCTAATGTTGGATTAATTAATCTAAGATATATCAGCGATGCCGAATTTATTGAAGCCGGAAGTTTAAACACTTATGATCCTACCGATGGATATGGACCGAGAGAAAATTACAGATTAAGTTATATTCAAAACCAAGAAACCAAAGGTTCGGGTATTAACGCTCGTTTAGGTATAATTTTTAGACCTGTAAGTAATTTCAGAATTGGAGCCACGCTTCAAACTCCAACTTGGTTTGTAATAGACGATAGCTACTCTGAAAAAATCGACAATAAAATTTCTAATGACGTAATTACAAACAAAGCACAGATATATGATTTCAGGTACAACCTTAGAACTCCTTTAAAAGGATCTTTAGGTGCAAGTTATGTGATCGGCAACAAAGGTTTGATTTCTGCTGATGTTGATTTTGTAGATTATTCTAGCATTCGTTTCTCATCTAATGATGGCGGAACTTATGACGAAATTACGGGCAGCAATGCTACCGTAAAAAACAACTATACAAGCGCCATTAACTATCGCTTAGGTGCAGAAGTTAAAGCAGTTGACAACTTGAGCATTAGAGCTGGTTTTGGCATAAACGGTTCACCCTATAAAAATGATAGCAAGAATGATTTTGACACAAAATTTTATAGTGGAGGTTTAGGGTACCGAATTAACAATTACTATTTTGACTTAGCTTATCAACGTGTTGAAAGTAGTAACACGAATCTTCCTTATACTTTGAATAACGGAAGCGAGCCTATGGCAAGTCTTAAAACTGCAAATAACAATGTATTCCTTACTTTTGGCGTAAAATTCTAGGTAGTACAACCAGATGAAAAAAAGGGTTGAGCATTTGCTCAACCCTTTTTGTTTTATAGTATTCCGTGCAATGAGCCTCCGTGTTGTATT
>DDEP01000036.1 GCA_002336465.1 Pedobacter sp. UBA1951
TAAGGCCAAACAAAATTTAATCTATTGCTTTTATATTGAGACTAATTTAGCAATTTTTTAGCGCAGAATTACTATGCAAGCATAATTTTTTATTTCGTTTTGCAGAGAATTAGCTATTAAAACGATGCTTACATTTCTGTATTTTAATATTTTTGTCAAATTTTTACAATATCGGCACAAAACTTGCTAATTGAACTTCAAGTTACACTTTTAATTTAATTATGATTATGAAAAAAGTATTATTTACTCTTATTACAGCTGTCACATTATTAACTTTGACATCTAAGGATGCCAATGCCCAAGAATACAAAAATGCCATAGGTGGTAGATTTGGTTCTGCAAACGGTGTAAGTTTCAAAACTGCTCTAAAGAAAAATGCAATGTTAGAGTTAATTGGAAACTTTAGAAGCAACAAAAGTGTTGAGTATTTTAACTTAACCGGTTTATATGAAGTTTATAGCCCAATTAATGGTGCTCCAGGATTAAATTGGTTTTACGGTGGTGGTGCTACTATTGGTTCTGCAAAAGTAAAAGGTTATAGCGGTGATTTTTACTTATCGGCAAACGGTGTTTTAGGATTGGACTACAAATTTAATGGTGCTCCTATTAACTTATCATTAGATTGGATCCCTGCTTTACAATTAACCCCTGATACTGGTTTCTGGGCTGGAGATGTAGGCTTAGGTGTACGTTTTACTTTCTAAGAAAAACATAATAACAATAAAAAAGGCTCACGGAAATCCGTGAGCCTTTTTGTTTATATCGCTTTACATTATTATAATCCTATCCATCTTTTGCGTACTGCAAGTTGTAAAGAGGTAGGGTTTTGAACTTCGCTGTATGATAATCTTACTGCTTTATTTGCCGTAAGCTTAACATCTAATTCTTTCTTAAGTCCATCTCTGATCACAACTACCTTAACCACATCTCCTACTTTCTTACCTGTGATCTGTGCCATGCGTTCAACGGCTAACTCTGCCGGTGCTCCATCTATACTTATCAGCTCATCATTTACATTTATGCCATCTATCCAAGCACCCGAATTACGTGCTACCGTAGCAATAACCACTTTATTGTCTTTTCTGGTTGCTGTTACTCCTAAAAACGGCACATTTCTGTTGGCATTTTCATTCACTACATTAAAACCAGCCATAGCAAGATATTTCACATATTCTATGTCATCGGTACCATTAACGTATTTATCCCAAAAACTGTTAAAACTAATTCCGCTAACTTTTTCTACCATTGCTTTAAATTCTGCATCGGTATAACCTCTTTTCAGATTCTTGTAATAAAGATCATACATCGCTTTCATCACATCATCTAAGCTTTTAGTTCCTTTTGTAGCATTGGCAATCTCAAGATCCATTAGCATGCCCACTACCTCACCTTTGGTATAATAAGAAATAGAGTTATTATTAGAATTCTCATTTGGGCGATAACCGATAATCCAAGCATCAAAACTTGATGAGGCAGCGGATTGCACTTTAGAACCAGGGGTATTTAGTACAGTGCCCACACCTCCTAATAAAGAAGTTACAAATCCATTTAGATCAGTATGGCCAGCTCTGATCATTAATTTACTGCCATAATAAGAAGTAAAACCTTCTGCCACCCATAAATTTGTGGTATAATTCTCATTTTCATAATCAAACGGACCCAAAGCTTTCGGTCTTAAGCGTTTAACATTCCATAAATGGTAATATTCATGAGCTACTAAAGAAAGAAAACTTTTATAACCCCGTTCTGAGCCATAACCATTTCTTGAGGCACCTAAGGTAGTTGAGTTTAAGTGTTCTAAACCACCACTTCCTCTTTCATAGTTATGAACAATAAAAGTATAATGCTTATTAGGGTTTTCTCCATAGATTTTAGTCCCCTCCTCAACAATTTTAGCCATATCTACCTTTAAACGCTCTTTATCATAATTACCTCCACCGTACATGGCTACTTCATGTTTCACACCTGCAGCATCAAATTCAAAAACATCTTGGTTGCCTACTTCTATAGGACTATCAAATAGGATATCAAAATCTGAAGCAGTATAAGTGAATTTTTCGCCTTTAACCGGTTCTAAACCCGTGCTTACTTTACTCCATGTATTAAAAGGAATAATCTTAACTGTACTAGGTGTCTTTATCATCCCATCAGGATACATAA
Organism: Pedobacter sp. UBA1951; assembly: GCA_002336465.1. Taxonomy (GTDB): domain Bacteria; phylum Bacteroidota; class Bacteroidia; order Sphingobacteriales; family Sphingobacteriaceae; genus Pedobacter. Next base: position 2,161 of record DDEP01000036.1, read on the forward strand.
AGATACCCGTAGGCGACAAAAATGCGTGCGCCTCATCAATGAAAGCTGTACGAACAGATATTTCAAAAGCATATACACGGTAATTTACCTTAACGGCATTGGCCTTTACGTTATGTACACGCCAAGTATTTTTGCTGATCTTTTCAAATTTAAGATTCTTTCCGGCAGCCTTTGCTTCAAAGCTTTCAACGTTTTTAGAAAACTCACGAATCAAATACGAACCTGGTGTCCAAGTTGGCATTTTAAGATCTATATAATTTTTTGCAGCAATACCCGAAACATTCATTTCAACTTCTGCATAATGCGCCTGTGGCTCCTTAAAGCTTACCTCGAAGCCTATTTTTACCTGTGATTTGCTTGTCATGCTAATAGATAGTAATAAAACTAATCCTAGAACAATTCTTTTTATCATCATAATTTAAGTTTGTCACAAATTTAAAATTTAAAATAAATTATTAGCTTACCTGCCTTATTTAACTGCTGTAACATACTTACTACAAGTAGCTTTGTAAAAAAACATTTAGATATTTTTGTATGTCAGCGTAACCGGCTCAATTTATGAAAAAAAGATATCTTATTTATTTCCTGCTGATTGCGGGTCTTGCTTACTTGATTTTTTACCGCATTGGCGAAAACAAAAAAATAAACAGTGGAGGTAGTGGCGGCCCTAAAAAAGATAAAAAAGGAGATGGACCTGCCCTAAATGTTGAGGGCGTAATCGTAAAAACCTCAAACTTTACCAATAACCTTGAACTAACGGGTAGTATAGAGCCTAATGAAGCCGTAAGTTTGCAAAGTGAAGTTTCGGGATTGGTTACGGGAATTTATTTTACTGAAGGCTCTAATGTAGCTAAAGGAACATTATTAGTTAAAATAAACGATAAAGATATACAAGCTCAAATCAAAGACATCAACACTAAAGAGAAGCTTGCCGCAACAAATGAAGATAGAGCTAAGCAACTCTTACAAAAAGGTGCCATCAGCCAAGAAGAATATGATACTTCATTAGCTGACCTTCAATCTATAAGAGCTCAAACACAGGTATTAAAAGCGCAATTAGCCAAAACATCCATATATGCTCCTTTTAGCGGAAAAATTGGCTTACGTTCTATTTCTTTAGGCGAATATCTCACACCAAATAAAATAATCGCAAATCTATTGAGTACTAATCCGGTAAAGATTTCTTTCTCCCTACCTGAGCGTTATGCAGCACAGATTAAAAATAATACGCCCATACGCTTTAGTATTGATGGTTCTAATAAAACATTTGATGGACGTGTATTTGCCATAGAACCGGGCATCAATCAACAAACACGTACTTTAAATGTTAAGGCCCTTGCCAAGAATGATAAAAATGAACTCGTTCCGGGTTCATTTGCCAAGGTAAATTTAGATTTACAAACTATAAATAATGCCATTTTAATTCCAACCGAAGCGATCATTCCCATTTTGGATGGTAAAATGGTTTATACCGTAAAAGATGGCAAAGCCCAAAAAGTAAATGTAGAAGCAGGAACCAGAACAGCTACCAGTATTTTGATACAATCGGGTTTAAATGCTGGAGATACGGTACTTACCACTGGGGCGATGGCCGTAAAACAAGGTTCTTCTGTAAAAGTTAAGGTTATAAATTAAAGAAATTGCCATGAGTATCTCTACCACCAGTATAAAACGCCCGGTGCTGGCAATTGTAATGAACCTTATCATTGTACTATTTGGTATAATAGGATATAATTTTTTGGGTATCAGAGAATACCCATCCATAGATCCCACCATTATATCTGTACGTACCTCGTATCCGGGGGCAAATGCTGATATTATCGAATCGCAGATTACCGAGCCTCTAGAAAAATCTATCAATTCTATTGACGGAATTAGGAACATCACTTCATCAAGTAACCAAGGCTCAAGTAACATTACCATAGAGTTCAATTTAGGAAAAGACATTAACGAAGCCGCTAACGATGTCCGCGACAAAGTATCGCAAGCTGCCCGAAGTCTTCCCAAAGATATTGATGGGCTACCTACTGTAAGCAAAGCAGACGCAAACTCTGACGCCATCATATCAATGACCATACAAAGTGATAAACGTGGTGTAACCGATTTAAGTGATTTTGCAGAGAATGTAATTGCCGACCGCATACAAACCATCCCGGGAGTAAGCAGTATGCAGATACAAGGACAACGTAAATATGCTATGCGTTTGCGTATAGACCCTAATAAACTTGCTTCATACGGATTAACCACTCAAGATATTGTGTCTGCCCTCGATCGCGAAAATGTTGAGCTACCTTCAGGTAAACTTACTGGCGCTTCTACCGAGCTTACGGTAAAAACCATGGGAAAACTGACCAATGCTGAACAGTTCAACAATCTGATTTTAAAATCAGACAGTAACAATGTGGTCAAATTACAAGATGTAGCTGTTGCCGAAATAGGTTCTGAGAACGAAGAAACCATTTTACGCGAATCGGGCAAACCGATGGTTGCAATCGGTGTAATTCCCCAGCCGGGTGCAAACTACTTAGACATCAGTAAAGAATTTTATAAACGATTAGAGAAATTAAAGACAGACGTACCTCAAGACATACAGTTGAAAGTATCTCTTGACACTACAAAATTCATCAAAAAATCGGTTACCGAGGTGGCTGAAACCATCCTCATCTCATTGGTGCTGGTAATTCTGATCATTTACCTGTTCTTTAGAGATTGGGGAATTGCATTTAGGCCATTGATAGACATACCTGTTTCTTTGATTGCTACCTTCTTTATTATGTACATTTTTGGTTTCTCTATCAATGTACTTACCTTATTGGCTATTGTTTTAGCCACGGGACTGGTGGTTGATGATGGTATTGTAGTAACCGAAAATATCTTTAAAAAAGTTGAAGAGGGTTACAGTCCTATTGAAGCCGCTATTAAAGGATCTAACGAAATCTTTTTTGCCGTAATCTCTATTTCTATAACCTTGGCGGCAGTATTCTTGCCTGTTATCTTTTTACAGGGCTTTGTTGGGCGGCTTTTTAGGGAGTTTGGCGTAGTAATTGGTGCCGCAGTACTCATTTCGGCATTTGTATCGTTAACGCTAACCCCAATGTTAAATGCTTACCTGATGAAAAAAGGCGGGCATACCCCTTCTAAATTTTATACGTTTACCGAGCCTTATTTCATTAAACTTAACGATACTTATAAACACAGCCTCAACTCGTTTTTAAAACGTAGATGGTTGGCCATTCCTATATTGGTTATCTGTACGGCATTGATTGCACTTTTCTGGAACTTGTTAAAAAAAGAAACTGCTCCTTATGACGACCGTAGCGCCATAAACATGAACGTTACCACACCAGAGGGATCTTCTTTTGCTTATACCGATAAGTTCATCATGAAGATAAACCAAATGGTACAAGATTCTGTTCCTGAGAAAAACGTTAACATTACCATTTCTTCGCCTGGATTTGGCGGCTCTTCTACCAACTCTGGTTTTGTACGTATGGGTCTTGTTGATCCCGAAGACCGGGAAAGAAGTCAAAAAGACATTGCCGATATGTTGACCAAAATTACTCGTAAATATACCGAGGGCAAAGTAACCGTTACCCAACAGCCTACCATATCTGTAGGAAGACGCGGCGGTTTACCCATAAGCTATATCATACAGGCTCAGAACTTTGAAAAGCTAAGAGAAAAACTACCGTTGTTTATGGATGAAGTGGCTAGCAACCCTATCTTTACCACTTCGGATGTTAACTTAAAATTCAACAAACCTGAAATAAACCTAACCATAGATCGCGAAAAGGCAAAAAATCTCGGCGTTTCTACGGTTGATATTGCCCAAACTCTACAATTAGGATTGAGTGGACAACGGTTCTCTTATTTCTTTATGAACGGCAAGCAGTACCAAGTTATTGGACAGTTTGATGTTAGTGACAGAAAAGATCCTCTAGACCTAAGTTCTGTATATGTGCGAAACAATAAAGGAGCACTTATTCAGCTAGATAATCTTATTGTTTCTAAAGAACAGAGCAATCCACCTCAATTGTACCATAATAACAGATTTATTTCTGCCACCGTATCTGCTGGTTTAGCTCCTGGCAAAAGTATTGGCGATGGCATTGAGGCAATGGACAAAATTGCGGCCAAAGTACTTGATGACAGTTTTACAACTGACTTGAGCGGTGAATCTAGAGATTTTAAAGAAAGTTCGTCTAATACCATGTTTGCTTTTGGACTGGCCTTGTTGTTAGTTTACCTGATATTATCGGCACAGTTTGAAAGTTTTAAAGACCCAATCATTATCATTTTAACGGTGCCAATGGCTGTTGCGGGTGCTTTTCTCTCATTATGGCTATGTGGTCAAAGTTGGAATATTTTCAGTCAGATTGGAACAATTATGCTCATTGGCTTGGTTACCAAAAACGGTATCTTGATTGTTGAGTTTGCCAACCAATTAAAAGAACAAGGAAAACCTGTACAAGAAGCCATTAGAGAAGCAGCAGTTTCGAGGTTAAGACCTATTCTAATGACTAGTTTAGCCATTGCATTTGGAGCACTTCCTATTGCTTTAGCATTAGGGGCGGCGGCCAAAAGTAGAATGAGTATGGGTACGGTAATTATTGGCGGTACGTTATTCTCATTAATATTAACCCTATTTGTAATACCTGCCATTTATTCTTTTTGGTCTAAAGAACATAAAGAAAACAAGGAACTCAAAGCCTCTTTAGCTTCTGCCGAACAGAATAATACAAATCAAGACCCAGAATTAACAAATGAAAAATAAGCAAATCATATTTTTGGTATCGTTAGTTTTCCTGATGCAGCAAAAGTTATTTGCTCAAAATGTTCTTTCATTAAAAGATGCCATTCAGATTACTTTACAGAATAACTACGATATCAAACTGGTAAAGAATAACCTAGAGATTTCTAAAAACAATGCAACTTTAGGGAATTCGGGCATGCTACCTACGGCAACCGGAAATTTTGGTACTGGCGGAAGTATACAGAATACCGTGCAAACGCAGTCAACAGGTACCCAACGTGTAACTGATGGCGCCAAAAACAGTAATCTTACTTATGGAGTAGGCTTAGATTGGACCATATTTGATGGTTTTAAAATGTTTGCCAATTATGATAAATTCAAAGCTTTAGAGAAGCAGGGTGAAAGCAATTTAAAGATACAGATATTGAACAGTATAACCGATGTTATAGCTACTTATTATAACATTGTAAAGCAGCAACAGCAGGTAATGGTAGCCGATAGTAGTTTGGACATCTCAAACATGCGACTTAAAATTGCCCAGAATAAATTAAAGATAGGCAAAGGATCAAAACTTGATGTGCTTTCTGCCACTGTAGATTATAATGCAGATACATCTAACTTTTTACAGCAAAAAAATCTGTTGAACAATTATAAGATTGCATTAAATAATCTTTTGGCTCGTGATGCCAACACTTCTTTTACCGTAGACCTAGAAATAGATCTAGAAGCGACTTTAAATTATAATGAATTAACGGCCCAAGCAGAACAACTAAATCCTGCTCTACAAACTGCATTGATCAACAAGAAAATTGCTGAACTATCTCTTAAACAGGTTTATGGTAATCGCTACCCTAAAATTAGCGTAAATGGTGGTTATGACTTTAACCGCAGCCAATCTCCTACTGGTTTTAATACACGGTTTAGATCCAACGGATTTAGCTATGGATTAACTGCCAGCATTAATTTGTTTAATGGGTTTACGCAGCGCCAAAATGAGCGTAATGCAAAAATAGACATCAACTCATCGCAGATACAAATAGATAAAACCAAACAAGATATTCTAACTAAACTGGCTTCGGCTTATCAAGATTATATTACTTTTTTAGATTTGATCAATTTAGAAAAGAACAACCTAGATATTGCCAAACAAAATTTAGATATTACTTTGGAAAAATACCGTTTAGGAAGTATCACTCCACTTGAACTGAGAGAAGCTCAGAAAAACGAACTAGATGCCAACAACAGGTTCTTAGAAACCAAGTATCAAGCTAAGCTGGCTGAGCTAAGCTTAAAACAAATTAGCGGAACGTTAAATTTGAATTAATTTATTATTTTTAGAGCATGATTTTAGTTGCAGATAGTGGATCTTCCAAAACAGATTGGATTGCTCATAATTCTAAAGAAACATTAGATTTCCATACTCAGGGAATTAACCCGTATTTTTTAAATTCGCAAGAGATCATCAAAATCTTAAGTAAGAACAAAGATCTTTCAAAGATAGCTACAGAGGTAAAAGAAATCTACTTTTTTGGCGCAGGTTGTTCTTCTCCAGATAAACGGGAAGTGGTATCAAATGCTTTATCTTCTTTCTTTAAGAATGCTTATATAAGCGTAGATCATGATTTGATTGGTTCTGCCTATGCAACATGTGGCGATAAAAAAGGCTTATCCTGTATTTTAGGTACAGGTTCCAATATTGCTTATTATGATGGCAAGGAGGTTTATACCGGCAAGCACGGTTTAGGTTATATTTTAGGTGATGAAGGTTCAGGTACTTTTTTTGGCAGAAGGGTGCTCTTATCTTATCTCTATAAAACGATGCCAGCAGAGTTGAGAGAGAAATTTAAACAGGTTTACCCGATAACTAAGGATATAGTAATAGAACATATTTATCAAAAGCCCTTCCCCAATTCATATCTGGCCACATTCAGTAAATTTATGGCAGCCAATAAGGAGCACCCTTTTATTCAAAGTTTGCTTAAAGATGGTTTTCAGGAATTTATAGATAGCAATGTTAAAGATTATAAGAACTACAAATCACTAGAATGCAGCTTTGTAGGTTCAATAGCCTATTATTACCAAGATGAACTTAAAGCCGTTTTTGCGGATAATGATATTAAAGTAGGCAAGATATTACAAAAACCAGTTGAGGGTATATTTGAATATATCTTAAAAAGAGAAGGAATAAGTGAATTACAAAGCGTTTAATAGATTAAACGCTTCCTGATTTTTCTCGTTCTTCTTTTCTCTTATCATTGATCTTTTTTAGCCCGTATGCTACACCTGCAGCAATAAGCAGGCTCGCTCCTCCATCAAAAGGAACATTAACATCATCCGGATCACAAGGATTATCAGGGTCCATGTCACAAGGGAACCCTTGTGCATATGCCACCGTTGTTAAGACCAATAATCCTAAACACACCAATACAGCTTTTTTATAAATGCACTTCAAAACTTTGTTTATTATTGTTCTTAGCAATTGATTACAATTATAACATTTTTTGACAAAACCTCTTATACTTTTTATCTATATAAGAGGTTAATATCTTTGACCACGTTCTATAGTTTTATAAACTTAGCAGTTGCTAATCTTTTTCCTCCTTTAGCATCATAAATCTCTGCAATATAAGTCCCGGCAGTATATCCTATAATATTTAAGCTATGCCCTTCTAGCAGTTCTTTAGCTTTTATATTTTTTGTAAGCAATGTTTGCCCTGAAAGGCCTATGATTTTTACAATATAGGTATCTGATGTTAACGCTCCGTTATATTTTAGGGTAAAATCTGCCTGCACCGGATTAGGATATAAGTTTAATGCAGCATATGCATTAAGATTTGTATCATATTTAACA
>DDEP01000005.1 GCA_002336465.1 Pedobacter sp. UBA1951
CATCGGCACTGCGCCATCTTCTGCCAGCTCTTACCGCCATCCATCCGCTACAAATACCAATTGCAGGGCTAATTAGGCTTTTAATCCATCTGCTATCAGCTAATGCGGGCGGGATAATTACAATACCTTTTTGCAGTTCATCTTTCTTTATTTCTGCGGTAATTTTAGTGGTTTGGGGCAGTGTTATAACAGCATTTACAAATGCCTCGTTTAAATTGGCTATGGTTCTGTGTACAAAAACAGGGCAGTCATTTTGCAGGTTTTTAATGAGCCTTTGCGCCTTGCCTAAACTGTAAGCTACCAATATGCTGGTTTTGTTCTTGCTATGGTTATCGTTAATCCAACTTTCAATATTATTAAAGATAGTTTGTTGTTGTTCCCATTTATAAATAGGCAATCCAAATGTACATTCAGAAACAAAAGTGTGGCATTTCACGGGGTCAAAAGCGGTACTAATACCATCATATTCGGTTTTGTAATCGCCAGAAATAACTACAATTTCCCCTTTATACGCTAACCTGATTTGTGCCGAGCCAATCACGTGCCCCGCAGGGAAAAGCGTAATTTTAACCCCGTTAATATCTATGGTTTCATTATACTCCAGTGTTTGAACATTGTCGATGATACCATAGCGTTCGGTTAAAATAGGTTTTGTTAAGGTATGGCAGAGGTAATTTTTGTTGCCCCATTTGGCATGGTCTGCGTGCCCATGCGTAATTACTGCTTTGTTTACGGGCCGCCAAGGGTCGATGTAAAAATCACCCTGTTTGCAGTAAATTCCTTTGTTTGTGAACTGTATCAGTGCCATGCTTTGGTAATAACGCTTATTTTAGGTTATGGTTTTAAAAAACGATTAAGCGCTAAATATTCCCTGATGTTTGCTCAAAGACTTTGTTACAGTAGATAAATCTCTGTAATCAAAAAATAAGGTAGTTTGTCATCCCATGTTAAAGTCATGGGTATTGTAAAGCATGGATGCGTTTGTAATATGGTTGTATATTATTTGATGTAAGTTCTGCTTTTGAGCGAGCTAACATTATATTTAATCTAGATTCTACCTTGCAGATTTAATTATCGAAGGCCAATTGTTCGCCTCTTAATGATAAATATAACCGTTAGCTAAATTTATAAATAAATCGACCTGATTTTTTTCCCAGTTTGAATCAAAGCCTATTTCTTTTGCCATGAGATTAGCTACCTGAGGCGCCATTTCTATTGCTGCCCTCGCATCTACAAAAAGTATCCTAAGTCGTCTGCTCAAAATATCTTCTACCGTTTCTGCCATTTCATTACGAGTACACCAAATAATTTCTGCCGCTGTATGTGGAAAATCAGTATGCAGTTTATTTCCCAATTTAGGATTTTCTTGTATCAATGCCTCTATATGCTTTCTATCACTACCATAAGCGTTCAAATAGCTGTTGTCAGTTAATTGTATATTACCGTGGATGGCTAAATGATTCGTTTGCGATTTAATATTGCCTAAATTAGCATGTTTCATAGCTAGATTAACGGTTTCTTCGGCCATACGTCTGTAAGTAGTCCATTTACCACCGGTAATAGTAATGAGACCTTTTGCTGAAACGAGGAGTTTGTGATCTCTACTGATTTCTTTGGTGCTATTGCTGTTAGGATCTGTAGGAGCCGCTAGTGGGCGTAAACCTGAAAATACACTTAAAATATCTTTTTCTGAAGGTGCTTTGGTAAAATAAGTAGCGGCAGTATTCAGGATAAAGTCAGTTTCCTCTTTTAAGGCTCTTGGTTCAAGGCTGTGTTCGTTTAAAGGTGTATCTGTAGTACCCACTAATAGATGTTCATGCCAAGGCACAGCAAAAAGTACTCTTCCATCCGTGGTTTTAGGGATCATTAATGCTGAATCGCTTTTTAAAAATTCATTTTTTAATACAATATGAACTCCTTGACTTGGCCTTACCATAGGCTTGGCTTTAGGATTGTTCATTTGCAAAATATCATCAACAAATACTCCGGTAGCATTGATTACCACTTTGGCGGCAAGCTTAAATGTTTCTCCCGTAATCGCATCACATACCTCTACACCTTTAACCTCTTGGTTTTGGTTGATAAGGTTTACAACTTTCATGTAATTAATCAGTGTTGCACCTTTTTCTTTGGCTGTTTGGGCTAAATTTATAGCTAACCTTGAATCATCAAATTTACCATCAAAATAACTGATGCCTCCTTTTAAATCTTGCTTTTTAATACCTCTCATTCTATGTAAGATTTCAGTCTTAGATAAATATCTCGAAGAACCAAAACTGTATCTTCCAGCCAGCCAATCGTACATCTTTAAGCCCACAAAGTATTTTATAACATCAAACCAGCTATAGCAAGGAATGATGAATTCTTCTTTTTTTACTAAGTGAGAAGCGTTTTTTTCTAGTAAACCCCTTTCTTTTAGTGCATGCTTTACCAGTCCTATATCGCCCTGGGCTAAATACCTTACACCTCCATGTACAAGTTTTGTACTTCTACTTGAAGTGCCTTTTGCAAAATCGGCTTGTTCTACCAATAGGGTTTTTAAACCTCGGCTTGCCGCATCGACAGCAGCACCTAAACCTGTAGCTCCCCCACCTATAATAATAATATCCCAGTTTGATTGATTGGCTAGTGTATATGAATGTATTCTTTGCATTTCAAAAGTAATATGTAATAAAACGAAACAATAAACAAGTATAAATAATCAAAAATATAAATAATGAAAATAATATGAAAAAAAATA
>DDEP01000016.1 GCA_002336465.1 Pedobacter sp. UBA1951
TGAAACCATCTTCACGGTTCATGTAGAGTTTTACGTTAGCCAAGGCTACTTTTGCGGCTTCTACTTTATCAAACAGTCTAATCTCTGTTTTACGCTCACGGCCTTTACCATATTTATCTTTGATCTTTTGAAACCATGCAATGGCATATTCGGTAAGATGACGCAGGTGGTTTTTTACCTGTTTAATCTCATCCTCAAGCGTTTTCATTTGCTCGTCTGCCTTTTTCACATCAAAGCGAGTAATGCTACTCATTGGCTTATCGATCAGTTTCTTGAAATCTTCAGGTTGTATCTCACGATACAAAGAAGCCTTGAAAGGTTCAAACAAGCGGTGCAATACAGCAACTACCGTATCAAAATCTCCAGAATTTTCATAATCGGTATGTTTATACATACCTTCCTGTATAAAAATCTTAAGTAGTGAACTAAAGAAAATCTTCTCCTGTAATTCATGCAACCTGATCTCTAGCTCTTTTTTAAGAAGTGCTTTTGTGCTCTTGGTATTTTGCTCTAAAATATCGTTAACACTTAAGAAATAAGGTTTCTCTTCTTTAATTACACAAGTATTTGGCGATATAGATACCTCGCAAGAGGTAAAGGCGTATAATGCATCAATCGTTACATCGGGCGAAATGCCGGGCGCTAGATGTACTACAATTTCAACATTGGCGGCCGTATTATCTTCTATTTTTTTGATCTTGATCTTACCCTTATCATTAGCGGCAAGAATACTGTCAATTACCGAACCTGTGGTTGTACTGTAAGGTACCTCGGTAATGACCAAAGTCTTTTTATCTCTTTCTGTTATCTTGGCCCTTACCCTGATTTTTCCTCCACGTTGTCCTTCATTGTAGTTTGAGAAGTCGGCCATGCCCCCGGTAAAGAAATCGGGCAAGATGTTAGAGCGGTTACCACGTAAAATTTCTATAGAAGCATCTAAAAGCTCCACAAAATTATGCGGCATAATCTTAGTGGCAAGTCCTACCGCAATACCTTCTGCACCCTGTGCAAGCAACAAAGGAAACTTAACTGGCAAAGTTACCGGCTCTTGATTACGTCCATCGTAACTCAGTTGCCATTCTGTAGTATCAGGATTAAATACCACATCATTGGCAAATTTAGACAAGCGGGCCTCAATGTAACGTGGTGCCGCAGCACTATCGCCCGTAACCGGATCGCCCCAGTTTCCTTGGCAATCAATCAACAAATCTTTTTGTCCTAATTGCACCATCGCATCGCCAATAGAAGCATCACCGTGCGGGTGGTACTTCATCGTATTCCCTATCACATTGGCAGCTTTATTGAAACGTCCGTCGTCCATTTCTTTAAGCGAGTGCATAATNNTTAATAGGCGTTACGGTATGCTTATTATCCTGCCCGTTAGATTCCTGATTTTCGTTTACGTTATCTAATTCTTCACTCATGCGCTCAAAAGTTTTTGGGATGCGTAAATATAAGATTTGAGGTGCATTTCTGCGACAGAAGTTTTTAACATTCATCTAATAGGAATAAGCTCCTGTTTTACCTATATATTTTTAGGGTAATTTGGCCTTATGTTCCTAAAATGACAATAGATTAGCCCGTACAATTCGAGCCTTTTAACTATATTAACCCAAAAAACAGATTTTAACCTGAAGCGCTTTTTGATTGCTTATTAGACCACCTTATAGCCCGTAAGGTTTTTCTGAATTATACATAACATAAACAAAAGATTTTATCAGCTGATCTATGCCGCCAAAACTGACCACACAAGAGCTGAACGCTTAACCCAAATGCTCAATAAGCTTGAAAAGAGAGAAAAACTGAAAACTAAAAATACTTTGTAAGGCAATAAACATGCACCAATTTAAAGCTACGTTAGATATTATTGGGATTAATCCTTTTGTTTATGTGCCAGAGCACATCCTTGAAGAAATCTTTATCGCAGCAGGAAAAAGCAAAGGATATATCCCTGTTTGCGGACACATAAATGAACGAGGCTACAAACAAACCTTGGTAAGATATGCAGGTGATTGGCGCCTGTACATCAATACCAATATGCTCAAAAACTCACCCAAAAGAATTGGCGAAATCATAGCTATTACCATTCAATACGATACGGACGACCGTAACATAAAAGCTCATCCAAAATTTACAGAAGCCTTAGCGGCACATATTGAGGCCGAAAAAATATTCTCGTCCCTGTCTCCCTCTCTACAAAAAGAAATCATAAGGTATATCTCCAATTTAAAATCTGAAGAAAGTATCAACAGAAATGTGGCCAAAGCAATTGATTTTTTGTTAGGCAGAGGTAGATTTGTAGGGCGAGATAAACCTTAGACCCCTATTTTATTTTAGCTGTTCCTTAATCAATTTAAACAAATGATAAATCCATTAGATAATCCTGTTTGGTCTGCTTTGCATGAAACACACACAGCACTCCGTTTATCGCCTCAACACAATATCAAATTTTACCGACCTGATTTTTGTCCTTTCGGGGCAGTGGGTTCCGAACCTAATGCTCCTCAAAGCCTGAGCACTTATGCAGAACTATGTACCGATTTTTTTGTAGTTGGTAATCAACCTATTTATACAGATACAGTTAGATTAAAAACAGAACTGGTTTGTGCACAGATGATTTTAGAGAACCCCATCGAGACATCTATTAGCGAAAACATTCAGCATCTGAACCACAAGCATGAAGACGACCTGATCAAATTGGTAAATCTTGTTCAACCGGGCTATTTCAGAGCACACACGCCTCAACTGGGAGATTATTATGGAATTTATAAAGATGAAAAACTG
>DDEP01000245.1 GCA_002336465.1 Pedobacter sp. UBA1951
AATTCTTTACAATACTTTATATAAAAAATTTTATAAAAATTTTGTAAGTGACTGATTTACAGATATTAAAATTATCTATTCAACAATTGAAAATTGCTGGTTTTGGATCTCAAAAAACTATTGGAAACCTTTTAGGCTATACAAATGAATCTGCTTTTTCACAGGTTTTAAATGGGAAAGTTAAAATTCCATCTGATTTATTCGAGAGAATATCTCAATTAGATGATAACGTAAAGAACTTTATAAACTTTAGCAGGGATTATAAAGAGCCTAAAATAGAAGCAATCCCACGACATGTAATACCTGATGACGAAGCTTTTAAAGACAACGACGATAAATTCGCCTATTCAGATGAGGGGATAGAGGCTATGCGAGTAAGTGTTGTTCCAGCAAAGGCACAAATGGGATACTTGAGGGGATTTGCAGACCCAGAATATTATGAGAACCTTGAATTTGAGGTTATTCCAGTAGAAAAGGAGCATAGAGGTACTTATTTGGGATTTGAAACCGTTGGGTACAGCATGGTAAACCTTACTTCTGAGCAATGGGCAGAAAAGAGTATATTTCCCAAAAGGGTAGCTATAGGTAGGGAGCTTTCAAAGATGCATTGGAAGTCTAAGCTGCATATGCACAATTATGACGCATGGATAATAGTCCATAAGACAGATGGGATATTATTAAAGGAGATTATAGACCACGATGTAGATAATGGATATATAACAATCCATTCGTGGAACCCAGATAAAGAAACTTACCCGGATGATACATTGTTCCTTGGCGATATACACCAGCTTTTTTGTGTAGTCAAAGTAATAGATAAAAGAAGATAAGCAATGGCAAAAAACCCAATATTAGATAAGGCTATCAATGATAGGTTCATGTTCTTTGTAAGGAAGTATGTTGACCCAAAACAGGCAGAGATCGCAGTTAAACTGGCTACAACTCAATCGGCGATAAGCTATATAGAAAATTACAAACGAGCAGTAAATTATAAGCTGATAAGCAAGCTGATAAAAGAACCGTATAATCTTAATGTGGACTGGCTTACGACAGGGGAGGGGAAGCATCAGATAAAGGGTACCGACAAAAAGAATTCCCTTTTAATCGATATTACCAACCTTAGGGCAGAAACTCAAGCAAATACCAAGTTTATAAAGATTTTGGAAATAAACCTAAACAAAGCATACCAAATTATAGGAGAGCTTGAAAAGAGGGTTGAACAGTTAGAGCGTACTTAATATGTTATCAATACCTGAATTAAAAAATTTCTTCAAAAACGTTCCTACACCAGAAGTCCCATTTCGATTAAACGACTGGATTACAGTAACTGATTATGAGCTTTTTTTAAGTTCACATTTTGAAGGGGTTGAAACAGCAAAAAACGAATTAACCAGAAGCCCTATAATGGATAGGTTACTGGAGATGAAAATGTATGTAGATCAAAACCTTATCAGATCATAATTAGCGGTTATTGATGTGCCCCATTTCTTGTCTGGAAACCAATTATAATTTCCTTGTAAACTAAGCCGACCTAAATCCATTCTAATAGCTGGGCCGAAGCCGATCATACCAGTAGCAGGATTATAATTTGCAGACCCCTGCAAATGCAAACTGAAACTTGGCTCCTTCTGTTCTATTGTCAATTGCTTAACCCCATTGATGGTATTCCTTATATCATTGGTAGCTATATCTATATAACTTCTTTTTTGGCCTAATAACCATTTTCGCTTCCAGTATTGTGTAATAGTAAGTTGGGAATTATAATAATCCAAATTAAGCGTTCCTTTATCCGTACTATCTGTCGTAAGCGGAGGTCTGTATGATAGGCCAAGTACATTATCAGAATAGCTATAGTATTTAGCCCCGTTTCTGATAACCTCTTGCGCAATCAAATTTTCTGCTTTTAGGGTACTGTTTACCACGAGTAGATCCTTGACCTGTTTTTTCAGTATGCCTATTGCAAGAGCAGTTGTATCAAGTATTCCCGCACCAACAGCAGTACTGTTTTTAACTTCTGAAACGGGGATGATATTTTTAGCGGCCTCTATAGTCACATGCTCTATGCCTTGCTTATCTATCTTCCTCGCTATGATGTCAGCCTCTACCTGAATGGCTTTTTTCTCCCTGTTCTTTTCTGTTTCCCGTTCATTGATCCTGTGCAACAAAATTACAGAGTAAATCACAGATGTAATAGTTACTATAACGCATGCACCGATAATAATTATATTTTTCATTTGACTATCTTTTTAGCTTCGTTACCAACTTTCTCCCTTATCAGGCTATCTGTACTCTTTTTTATTTCGTCAATAATCCCATTCTTTACCAAAAGCGAATTAGTAAGATTATCCTTGTCTGCCTCAAGTTTGGTAATCCTTTTTTCTTGCGCCGCGATAATGATCCTCAATTCAGCACAATCATCTTTTTTAGTAAATTCCTTATAGACGAAATAGGCCAATAGGATGAACAGTACTGCCTGTAAAGGATATTTCACGAAAGCGTTAAAATTAAATGGCATCTTTGGTATCGTCATATTTTTAAACTTCTTGCCGTTTCCCCTCCTGGCATTATCTCTCCATCAGGAACCAAACCGTTCTTCTTCTGAAATGCTACCACCATAGATTGGGTATTAGGCCCATAAACATTATCAATCTGCTTTTCAGGCATACCTAATGCTCGCTGTATCTTACCCACATAAGCATCTTTCATGTATGGCTTTATAAGCCTGTAAACCAATATAGGCGGCTTGGTCAACACCATTGCCTCTTGTGCGTAATCAACATTCGGCAATAAAATACCATAGCTCCAATGCCTACCATCGACTACGCTCGATATGCAGCCATATTTTGTGGAATGAGCTTCATAGGTCTTTCCGTTTCCGATGCTGATTGCGGTATGACCAATTGCAGTACCAACGCCCACTCGCACGAGGATTGCCCCCGGTGTTCTTGCGGCTTCTTCAACAGATATTATTTTACCCAACTTATGAGCATCCCTGTCCAAATATCCCGTGTAGGCATCATCGGAAAACTTCCTGCTAAAGTTGTTAAGCTCCGTTCCGAAGAGGAAACCGTAAGTTTGATAAATACAATAGCATACAAATTCTGCGCAATCAAAATCGCCTTTATAACCTGCCTTGTTTTTCGGGACGTAAGCCCCAAGCCTATATGGATTACCCAGTAACCCCTTGGCTATCGATAAGATGTCTTTCCCTCTCATAGTTTCTCGAATTTTTGATATAGATCCAAGAGGTCGATATGTAAAGACTTTTCATCATTCTTTTTCTGAAAAACAGCCTTTATGATGATCACCTGCTCAACATTGAAGTCAACATCCTTCTCAATGTGTTTTTCTGGATTGAATGTGACCAGACCTCCTTAATGTTGCTTTAATTCACACTTTATAGCTTCTTCAGAAGTTATTTTTGTTTTTTCTAAAATATCCTTGATATGAATTAGCGAAACAATATCTCCTTCTCTTGGAAGTATATTCTGGATCTGTAATCTGTCTAAAATCGTTAATTTCATTATTCGTTAGGGTTGTTAAGTTCATAATTAGTCCTAAGAGCCGATGCGATAGCGGTTCTGATCGCGGTCATCATAGTTTGCCAGTTGTCAAACTCTGCTTGAGCCTTGGTCTTTTCATCTCCAGCTGCCATGTTTCCAATCACAACCGCAAGTTCTTTAAGCCGCTTGCTGATCATTGGCATAGTTGCAGATGTTACCTGACCATTGGCCAGCTTTAATCTAAGATTACCGCCTATCGTAAAATTGCCATCCGATAATGCCGTTTCTGCATCAGGTGTTGAAAAATTAAATGTGATGTTCTCGGCAGTTGCTACTGCTTCGGCTTCCTCTCCTTGAGAGTTTACCGCTAAAATTGCTTTAAATTGTTCCATTATTGTTCTGCGTAATTTGCTTCTGCGTAAATATCTGTTGGGTTTATATTACCGTTATCATCATATAGCCCAAACACGTTATAATAAAGGCTTTCAGGGCTCGACAATGAGTGATTTACCGTGTTACTTCCGCTATATTGACCAGAAGCGACGGCTACCTCGAAATCAAAAGAGCCGACCCTGTTTTCGTTTTCGTCAAGAGCATCAACCACACCTTTGATGCGCAATGGCGGCGTGCCGACATTTTCGGCTCGATACGCCATCACAAAAGCCGTTTGGTTTGAATAAACATCAATATAAATGGAAACTTTCTTAGGCGGAGGTGGAGGGCTACAATAAACCCTTTGGATAAATTCCCCATTCGCACAGACTATGGCATAATTATCGATAATACCCCAATAATAGCCATTGGCCAATGGTTGACTAAACTCTTCATCTTCATAGGCGTATATGTCCAGTTGCTGGCTGTCATCAGTTAATAAAGGTATTTTTTCGTAGTTACTTTCAAGCATAAAAATATCTACGGCAACCTGACCGTTAGCGTTACAGGCGGATGTTCTTTTATAAGCCTGAAATTCGTGCAAGGCATCTTCAACGACAAAAGCATGAGGCTGCTCGTAATATTTTCCTTCGCTATTGATCGAGTACATCCTTATCTCGGCCAAAGTGTTCATGGCAAGATATGGATAGATAGTTATAGGCTGAGTCAACTCGTTTCTTGCCGGCAGCGGAGTGTTGATTCCGTAATCGTGCCACAATGTTTCGCCTGATGTTCTATATTCAAACCCCCAGCCCGTTGTATCTGCATACCATGCTGACCGTAAGAGCATGTCTATCCTCAAGCGGTTTGAGAACCGGGTCTTTATATCCAATATCTGGCATAGGGCATATGTGTTGAGACCGCCATCCTTGAACAGAAATATCTTGCGCTTGGTTAATGCTGCTCCCGGGCGAATGTAAGGCTCTAACTGTGCAAGCTTATTTGGGTTATGAAGCCGATAATTATCAGATCCTGGATCGCAACCTGCGGCCAACAGGTATTTTTTTACCCCATCTTCAAGAACGTAAAAAATTTCTATAAGATAATCGCAATGAAATATCAGCTTAAAATCCTCCGGATTTGGGTAGCCTGTTGCAATTACTGGGTAGTGCAGATCGGTAAGGCTTACGCCTACCTCAGCAAAATCAACCCTTACTGTATCATTCTTGTAATATGCCGTATTTGGAGCTGCCATTTTATAATTCTCTGATTCTTAAATAATATTCTCCCGGCACCATATCAGCTGCATCAAGCTCTACTTTTGGCACTCTTAATGCAGCTGTAGCCTCAATATGCTTTGCTGTCATTTTTTGATTGAAAAGTGCGTTTTCTGCATAGAATGTTTTGCCATGGGAAACACGGACATACACCGCATCTTCCATGTAAAGGCCGCCGCCAAAGGTTGAGAAAAATATACCTCCTGCGCCAGTTGTCCTAAACCAATCGTTTTGTGTGACGAAGCTCGTTGCGGTAACATATCCGTTTTCTTCAACACGCATCGACCATTGATGAATGGTGTTCAAAAACCCGATGTTAGCTTGGTTATCTGCGTATAAATACCCCCTTGTGGTGCCGCCGTTGCTGCATAATCTTACATCAATATAGTTGGAAGGCCCGACAAGGGATAACATCCCTGAGTTTGGATTTATGGAGATATTGCTGCCATCGAGTTGAAGGTTGCCATATTGAGCAGTCGCCCTGTTATACACTTGCAGGCCAAAACGATTATTAGGGCTATCATCATAGATTTCAAACCCTAACGCACCGCCGTTTGACACAACAAACTTCTGCATCGGGCTTGAGGTTCCAAAGCCTACGTTGCCGTTATTTTTAATGAAAAATTCGCCAACTTGGTTACGATATATAGTAAATCCTTCTTGGCCCGTTGTATATGAATATTTCAATACAAAATCAGAATTTCCAAAAGTGATTGGGTTGGAAGTGTTATAACCTCTATCTGTAACGCTTTGCAGGTCATAGCCTCCAGAGGATGGTAAGCCCAGGTAACTTTTTATAGTGCCTATGGAACTTCTGCGTAAATAGCCATCGCCAGCAGTTGTTACAAAATCTGCTATTCCTACTGCATCAACAGCTGGGCCACTCATATAATAATATGTAGCATCGATGATGCCTGAACTACCTCTTCTAACTATTGTATCTGGCACAGCTGTAACAGAGATATTTAAACCTAAATCTGATTTGAAGTTTGCCAAAGTCCTGTAGTGCCATCTATCAGCACCTCCCATAGAGGTCATGATTATCGCACTTCCTGCGGCCTCTCCTGAAGCGTAAAGGTTCCAGTTGTCGGCAGAATTTGCATTAATCGCCCAATTTCCTGAAGCATTTGAACCATTGGCCATTGCATAGCCGGCAGCGGCATGATTGCCCCAGCCGTATGTTGCATCCCAATTGCCCTTGTTATAGCCAGTTATCGGGGTAGATCCACCGAAAAAAGCATTGATCTCTGATTTAGAATATACATCAGGACAGGGACCGCCAGCTACAGCTTTAAACCCAAATGTTCCATCAAGTTTTTTGTACAGAACCCATTCCGCATCTCCATCTGTGTTAACATCTAACAGGTCGCCAAGTCTTGCTATAACATGTACTGGGGAACCGCCTGCAACAGCATCCCTGACCCTCATGTAATACCTGCCTGGTTCCATTTCAGAAGCCGAAGCTTCTACCATCGGAGGAGCAAATAAATCGCTTACAACAACCCCACGTGGTTCTATGATCTGACTGGTAAATCTTCCTCTCTTAGAAACAGTATCCAAAGTATCATAACCTACCTTTGTAGCCGAATTAAGCCCCGAGCTTGTAACGGCATCGTTGATTTTGCTCTGTTCGTATAAGTTCTTGAAAAGGTCGCTTACTGTTGCCTTATTAGCTAATTTAGGTTGAATATCCCAACTGTTCTGCAGATCTCGAGTATAACCAATAATGCGGATGTTTTCATCTATACCAAGAGCTGCATTCTTGATGTTTACTGTATTACCCAGAACAGGAACAAAGTTGTTTTCCAACACCCATTTTGGAGTTATGGAAATGTCATAGTTATACTGATCGGTTGCTCCTTCGTTTAACAGTTGCGTACCAATATCAAGCAGTTTATTTTGAGCTGCTGTCACATAGCTTTCAGGCAGGAAAATATCCAGCAATACATATTGGTCGCCAACAGCGGCTTTTAAATAGGCATTTGGTACACCGATTGGATATGCGGGATCATCATCGATAAGATTGATGCTTATCTTTTTAGAAGCATGATCATAGGCTTCAATCGAAAAGGTAAACCCTGCCAATTGACCGCTGATAAAAGATATTTTTGCACTTTCAGGAGTAAGATATTCGTTGATGTCAAAATCTAACGAACTATCGAAAATCTCCAAAGAACCACCGATACTTGTAACAGTGCCTATTCTTGACGGGAATATGTTCTCATATTTGACAATACGCTCAACTACACCATTGATAACTGATGAATGCTCCAACCAAGGCCTGTTGGCGGCTGGTAGCTGCAAGGATGCAAAGCCATAATCTTGTGGCAAATTTTTGCTGCCACCCTCTATGATAAGCCTGTTAAAATATGGCTTATCTGATTTTGTTCGCTTGATATTGTACAGGCCTTTACCCTGTCCGTACTGCAACGTTATGCCGCTTGATGCCTGCCTAACAGACAAGTTTATACGCTTGCCGTTCACACCGTCAAACCAAAATTCAGTATCGTATCGGTTTGCAAGATCCTGTAATGCAGCAAGGCAGGTAACGGATGCGAAGTTGTGCTGCTGAACCTCTTCGCTATCAATAACACCTATTTCCCAACCACCATCTGTATCATTTTCATTCGCATTCTTAACAATCAAGTCTATGATATACCAAGGCTTTGCCATCGCATAAACCATGGTCTGGCGCAATAGATTGTTCTGGTCAAGTGTTTTTAATGTAAAGTTACCAAGGCGGTAATATAAAGCTTCAAAAGTGGCCTCATAACTATATCCGTCAACGGTATTACTAACTATTACGTCATCAGGCTCATTTAGCTCGTAGATTTGCCCATATACCTCAACATGATCATGCCTCTGTAACGTCACGGGTATAGGCGACTTAAAAGACAATACAACGTTATCCTGCGCAATGGTCTCTCTGGTCTGCTTACCTTGAGCCTTTGCGCTGGCTATCGTCGTGCCGTTTTGCTTTATGTGGAATGTTGCCGCTGCCATCTGGGTTAACTGATGCTAAATGTTGTGGTGGGATAATTGTTTATGAGGGTTATCGTGAATTCAGCATATACCTTTGAACCGCCACGGGTAGGGGTAAGGGTGTCAAAATCTGTCATCCCATCATAGTACAGCTTAAACCTCCTGCCAATCCCAGCCATTTTAAGGAAATCCCAGTTCAGCTCTTGCCGCGCTAGCATAATGGTACGGAACGCCTCTAACTTCACAAAGAAGTCGTTTTCGTCATTTCCGGTTATCCAAAATGGTAAGTCTAACGATATGGCATCATAGGTAGGGTTAGCCAAACTAGCATCCTTGCCATTTTCATTAGTGAAATCGGTAGTCAGTCCATTGTCCTTTGGTTTTGGGAACTTCAAAAGCCTTGCATAGTTCTTTGGCTTCACGACTATTCCATATGTGGTAAAGGCATCATTACCGTTTATCTTCAAAAATCCTATAGTAGCCATTAAATGGTCTTAAAATGTATGTTTCGGTAGGTTTTCAAATATAATCAAAATTATCTTTTGTATCACAAAAAAGATAATCATGTTTGTTGTGTCGAAACGATAGAAGTGCTGGTGCGCTGATTAAATATATTGTAACACAATTGTTTTTTGTGGATTTCTATACCAAAAAACCGTAATCACAGCGTAATTTATTTGTTTATTGAATTTTTTTTAAAAATATTTTTAATTTTTTTTCAAAACAAAAACATTGCTTTAAACCATAAAACAACACTTTTTGCTGCTTTTTGCCGCAAAACGCCATAAATCCATAAGTTCGTGGCTTGATTTACCTATTTGCAAATTTCAAAACAAAGCGATAGTTTAGTCGTTAATTAGGTGTAGCGATGGAAAGAATACAGATGCATGGAGGCATCTTTTTTTTGTACAACAGTATTTTGTCAAAAAAATATTTCTACCTTTGCACGCTTTTTAAAGAAACTGTCAGGTGTCAGAAATAAAATATAGAATAATCACTAAAAAACCAGCTGATAAGTTCAGCACTCCGGTAGATGGAGCTTTTGGTGGGGTGCTACCAAGTGGGGATATTAGTATAAATTTTTACACGGAATCTATTCCGATGCCAACTGAAACAATAATTATTTTTGACAGCGAGAGAGGTAAAATAATAAATACGGAACAATCTGAGGATGTATCAAGAACAGTTTTACGCGAAACTGTATCTAGTATATCTCTAACATCAACCAAGGCGAAGGAGATATATATTTGGTTAGGACAATTAATCAACCAGTCTGAAATTAATAGAAAGGAGGCTAATGATGCCAGCAACTTATAGCGATTCTACAGAAGTAAAAGCATTTAGAGAATTCAACAGAAATATCCCGATAAATTCATATTGCATTTCAAACGACTCTAAGCCATCGTTTAGTGACTTGATAATTAACCAACTACCTAACTTTATCAATTCGCAGATGCCTATTGTATTAGACTTGACATATAAGGCAGTAAATAATGAATATGAACGACCATCGACCGAGACCCTAAGCTCATTACTACTTGCTTGCAAAATTATAAAAGAAAGTGGCTATAGCATTAAAAGCTATGATGCATTGGAAGAAGGCGGGGTTTCATTGGATATGATTTTCAATCATAATCACTATTTAATTTTGGAATTCTATAATTCTGGAGACGCTGTTTATTATCTAGAGAGACCTGATCATAATCCTTTGGCTCTTGATTTAGACAATAACCAGCTTTTTACCAGATTGAGTGAAGATTTAAATTAATGGCTTGCGAAAAGTGTACCGAGTTATCTATCCCTGAAAATCTGTGTTCGGAAAATAAAGTAGAAAAAAAAGTAATAATAGATTCTACCGAAAGACTTTACAGAAGATTTAGCATGGCAATTCCTAAAGACTTACCTATATCGGCTTTAGATTTATCTTACCAAAAACTTTTTTTCAGATTTAACAGGGATTCATATAACAGATCTGCGTTTTCAATACCTGAAGATGTACTTATAGATAGTTCTGGGAAAAGATATGATAGTGATGGTATCTTTAGCATAGAAGCATCATCACTCCCAATTCAGGATCAATATGATACTAATATCGGTACGTCAATGTGCAAAATTGAATTTTCTCATGAAGCAGAGGATTGTAATTACGCCCATTGCGAACTACATTGCTACGTTGACGGAATAAGAAAGGATAAAAATGCACCACCACCTTCTTTAAAGACAGTTTTTAGAAGGATGCTCCTGAAAAACATAACAATATTAAAACATGTATCTTGATATAAACAAAGCCACCTTCATGAGGTGGCTTTTCTGTTTTCACGATATTTCCCGTATATTCAGCCAGTAAATTTATAAAGGATATGAAAAGAACGCTTTTGGTATTGGTGGC
>DDEP01000236.1 GCA_002336465.1 Pedobacter sp. UBA1951
TCATGCTCATCCATATACGTGGCTGACCCATTTGGAAAACCAATAATACACTGGCCATTGCAAAAACTGCACTTACCGCAATGATACCACTCATCAATTTAAGATCTATTTGGTCAAAAACATAGGCTAGTGGATCACCAACTGCTAAGGTATTGTATTTAACAATTCCGGTAAGAACTAAAGCTATGGCTATATATAATATTGTACAGATAATAATGGCCCACATCATACCTTTAGGTAAATCTCTTTGTGGATTTTTACACTCTTCTGCTGTTGTAGAAATGGCATCAAAACCGATATAGGCAAAAAATACAGCTGATACTCCTTTCAATATTCCCGACACGCCGTTTGGGGCAAAAGGATTCCAGTTCTCTGTATCAACATAGAAAATGCCAACGGCTAAAACCAATAGAATAACGGCTAACTTTATAACTACCATTGCATTACTGGCATTTCTAGATTCTTTCATGCCGCGATAAACCAACCATGTAATGAACACGATAATACCTAACGCAGGTAAATCTGCTACCAGATGAAAACCTCCAATTTGCGGAGCTGTTGTCCAAGCGTTATTGGCAATACTGGTTGCTTCGTCTAAATTGGCAATATCTTTACCCGCATTGATTAAAGCCTCGGCATGTTTATGTCCATTGAAAGCTGTAAGATAGTCCATTGTAGCCCAATCTGGTATGTGTATGCCATTTATACCCAAACTTTTTATCTTGATGGAGGAGAGTAGGCTCGTAAAATAATCAGACCATGAAATGGCTACCGTTATATTACCTATGGCATATTCCATAATCAAAGACCAACCTATGATCCAAGCTACCAATTCGCCAAAAGCAACATAAGAATAAGTATAAGCACTTCCTGAAACAGGAACCATAGAGGCAAATTCAGCATAGGCAAAAGCTGCAAAACTACAGGCTATCGCGGTGAAGATAAAGAGAAAAATCACAGCTGGTCCGCCATCTGCACTGGCTTTTCCAATAGTGCTAAATATACCTGCTCCTATAATGGCAGCTATGCCAAAGGCAGTTAAATCTCTTACTCCTAATGTTTTATTTAATGAGCTTTCATGATCTCCGTAACCCTTTGAGGCTTCTTCTAATATTTTGGAAACGGATTTTTTTCTAAACAGGTTATTCAGCATTTAATTCTGGTTGCTTGGTTGAATTCTTCAAACTTAAAAAATATGTGTTAAAAATGAAAGGACTATAAGTGGTTTTACCATTTATAGCTTAAGTTAGAATATAATACAGAAAACGGACAAAGAGTAGTTATATCTTATTAAACTAAGAAAAAGAGACTTGATTATATTGATCCTGTTGAATATAGCATTGACAGGTTCAAATAACATGATTAGTGCGTTTTAGCATTCACTTTTAATCTTAAAAACTAGAAGATTTTTTATCCTTCCAGTTTTTCTAATTCTTGCTTAACAAATGTAGCAAGTTCCTTTACATATGAAGCACTAAAATCAAATTTAATACCAGCTGTTTCGTAAATTACGTTCATGGGTTTAGTATAACCCAAGTTTAATGCAGCTAGATATTGATCAAGTGCTTTTTCAGGATTTTCTTTGTAGTTTTTCCATACAGCAATAGCACCTAATTGTGCAATAGCATATTCTATGTAATAAAAAGGTACTTCAAACAGATGCAATTGTTTTTGCCATACGTTTCCTAATTGCTGTTCTAGGTCATCCCAATTGGCAAAACCTGCTCCAAATCTTTCATAAATTTGTTTGAAAGCAGCTTCTCTGTCGGCCGCATTGTGGTCTGGATTGGTATAGATCCAATGTTGAAACTGATCGATTACTGCTACCCACGGAAGGGTTTTTAATACATCGGCAAGTTGTTCTTTCTTGGCCCTGATCAAATCTTCTTCCTTATCAAAATAAACGTTCCATTTATCCATTGAGATCAGCTCCATGCTCATTGAGGCTAGCTCCGCAACTTCAGATGGGCAATGTTTAAAATCATTGAGTTCAAGATTTGCAGTTAAAAAGGTATGTACAGCATGTCCTCCCTCATGTACCATGGTGGTTAAATCGCGTAGGGAGTTGGCCGAATTCATAAAAATGAAAGGAGCTCCAGTTTCTGCAAGAGGATAATTGTAACCTCCTGGTGCTTTACCCATACGGCTTTCTACATCGAAAAGGTTATGCTGTTTCATGATGGCAAGTTTTTCTCCCAAAGAGGGTCTTAGCGCACTGAAACAGCTGATAGACTTATCAATCAATTCGCTGCCATTATGAAACGGTTTTAGTGCTGGTTTTCCAGACGTGTTCACATCCATATCCCAAGGTTTAAGCTCAGTTAAATTGAGTTCATCCTTACGTTTATCGGCTTGTTCTTTTAATAGAGGTACAATTTCTTTTTCTATTGCAGCGGCAAAATCATAACAGTCTTTAGGAGTATAATCAAAACGGCCTAAAGCTTGAAACATGTAATCACGATAATTTTCAAAACCTGCGTTTAAAGCTACCTGATGTCTCATTTTTATCAATTCATCAAATAGGGTATTGAGTTCGTCTTTGTCGACGAGCCTTCGTTGTTGTATGTTTCTCCAAGCATTTTCTCTTGTTGCACGGTCAATATCTTTTAAGAAGTTAGCAGCTTGCTCTAAAGTATAGGTTTTACCCTCAAGTTCAACGCTCATTGCTCCTGTAATAGCTTGGTATTTTTGTTGAGTAACCTGTAGTTTAGTAAATAGTTCAATGTTCTCTTCCCTGAACAATTCTAAAGCTTTCTTTATACTGCGTATGTAAACAAAATACTTTTCTTGATCAAGTTGGTCAATAAAAGGGTTTTCGCAGAATTTTTTGTTTAACTCATTAGCTATCGGAGAAATCTTAGGTTCAATCTCCGTAGCAAAATATTGAAAACTTTTAACCAGCTCTTCGTTTGAAGTATCGCAGCTCATTTTGATATATCTCCATGCGAAATCTTCTTCTAATGCAGCTTCGAGCTCACTTTTATCGCGTAGCCACTGTTCAAGTTCCTCTACGCTATTTATTTCTCTTTTTAAAAGCTCTTTGAATATAGGTTCAAGATTTTCCCATGCTATATTTAAATCTTGAGGGATGTATTGGCGTTGTTTTTTATGGAGTGTTGGTAGGCTCATATGTGTAATTTTTTAAGAGATAAATATAGGGGATGGATTGTAATTGCAAATTCAGTTTTTAAAATAGGCTCTGTTCAGTTATTTCTGGCAACCCCGTATCTTTAGCATGACAATCTAGTTTAAAAGAAAATGTTGAACCTTTGTTTACCTTACTTTTAACCTGAATATTTGAGCCATGCAAAGCAAGTATTTCGGATACGAGGTAAAGCCCTATGCCAAAACCTGAAATCTGTTTTTCTTTAGGACGTCGGCTCCTGAAAAAACGCTGGAATAATTGATGCTGATCAAGAGGGTCGATGCCCAAACCTTCGTCATTTATAGAAAAAAAGGCTTTATGATTTTGTTTCTGTGTGGCAATGATAATATTCCCTCCTGAAGGAGAATATTTTATGGCGTTACTCAATAAATTGGCAATTACTTGGGTAATTTTCTCTTTATCGGCAAACACCATTAGTTTTTCTGCATGAAACTGGCAGGTTATGGTATGAATTATATTTAAAGGCGCGTAATCATCAATAATTTCGAGAATCAGCTCGTTTAAATCGAACTCAGTTCTGATCAATGACAGCTTGCCGGCTTCAATCTTTGATACATCTAAAAAGTCATGTATCAATTTAACCATTTTATCGACCAAACGATTGGCTTTATCTAAACCGATGGGGATAAATTCATTAATTTCAGGCTGGTTTTCGATTTTTTTCTGCATTACCTGCATATAAGTTTTAAGAGAGGTAAGAGGGGTCTTTAACTCATGACTGATCATGGAGACGAAATCGTGCTTATTGGCTTCATTTTGTTTGCGATCAGTAATATCTCTTGCAATTTTAGAAAGGCCTATGATATTGCCATCAACATCCTTTAAAGGAGAAATAGTCAAAGAAACATGAATAAGGCCGCCATCTTTGCGCATCCTTACGGTCTCGAAATGATCTACATGTTTACCAGAGCGTAGTTTTTCTAATATGATGACTTCTTCATGCTGTCGTTCTGTGGGTATGATTTTAAGAATAGATCT
>DDEP01000197.1 GCA_002336465.1 Pedobacter sp. UBA1951
TTAGCGATAGTGAAATCCAGACCTTGATCTTAAATGACTTTGATTTTAAACAAAGAGATTTAGATATCGAAAAGAAATATTACAACAGGCTTAAATCAAGGCTATCGTCTAAAATAGTAGGTAAATTCTACAGAGCGCAGGAATCTTACAAAAAGGAACTGCTTAAACAATATAGAAGAGGTCCGCAACCCTAACATAATACCTACATTAAAACTGAAAATCAGCTTTGAATAATAGCATACGTCCTCTTAAAGCGTAGTTGGAATTTAGTAGGTAATTGTTAGTATAGCTATAGCTTGTATAATTTTTCACATTAAAAATATTAGATAGAGTCGCTGAAAAATCAATTTTCTGCTTTTTAAGCGTTTTCTGAATGCCGAAATCGGCAAAGAAATAATTAACTGATTTGAGGTACTTTGCATCATTGTAATAATGCTCTAAATTTAGTTTAACGGTATAATCGTTAAATAATGAAGCTTTAAGATTACAATTTTGATTAAAAAAATGAACGGGATCGTATTCAACGTAATTCCCTTTTTGTTTTGAAGTATTTTTATACCGGTTAAATTCTAAATTGTGATTTAAAACAAGCCATTTATTTGGCTGAGTATTTATTCTGAGTGTGAGTTTCAGCGTTTTATTTAAAAAATCATTTACCGTCTCCTGTTGTATTTCTTTAAATCTGGTAAACGCATAGTTTATACCAACATCTATACCCGTCTTAATAGGCAGATAGTATTTATTTACGTTTCCAGACAAACTAAGTTTATCAGAAGGGTTATCCTGAACAATAGCTGTCTGGGTTATCAAATCCTGATCAAACTTAGATTTCATTAAAATATTGCTATTCTTTCGAGAAAAACTCATGCCTAAATTGGCGAACATTGCTGTTACTATATTTTTATAATTCAGACTGTAATTAATACTCTTATCCCATGTCTTATATAAAGGAATTTCATAACTCACTAAACTTCTATAGTTCTGTAGCACAAAACTGGTATTAGATATATATGTTGCATCTCTTTGAACTGTTATATTAAGACTATTGGTGAAAAACTGATTAATGTCATACCTTGATTTAATGCTATAATTAAAAAAAACCTCATTTTCACTTTGTTTAACTCCTCTATCAGTATTACTCAAATGAGTTGGGCTTATATTTAAAGTTGTGATAACGTTCACTTTCTTCATTCTGTAAGTTAAGGCCGTTTCATTATATAGTTTAAGTTGATTTCGCTTAATATTATTTTGAAAAAAGCCTGTAGGTGAGAAGATTACATCTCCTGTAAATAAATCTAAATTATTGTTCAAGTCTTGCAGATTAGCCAATATACCTAACTTATTATTGATATATAATTTATTGATTTTCTTTCCAAAAGATACAGAGTTATTTGAAAAGAAAGTTCTTGATTGTATTTTCTGCAATAACCCGTCATATTCCTGATCATTATTCAGTAGCTTCTTATATTGTCCGGGCGTAACATTTAAATATTGGGGCAAATCACTATAACTTATATAAGAATTAACTCCCAACAGATTATTCTTAATCTTTACAACTGAACCAAAGTCATTGTATAAATTAATAAATGGGTTATTTAGTTTCTGATTAACATTGTTAGAAGAAATATAATTGTATTCTGAACTCCAGATTCTTTGAAAATTAAAAACATCTTTAAAAAAGATTTTTTGTGTATTAGCTTCTATGCCTAACCTAGAAATTAGTTTATGATAGGTGTTATATCCAGTTTGGGTTTCATTGATAACAATTGTATCTGAGGGAAGATAAATCTGGGTAACAGCATCCGAATTATTTATTAATTTATCGTTCTCGTATGCAATGTTATATTTTAACGTAAATAATTTACTAATAGGGAAAATCTGATTGCTCGTTGCTAATGTATTATTGTTAAAAGTATATCGTTCGGCATTTAAAGGGGGTGCTGGTGCTTTAATAATATTTACCAAGTTTTGTGCAATGCCTCCGCTAAGTATGGTATTCAAATTGAGATTAAGGTCATTTAGCTCTTTATCAAGGTTTACCCCAACATTATTATTTTTTACAGCATTGATGTACTGCATATTTTTGTTAAACTTTAATAATGCCACATTATTATTACGGAGAAAAGGGGTTAAGCCTAAACCTGCATTTACATTCCCCATTAATTTCATTTTAGCATTTGCATTTAACTTAATATTTAATGCTGCTCTGTCTGTATCTTCAAGCCCCTCAAACATCTTAATTGGCTGATGATTTTCTAATATCTGTACGGCATCAACAGCGTTAACAGGCAGATTGTTGGTTGCCAGATTATACCTTCCTTCCAAAAGATCCTGTCCTTCAACATATAATTTATTAATAGCTTTATTCTGATATAAAATTTGTCCGCTTTCGGTTACTTTTATGCCCGGTAAATTTTTAATAACATCTATAATAACTCTGTCGTTTTTATTGACAAAAGATTTTATGTTGTAATTAATGGTATCCGATTTTTTAGTGATTGGACGTTCATCTTTAATAATAATCTCCGGCAAAGTATTTACAGCCGTTTTAACCTGAACATTTATATGCTGATAAGACTTTGGGGCTAAAAAAAGTATCTTTCTTTCATAGGCAAGGCCAATGATTTCCAATCTGACGCTATCTGTAGCAACATTAGGGTATTTTATTATAAAACTACCCTTATCATCTATCCCTCCATATCCTAAATGTTTTTCACCTGCTTTTGGGTACAATATCAGATTAATATTGTTTACTATTTTTCCTGTTTCATCTTTTATGGTTCCTTGAATAACATTTTGACCATAGCTTTTACAATAAACAGTTAGAAGCAGGCAAATAATAATCTTATGAGAAGAAAAGTTTGTAAGTTTTAGTATTCTATATAAAAAAAGCACATTAATTTTGTTTTCTTCCGGTATTAGGAGACGCTCCTCCTATTTGACGTGAGGCTTTTGCATTTTCAACTGCTTTTTTAAAATCAGTTTCAGTTACCAATGCATAATCAATAATTTCCATTTTCTTTTTATCGTCTTTATTATAGGTAATACCCATTAATTCTGCTTCCCATCCATCAGAAGACGAAGTCTTAACAATCAGGCCGGGTAATCCAAAGAAAGAAAATGGTCCTGCTTGAAAAGGTATATCTTTACAAAACCATCCTGTAATTATAGAAGAAGACCGTTCTAATATCGCTTTTTGGCATTTGAGCCCATTTATACTCATCGTATCTGGTTTTATTTCCCAGTTATTGGTATATCCTGAATCAACGTATCCGAGCATTTGATTACCAACGCTCTGTATATTGATTGTTTCTTTTTTACTAAACGAATGTAATTTATAGAATTTGTAAACTTTAGCAAGAACAAAATCGGCAGCATTAAAATTAGGTTTTACTCCAGTTGCGCTTGCCTTTTCAAAAGTCTCTTTCATTTTAACCATATTCTCGGCTACGTTTTTACTATAAAAAAAACTATAGTTCTTGCTTATATCCATCAAACATACATCATTTATTAATGTTTGTTGGTTTCTTACCTGGCTTATTTTATAAGTTACAGTAGCCAGCACTGTTTCATTTTTCTGGGCATAATTTTTTTGCGAGAGCGCAAAAAGTAAGACTAAGATTAAATACTTCTTTAAAACCATTTTGTTGATATGAGTGTGCATTAATTACGATTTATATTTAGAAAATTACCGTTAGGCTATAAATTGCCTAACGGTAAAATTAACCTTTTAACAGTCGTTACCTTCTTCTACCTCTACATAATCTACAGCGGTACCACATGCTGCTTCCATTTTAGCCCATAAAGCCATATGGCAAGCCATTGATAGTCCTTCAGAAGTAGTTACATCCCATACCTCTCCACAACTACTTGTAAACGTGTAGTCTGCAAAGAATTTTTCTGAAGCAACTTGTTCTGTTTTTGAAGTTTCACTTTTAGCAGCGTAAGCGCCTACCGATAAGAAAGCGAAACAAGCGAGAATCATTAATTTTTTCATAACTTTTTAATTTTGAAGGTTAATTATTTGATTAGTTAACCCTAATTTAATTATCCTCCTTACCGACCTCCAAATATTTTATGTGAATATTTTTCACAAAAAGAAAGTAAAAAATAAATGCCTTACTTTTGTTCTATGCTAACACAACGTCAATTGTTTTTAAAACATAACGCACAAACTTCTCCTACTCCTCTTTTATTAGCCTTTACCCGTGCCAAAGGTATTTATATGTACGATAAGGATGATAAGCCTTATATCGACTTAATTTCGGGTATTGGTGTAAGCAATGTAGGCCATTGCCATCCTAATATTGTAGAAGCAGTACAGCTACAAGCGCAAACCTATATGCACCTTATGGTATATGGCGAATATGTACAAAGTCCACAGGTAAATTTTGCCAAAGCATTAGCTGAGGTATTACCTGATCATTTGAACTGTACCTATTTTGTAAATTCAGGAGCAGAAGCTGTTGAGGGTGCAATGAAATTGGCAAAAAGATATACAGGAAGAACTGAAATCATTGCCTGTAAAAACAGTTATCATGGCAGCACACATGGTGGTTTGAGCTTAATGGGCAACGAAACATTTAAGCAAGCCTATCGTCCATTGTTACCGGGAATCAGTTTTATTCAGTTTAATGACCTACCAGATCTAGAAAAAATTACTGCACAAACCGCAGCAGTCTTTATCGAGACCATACAGGGTGAAGCAGGAATTGTTGTACCTGAAAAAGAATACATGCAACAATTACGCAAAAGATGTAGCGAAACCGGAACGCTGCTTGTGTTAGATGAAATTCAATGTGGTTTTGGCCGCACAGGAAAATTGTTTGGATTTGAGCATTTTGATATCGTGCCTGATATTTTATTGTTAGCCAAAGGTATTGGTGGCGGCATGCCTATAGGTGCATTTATTTCATCTTCAGAAATTATGTCGGTATTTACAGATAACCCGGTATTGGGTCATCTTACCACATTTGGTGGGCATCCTGTTAGTTGTGCTGCAGGTTTAGCTACGCTCCATACCATTTTACAAGATCAATTGGTTAACGATGTAGAAAGCAAAGGGCAATTGTTTAAAGACCTTTTAAAACATCCCGCCATTCGAGAAATTAGAGGAAAAGGATTAATGTTGGCCGTAGCTTTTGACGATTATGAAACCAACAAGAAAATTATAGATGCCTGTATTGAAGACGGTGTGGTTACCGATTGGTTTTTGCATTGCGATAATGCCATGCGCATTGCTCCACCCTTGATCATTACCCAAAAAGAAATAGAAACTGCATGCAAAATCATTTTGCGTAATATTGAAAAAATCTGCGGATAAGTTATATTAGTAATCACAAACAGGCAAAATATGAATGTACTCATTGTAGAAGATGAAAAAAGTCTGGCTTTGGAAATGAATGAGTTTCTGAGCAAAGAAGGTTATATTGTAGAGCATGCATGGAAAAAATCTTCGGCAGAGGAAAAAATCTTCGTTAACAACTATGATTTTGTGCTGTTAGACTTAGGCTTACCCGATGGAGATGGTTTTGAAGTACTGGAAGGTTTAAAAAAACTGAAAAACCGAGAAGATGCCGTTATTGTTTTGACCGCCCGTAGCGCAGTTGACGATAGGATAAAAGGTCTTGAAGCTGGCGCAGATGATTATTTACCCAAACCTTTCTCTTTAAATGAGCTTTTGGCTCGCATGCATGCCATTATTAGAAGAAAACATAAGTTAGAAAAAAATGAGGTAAGGGTGCACGATTTTGTTTTAGATATACAGAACAGAACCGTATTACACCATGCAGAACGTGTAGCGCTTACCAAAAAAGAATTTGAAATCTTAAATTATCTGGTACTGAACAAAAACCGTGTAGTTTCAAGAGTAAGTTTAACCGAGCATGTATGGGGCGATATTCTTGAAGTAAATTCTGATTCTAACTTTGTAGATGTACACGTTAAAAACTTACGCAAAAAACTAAGCCAGTTTACTAAAATAGATTGGTTTGAAACCGTAAGAAGCATAGGCTACAGAGTAAACATTTAAGCAAATGAAACTCCAAGCAAAATTTGCATTGTACAATGCCATAACTAAAGTAGGTATCATCTTAGTTTTAGGTGTAATTATTTTGCTTTCTATTGATAAAATCTCTACCAACCACTTAGATAATCGTCTAAACAAAAAACGATTAAAAATTGTAGAGAATCTAAATGAAGAAGAGATTCAAAATCTCTTACAGGAAAATCAGACTTTTACCGACTACAATATCTTAAAAGACGAATTCATTGTATTGAATGTGATCTCCAAAAAGAAAGCGTTAAACAGCGAATTATACTTTTCTACAGAACATCGCGAGATTGAGGGCTATATAGAAGTTTACAGAATCTTAAGCGAAGAATTTGAATATAACGGTCAGCGTTACCAATTAGAGATCGGTGAAAGCATGACCGCTATGGAAGCCATTAAAAACACTGTTGGTTTTTACATGCTCATTGTACTTTCATTGGCCATTTTTGTTACGCTTATTATCGACTTTGCTTTTACCCATTACTTGTTAAAACCTTTTTACAAAATCATAGACCAAAAAATCAACAAAGTAAACGATCCCATCTCTTATAATTACAACCATATACCTACCACAACCAAAGACTTTAAGATACTAGACAACAGTATCAATTCATTAATGCAAAAGCTATCCGGTTTATTTCTCTTGGAAAAACAATTCATTGCCAATGTTTCTCATGAATTGCTCACACCTATATCGGTATTGAGTACTCGTTTAGAAAATATACTTGCCGATGAAGGACTTAGCGAACAACACGAGAATAAAATCGTATCTTCTCTCAAAACGCTTAACCGCTTAAAAGTTATCATCAACAGTTTGTTATTAATTTCTAAAATTGAAAATGAACAGTATGTAAAGCATGATCAAATTTCTATTAAAACAGAAATAGAAGAGATTTATGAAGAGTTAGAAGACCGTATAATTGGCAAGAACATCATTTTCGAAAATCATATCACTACAGATTTCGTTTTTAAAGGTAGTCAACCTTTGATTCGCACACTCTTGATCAATGTAATCAATAATGCAATCAAGTATAATCGCATTGGAGGAAAAATAAGTATTGACGCCGAAAAGCAAAATCATCAATATTTACTTCATATAACCGATACTGGCATTGGCATGAACGCAGAGGAAATTAAAAAAGCTTTTGAGAGATTTGAGCGTGTAAAAAACGAACATGAAGAAGGGTTTGGATTAGGCTTAGCTATTGTAAACAGTATCGCCAAGTTTCACAACCTAAAGCTCAACATTGAATCTGTTAAAGACTCCCATACCCTATTTACCATTACCTTCTCTATAATTTAAACTCTTCATCAAAACTTCATAAACAAGCTACATATTTGTTTCAACAAAACATCAGAAATGATTTTGTTTTGTGATCTAAAAAATATCCATATATAATTTTTTAGTTTTCCGGTTACCTTATCTAGCCTCCTCATAAAACTTTATGTGGAGGTTTTTTTATTAAGCCAGTTTCTGTCTTTTGATCAAATAAGCTTGCAATACCTGCTCAAAACCATTTTCTATGTCTGCATCAATCAAATCTATTTTATATTGGGCACATTTTAAAGCTAAATTCTGACGGTAGGTTTCTATTTGCTTAGAATAGCCTTCTTTAACCTGATTAGGGTGCAGTTTAACTTCCTCGCCTGTTTCCATATCCACAAACAAATAAGGTCTGTTATCAAACCCAAAATCGAGTTCTTTAGCTTTATGCACCACATTAAAAACAATTACCTCGTGCTTATTGAATTTAAGATGTTGCAAGGCAGAAAATAGCTTGCTCTGGTTTTCTTCATCATTAAGGTTCTGAAACATATCGCTCATTACCACAACTAATGATCTTTTATGGATGGTATCTGCTACTTGATGCAATGCCTCTGCCGTATTTGTTTTTAAGGGGGCTTGGGGTTGCTTAAGAAGCTGTTCTAAAATAGTGAACAGGTGTTTTTGATGTGCAGTAGTAGATTTAGCGGGTGTATTTATGTGCAAGCTGTCATTAAAGAGACTCAACCCAAAAGCATCACGTTGCTTTTTAAGCAGATAAATCAATGCTGCTGTACTCTGTATAGAGAATATGAGCTTATTGTGCCTTTCTTCTGGAAAATACATAGAAGAAGAAGTATCTATCACAAACTGACATCGCAAATTGGTTTCTTCTTCAAAACGCTTGCTAAACAGTTTATCCGTTTTAGCATATAGTTTCCAATCTATGTTTTTTACATTATCTCCTGTATTGTACAAGCGATGCTCGGCAAACTCTACCGAAAAACCATGAAAAGGGCTTTTATGTAAACCAGTGATAAATCCTTCAACTACCTGTTTAGCCAAAAGTTCCAAGCTGGTATTNNAAAAAACTTTATGAAAAAACATTTACTTATCGCTTTCTGTGTTCAATTGAGCGTTTATGCATCTGCCCAAACCATCCAGGGTGGAAAAGTAAATACCGAAAGCGCAAAACTAGCAACAAAATTAGATACGGCCAAGAAAGCCGAAGGATGGACAGTAAGAGGTACCAATACCTTGCTTCTAAACCAAGCCGCTTTTTCAAATTGGGTTTCGGGCGGTATTAACTCTGTTGCACTTACCGGAAGGATAGACTATGAATTTAACCTTAAATCGGGGAAAAATCTTTGGGAAAACAGAATTTTAATGGGTTATGGTTTACGCTCTGAAGAAGGTAACCAAGCTACTAAAGTAGAGGACATCATTGATCTTACCTCTAAATATGGTTACCAGTTAGGCACAAGCAATTGGTTTGCCGCAACGGCATTGAACTTTAAAACCCAGTTTGCCAAAGGTTATGATTACGGAAACCCTAACCAAGGTTATATCTCAAACTTTATGGCTCCAGGTTATGTAACGTTAGGGGTAGGTCTTGATTATATCCCTAATGATAATTTTCAGTTAAGCATACACCCTTTAACTTCGAGATTTACCATTATTGCCGATAAAGCTGTTTTTGACCCCGATCACGATGGTATTTTAACAGATGCTTTTGGTGCAAAACCTAATGAAAGTTTGGTTTACCAATTAGGTGCTTATGTAGGTGGCCGTTATAAAGTAAAATTAATGGAGAACATTTTATTAGATAACCGCTTTGGTGTATTTACCAATTATCTGGAAAAACCTCAAAACATGGTTCTTTCTTATTCGGCAATTTTAGACATGAAGGTAAATAAATTCATTTCTACACAAGTTACTGCCGATTTATTTTATGATGATAACCAAATTGGAAAACTACAGCTAAAAGAAACCTTAGGTGTAGGTATAACTTATAAGTTTGGCAAGTACTAATTGTTGCAAACCTATACTTAAACGCAAAAAAGCCGGATGTACATCCGGCTTTTTTTGTAAGGTATTTACCTTTATATCTTATAACTGACTGTTCAATTTACCTGCTAAAACAGATTTAGGCACTGCACCTACTTGTTTGTCAACTACCTGTCCATCTTTAAAGTACAAAAGCGCAGGGATATTACGGATACCAAACTGCATAGATATTTGCGGGTTGTTATCTACGTTTACTTTACCTACGATCGCTTTACCTTCGTATTCTTTAGC
The DNA here is from genome assembly GCA_002336465.1 of Pedobacter sp. UBA1951. Taxonomy (GTDB): domain Bacteria; phylum Bacteroidota; class Bacteroidia; order Sphingobacteriales; family Sphingobacteriaceae; genus Pedobacter. Next base: position 9,615 of record DDEP01000197.1, read on the forward strand.
TATCTCATCAACAAGAGGACCTACCATACGGCAAGGACCGCACCATTCTGCCCAAAAATCTACTAATACAGGTTTATCTGATTTTAATACTACTTCCTCGAAGTTAGCGTCTGTTATTTCTAAAGCCATAACTAAAATTTATTTAATTTGTTACAAATATATAATCAATTGTGGTGCCAACAATATACTTATGTCATTTTGACACTAATTCAACCGGTAATCAACTACGTTAAGTCGCTGTATTTGAGCTAAAAACTGGTTATTAGGGTTTATTTTTAAGTTTTTAGAAGGTAAATCTAACCTAAGCCCCTTTTCTCTATCGTAAACCTCAAAGTTAAGCTTACAATTCTGGTTTTCGCTAATTTCTTTATTTTCTTCTAAGATGTAAGCTATTTTGTCCATAAGATTGGTATCCACAGATTCAATAGGGAATAATAAAGTTAATGATTTGGTGAGTTTATCTCTTAAACCCGAAAGTAAATCTATAGAAGTAATTTTAAATTCCCAATCTCCTTCTTTACCATAGCGCAAGCCTACTTTCCCTCTGATCTGCAAGAAATAGCCTTCTGTTAAAAACTGTTTAAATTTCAAGAAATCCTCACCAAAAAGAGCAATCTCGCAACTGTCATCGTAATCTTCGAATGTAAAAGTTCCAAAAGGCCGTCCGGTTTTAGTGATGCGCTGCGATGCAATGCCAACCAATCCTCCCACTACCAATTCTCTGTTCTTTAACCCTTCAAATTCTGCTAGTATTTCTTCATTAGAATCGCCACTACGTACTTTATTAATGATACTGATATCTTTTACCTTATGTTGGCAAAACTTGTCCAGTTCAAATCTATAATCATCTAAAGGGTGTCCCGATAAGAATATACCGATAGCATCTTTCTCATACTTTAATTTGTCAATCAATCCCCATTCTTGTGCGGCTGCAAATGTAGGTTCGAGAATAAGATCTGCTTTTGAGCCACCAAACAATGAAGATTGCGCTGAGTTTTGGTTATTCTGAAAGTCGTTGGCATATTTAATTAGCTTTTCTATGCCATTCATTTTATCATTGGCTCCGATATAAAAGTATTGAGATCGGTTGTACCCAAAAGCATCAAAGGCTCCGCTATACACAAAACTCTCGTATGCTTTTTTATTTACGATACGGGTATTGGAACGTTTTGCAAACTCAAAAACGCTCTGATAAGCGCCATTGGCCTGACGTTCTTCTATGATGCTTTCTACCGCTTTCTCTCCTACTCCTTTTACTGCCGATAAACCAAAACGCACTTCTCCATTGGCATTTACCGAGAATTTCAAATCAGACTCATTTACATCAGGACCTAAAACCGTAACTCCCATCTGTCGGCATTCTTCCATAAAGAAAGCAACTTGCTTAATATCACTCATGTTGTTAGAAAGAACCGCTGCCATATATTCTGCCGGATAATGGGCTTTTAAATAAGCAGTTTGGTAGGCTATCCACGCATAACATGTTGAGTGCGATTTATTGAAGGCATAAGAAGCAAAGGCTTCCCAGTCTTTCCATATTTTTTCTAATGTAGCCGGAGCATGACCTTTTTCTGCAGCCTGCTGAACAAATTTCGGCTTCATCTTATCCAGTACATCCTTTTGCTTCTTACCCATGGCCTTACGCAAAACATCGGCTTCACCTTTGGTAAAATCTGCCAGTTTTTGCGATAAAAGCATTACCTGCTCTTGGTAAACTGTAATGCCATAAGTTTCTTTAAGGTATTCTTCACAAGCATCCAGATCATAAGTAATGGGTTCTAAACCATGCTTACGTCTTACGAAACTTGGGATATACTCCATTGGTCCGGGACGATACAATGCGTTCATGGCAATTAAATCTCCAAAAACCGTTGGCTTAAGCTCTTTCATGTATTTCTGCATACCCGGACTCTCGTACTGGAATATACCAACCGTTTCGCCGCGTTGAAAAAGCTCATAAGTTTTTACATCATCTATGGGGAAATTATCAGGATCTAAATCAATTCCGTGCCGTTTTTTAACCAGTTTTACGGTATCTTTTATCAGGGTCAAAGTCTTTAACCCCAAAAAGTCCATCTTTAACAAACCAGCGCTTTCTACCACCGAGTTATCAAACTGGGTAACGTACAGATCAGAATCCTTAGCCGTAGCTACAGGTACAAAATTTGTAATGTCATCAGGTGTAATGATTACTCCACAGGCGTGAATACCCGTGTTACGCAACGACCCTTCCAATACTACAGCCTGTTCAATGGTTTCAGATGCCAAACTCTTGGCTCCTGCTATATTTTTAAGCTCATTTACTCTCTCAAATTCATCTGGTCTCAAAGCAGATTTTAACTCTTTTTCTTCAAGGTTAAAAATCTTAGCCAGTTTCATGTTAGGTATGAGCTTGGCTATTTTATCGGCTTCGAACAAAGGTAAATCCAACACACGTGCCGTATCTCTTATGGACGATTTTGCAGCCATGGTACCATAGGTAATGATCTGTGCTACCTGACTGGAACCATATTTATCAATTACGTAATCCATTACACGACTTCGACCTTCATCATCAAAGTCAATATCAATATCGGGCATGGAAACCCTATCTGGATTTAGGAAACGCTCAAAAAGGAGATCATACTTGATCGGGTCGATGTTGGTAATGCCTAAACAATAAGCAACCGCCGATCCCGCCGCCGATCCACGACCGGGACCAACAGACACATCTCTATTACGAGCTTCGGCAATAAAGTCTTGTACAATCAAGAAATATCCCGGATAACCCGTCTTTTCAATGGTTTGCAATTCAAAATCCAAACGCTCGGTAATATCGGACGTTAATTCTTTATAACGCCTTTTAGCACCTTCATAAGTAAGGTATCTTAGATACTTGTTCTCTCCTCGTTTACCTCCATCCTGTTCGTCTTCGGCCACTTGAAATTCTTTGGGGATATCAAATTTTGGCAATAGTACCTCACGGGCAAGCTTATAAGCCTCAATTTTGTCTATAACTTCCTGAATGTTCAGAATAGCCTCAGGCAAATCGGCAAAAAGGGTTTTCATTTCATCTGCCGACTTGAAATAATACTCTTGGTTAGGCATACCAAACCTAAAACCACGGCCACGGCCTATAGGTGTTGTTAATTTCTCACCATCTTTAACACACAGCAAAATATCGTGTGCATGTGCATCTTTTTTTCCAATATAATAGGTGTTATTGGTAGCAATCAGTTTAACATTATGTTTAGCTGCAAGCGGTATCAAAGCCTCGTTTACACGGTCTTCGTTTTCTTGACCATGGCGCATAACTTCGATATAAAAATCTTCGCCAAACTGTTCTTTCCACCAAAGTAGTGCATCTTCTGCTTGCTTCTCGCCAATATTTAACAGTTTACTTGGTATTTCTCCGTATAAGTTACCAGATAACACAATGATATCATCTTTGTACTGTTCTACCACTTTTTTATCTATACGAGGCACATAGTAAAAACCTTTGGTATAAGCGATAGACGACATTTTAGCCAAATTGTGATAGCCTTGCTTGTTTTTAGCCAAAAATACAACCTGATAACCATCGTCTTTACGGGTTTTATCGGTATGGTCATCGCAAACAAAGAACTCTACTCCTATTACAGGTTTGATGGTTTGACCTTCTGGTTTTTCGCCTTTTTCTATCGCTTCTGCGTTTTTTGCCTCAACACCTTTGTTGTATTTCAGCACTTCATTTACGAAATGGAAAGCACCCATCATGTTCGCATGATCGGTTAAAGCAACTGCAGGCATATTTTGCGCTGCCGCAGCCTTTACCAAAGCGCTTATACTTATGGTACTTTGCAGTACCGAAAACTGTGTATGGTTATGTAGATGAACAAACGTAGCATCGGCCAAAGCAGCTGTATCTGCTGCTGAAGTTTGTCTTCCGGTAGTACCGCCTGTTTGCGTACGTTTTCTTATTTCATCTGAAGCCGCTTTTAAATTAATGTGCTTTAAGCCTACTGGCTCAAATGGGAAAGGGTTGGCGTCTTTAAAACGTAAAAAGTAATCGGTATCTACCTGTAACTCTTCTTTTGTAAAAATGCCTTTTTTTACCAATTCCAAAAAACAACGGGTAGTTGCTTCCACGTCGGCAGTAGCATTGTGTGCTTCGCTAAAAGGCACGCCAAATAAATACTCATGCAGTTCTGTTAAGGTTGGCAATTTAAATTTACCACCTCTACCTCCGGGTATTTTGAGCAGTTCGGCAGTAATTTCGGTACAGGTATCGAGCACTGGCATATTAGCCAAATTATTCTCTATACCTAAACGGTAAAATTCACAGCCTATAATGTTAACATCAAAACCTACATTTTGCCCTACAATGAACTTAGCCTTGCCTAAAACTTCCTTAAATTTTTCCATGGTTTCAGCCAAGCTGATACCTAGTTCATCAGCTAATTCTGTAGAAATACCGTGAATACGTTCAGAATCATAAGGGATATTAAACCCATCGGGTTTAACCAGATAATCTTGATGTTCAATTAAATTACCTAATTCATCATGCAGTTGCCAAGCAATCTGAATACAACGCGGCCAGTTATCTGTATCGGTAATGGGAGCATTGAAATTACGGGGCAAACCGGTGGTTTCTGTATCAAAAATTAAGTACATGGCTTTCTAAATCTTGGATATCAAAAGTAGCTAATTTAAGACTTTAACTTGTCAGTATTTTATCAACAAAAAGAACGTTTTCACTTACAGAGCGTTTTAAAATATAATATTTGAGTATTTTTAAATGCAGAATTATTCCTAAACTCATGAAAAAAATCCTCTTCTTATTTTGCCTCTTTTCTTTTTTAGTCATTTCAGCCTATAAAAGCGAAGGAAAGTCGTTAGAAAAAAGCCAAAAGTATTACATCGATGCAGAATTAGGTAAAGATTCTAATTCTGGCACGTCGCCAGATCAAGCTTGGAAAACCTTAGAAAAAATCAATTCATCTGTTTTTAAACCAGGCGATAAAATTCTTTTAAAAAGAGGCTCAGTTTGGATTGGCCATATAGAATTAAAACAATCGGGGTTATTTAAAAAACCTATAACCATTGCCGATTATGGCAATGGCGATTTGCCTAAAATAAATGTTAATGCAACTGCAAAAGATGGTATTTTGCTCAAAAACATAAGCCACATCACCGTAAAAAATATAGAGATCACCAATTTTGACGCTTCGGTAGATTTTCAGAAAAATGGCCCAACTGGACTTAGAATTTTAGCAGAAAACATTGGTACCATCTCCAACATTCACTTATTTGGCTTGTACATTCATGATATAAACGGTGATAATAAAAAAGGCAGCAATGAGGGTAATGGAATTTATTGGGAATGTAAAGGCCCTGCAAAAAGCAATATCGAAAATTTAAAAATCGAAAAATGTATCATTAAAAAAGTTGATAGAAACGGGATCAGAGGCAATGGAACTTTTGCTTTTAGAGACAATTGGTTTCCTAATAAAAATTTAACGATAAAAGATTGTTTATTAGAAGATATTGGCGGCGATGGCATTGTAGTTAAGGCTTTTGATGGTGCTCTAATAGAACATAATAAACTTTTTAAGATGCGTGCCAGAGCTAAAGATAACGCAGTTGCCGTTTGGCCACATAGCAGCGACAATACGGTTATTCAATATAACGAAGTAGCTTTTACCAAAAACCAAGATTGGTCTAACGACGGGCAATCTTTTGATATTGATGGCAATTGCAATCATACCACCATACAAAACAACTACAGCCATGATAACGAAGGGGGTTTTATGCTCGTAATTTCTGATGACATAAGTGCAAAAAGCATGATGACCAAAAACAATATTATTAGATATAACCTAAGCGTAAATGATGGCTTAAACCGAAAACGGCTTTTCAATTTTGCAGGTACAACAGATAGCACCTTAGTTTACAACAATATATTCATCAACAACAGTAAAACCAATTTAGAGATGGAATTGGTAGATTTAGAGCACAGCTTACCAAAAAATATTGTTTTTAAACAAAATGAGTTTAGATATAGCGATGGGGTATCGGCAAAATTCAGCAAATCAAACAAACAATATCAAACTATACAATGGATAGGAAATCTGTTTGCAGGTAAATTTTTAGGTAAAGATTTATTGGTAAATAACGTTGAGGGTCAAGAAAGCTTACGAATAAACTTAAAACGTTTTCCTTGGAAATTTATGTCAAAACCATTGAATTAAGCTACAATATCAACAAAAAGTTAAATTACATTAAACAATCAAATAATTACAAAAAAACATTTTTAAAACTAACTCAAATCAATATATTAGACCAGTAAACATAAATCTTAAACCTATCCATAATATGAAAATTACTGTAGTAGGTGCAGGTGCCGTAGGGGCCACATGTGCCGACAATATTGCAAGAAAAGAATTAGCTGAGGAAGTTATTTTATTAGACATTAAAGAGGGTTTTGCAGAAGGTAAGGCTATTGACATGATGCAAACTGCTACTTTATTAGGCTTTGATACTAAAGTTA
>DDEP01000249.1 GCA_002336465.1 Pedobacter sp. UBA1951
CTTTTCTGAATAACCCTATTAACTGTTATGAAGATTTTAACCAGCATAGTACTGTTTTTTATTGCCTTTACCTGCTTTGGACAGCAAAAAATCGAAGACATCATCAACCAAGAATATGAGCAAGGTCATTTTAATGGCTCTGTTCTAGTAGTGCAAAAAGACAAAAAAGTTGCCGAACTGTACAGGGGCTACGCCAATTTTCAGTTTAAAGTACCTATTGATGCAAATACAAGATTTCCTATAGCTTCTGTAACTAAGCTCTTTACGTCTCTCCTTATTCTTCAACTGCATGAAAAAGGAGATTTACATTTCGACGATAAAATTGGTAAATATGTTGATGGTCTGCCAGCCGATTGCCAAGACATCAAAATTTCTCAATTGCTCATCCATCGTTCAGGCTTAAAGAATGAACCTATTAAGGCTTATCTTTCCATATATAAGCTCGATGATTATATTAAAAACTTTGTAACCAAATCTACAGATACTGGCAAATTCAATTACAACAATGTAGATTTTATCCTTCTTTCTAAGGTAATAGAGAAAATTACAAAGCTTAGCTATGCAAAAGCCGTTCGTTCATATATCCTTTCAAAAATAAGTATGGATAACTCGGGCTTTGTTACAGATGATGATATTGTTCCAAATTTAGCTTACGGATACCATAATTATACCTTCGGAAAAGGCAAACCAACCGATACGCTATATAATGACCGCAGATATATTGACAATTATTATGGTGCCGGACAAATTTATTCGACCATAAATGATTTGTACAAATTGATAATAGCACTTAAAACCAATAAACTCATCTCAGAAAAGACTAAGCAAACTTATCTTGTTAAAGCGCAAAGCAACGATTTTATCAAATGGATAAACGGCGCCCCCACTTATGGCTTCTACATCAACCAAACAGGAAAACCTTTTATAACACGTTCTGGAAGTATTGATGGATTCAATTCAGAAATCATTGCTGATCCAAGTTTCAATAATGTAGTGATCATTCTCTGCAATACAGATACTGGAAACATTGACCAGCTTTCTGAAAAACTTTTTGGAGCAATCAATTAATTGCCCATTAACAACGGTTTATTAACATAATCATAACAAAAACATAAAGGCATGCTAAACTTTCCATCGTATGCCTTTCTTAATTTTAAGCAATAAAAAAGAATATTATGAATACTTCGAGTATAGAAATTACCGATAAAGAATATTGCATAAAATTAAGTCGTGATGCTTTTGACCTTTCCCTGATCAGGCAATTGGTTAAACGCATACAAGCAGAAGAATTTTTCTTTAAAAAGAGCTACGAAGATGATGATAACGATATCATCAACAAAACGTATGACAGTCATTTTGAAGAAAACTTTGACAGACTTTGCGATAAATAAAAAAACCGGAAAGGATTTACACTAACCGGTTTTAAAATTTCATTTGCGCTTAATTATCTGTGGCTGTAACGCACTTGAGTTTGTCTGTCTAACATACCCATTTGGTCTTTCATCTGTTTGATCTGATCAGCCAATAATTTATTCTTATCTGCTTTTTTAGCGTCAGCTAAATACATTTGAGCCTCACGCTTATTTCTTTTGGCCATAGCAATACCTGCTAAACTCAATTTAGCCAAAGCAATGTTATGATCCATATGTAGTCCAAGATTTAAAGCAGTCTTAAAATATTTTTCAGATTTCATCGGTGCAGTTCTTGATTCTATTAAACCAATCAACAAGTTATAATAACCATGCTGCATTTTATTAAGTTGTGTTTCATAATTGGTAATTCTGCCTAAAAATACAGCAGCTTTATCCATATTGTCTTTGCGCAGATACCATTGTGCAATCAGCATATTTTCATTATAAAAATAGGTAATGAATAAACATATACTAAAAAATACAGCTAATAGACCCCAACCCCAATGACCAAAAATAAATAATGCTACAGCAGCACCTACCAAAGCAAAACCAATAATTAGACGTATTAAATTTGACATAGTTTTTTAATATTTGTGCAAATATCGCTTTTATGTTGCATATAATTGAGTTTTAATTGTAAATTAAACGAAAAAATAAAGATGAAAAACAAATTACTCATTCTACTCTCTTTTGTAGGCTTTGCTGCCAATGCACAAGAGTTAAATAAAAAAATTGAAGACCAGATTAAACATAAAGAAGTTATGTTAAACCAATGTACAAAAGAAGGTATTATAAATTTTCCTGAGTTTAAGGCCAGTTACGATGCTAATTACGGAAATTACAAGGTAGATTCTACCCAATTGAAAGACCTTAAAAAATTAGCAGGCGATAAAAAAATTACCGTAGTAATGGGTACATGGTGTGGCGACAGTAAGCTCCAAGTTCCGCATTTCATTAAGATTGCCGATGCCTTGCATATTGATAAGAACGTTACTTTCATTTGTGTAGATGGCAATAAAAAAGCAGAGAACGGTTTAATCGATAACCTTAAGATAGAGCGTGTGCCTACTTTCATTTTCTTCGACAAAAAAGGGCAAGAATTAGGAAGAATTACCGAATCTCCTAAAAAGTCGTTAGAAATAGACATGAAAGAAATATTAACTGCAAAAACCAAATAGTTTGGCCGTAGAATTAGAAAGTAGCTGGTTAGAAGTACTTAAAGACGAATTTGATCAGCCTTACATGAAAGAACTAAAAGCCTTTTTATTGAGTGAAAAGCAAAAAGGCTTCACCATTTTCCCTAAAAGTGCCGATATATTCAATGCATTTAAGCATACACCTTTTGATAAGGTAAAAGTGGTCATATTAGGTCAAGACCCTTATCATGGCGTAAACCAAGCACATGGGCTTTCTTTTTCGGTTCAAAAAGGCATTACGCCTCCACCCTCTTTAAAAAATATCTATAAAGAACTTTCAGATGAATTCCCTGATTTTAAGATACCCACACACGGCGACCTCACTTCGTGGGCTGATCAGGGTGTATTGTTGTTAAATGCAACTTTAACTGTAAGGGCCAATACAGCAGGTTCTCACCAAAACAAGGGATGGGAGCAATTTACCGATCAGGTGATCAGAGCTTTATCGGCAAAAAAAACAGGCTTGGTATTTATACTTTGGGGCAATTACGCCAAACAAAAAGAAACGCTTATAGATCAGAGCAAGCACTTTATCATCAAATCTGCTCACCCTTCTCCTTTTTCGGCTTATAGCGGATTTTTTGGATCAAAACCTTTTAGCAAAACCAACCAAATCTTAGCACAAGAAGGTAAGCAGCCTATTAACTGGCAGGTTTAGTGGTTTTTAAACCATCTTAGACACCTAAGGATTGTGATCAGATTTAAAAGGAATATTTAATCATAATACGTATATTTAATATTAGTTATGATTAGCAAGGATTTTCTAGATGAATTAGAATATAATGTAACCGGAGCATGTATAGAAGTCCATAAGGTACTCGGTCCTGGATTATTAGAAAGTATTTATCATCGCTGTTTAATTAGAGAATTACAAGTTAGGAATATTTCGTTCCTGTCTGAACAGGCCATTAATGTTATATATAAAGGCTTTCCAATCGATGCTAACCTAAGAGTAGACTTCTTTATAGAAAACAGTTTAATTTTAGAATTAAAATCCGTTGAACATATTTTACCTGTTCATGAAGCACAATTATTAACGTACATGAAGTTGCTGAAAGCCCCAAAAGGATTATTGGTTAACTTTAATTGTACCAATATCATCCAAGCAGGTAAAAGACCATTTGTAAATGAATATTATCGAGCTCTCCTATAATTCTAAGCAACATATCTTACCAAATAGATCTTAGAATTCTTAGATGGTAATAATGTTAAAGGTTTAGAATAAAGCTGATTAATACTCTAAAGGAACAATAGGCTCTTTCTTGGTAGTTGACATGATCATCATCGTTTGAAAAGTCTTAACTACAGAAATTTTACTGATCTTATCCATAATTAAACGCTCATAAGCTTTAATATCGCTTACGTACACTTTAAGCAAGAAATCTGCCTGTCCTGTTACGTGATGACATTCTGTAACCTCTTTAATCTGGTTCACTTCATCCAAGAAAGTTTGTATAGTGTTATTCTTGTGAAAATCTAATTGAATCTGTATAAAAGTCTTTATGCCCAAACCCAATTTCTCCTCATCAACCAAAGCATGATAGCTTTTGATATATCCCGCCATTTCAAGTTTGCGCACTCTTTCTAAAGTAGGTGCAGGCGATAAACCTATTTCCTGAGATAACAATAAATTGGTTATTCTGCCATTTTCTTGCAATAGCTTTAAGATTTTAAAATCAATTTTGTCTAATTCTGTTGCCATAAGTTTGGTTAATATACTTTGCAAAAGTAGTATTCGGAACCATACAAACAAAATATAATTCTTAAAAACCTTTATTATTTTATCATAAATTCTACAAACTATTTTTTAGATTTGTCTAAA
>DDEP01000195.1:0-3952 GCA_002336465.1 Pedobacter sp. UBA1951
AATGGCGCCTCAGGATCGGGCTTTATTACCGAAGAGAATATTGATCAGCGTATTGTATTACTGGCTGGTTTATTCATTAAAGAAACATTTGCCAAAATGTTCTTCTTTATCATTTTACTGATTTTTATATGGTTTTGTCTATATAGCTTTTAAAAGCCGCTTACACCGCCACTAACTACCAATTTCATTGCTTCGGCAGCCGACATATCTAAAGTTTTTACCCGTTCTTTTGCAACTACATACACTACACCTGCAAAAGAATAAGAAAAAGGAAAGTAAACGATTACATCGCCGGGCAGAGAGAGCTTAGTTAAGTCTTGTTGGGTTAAGAAACCAATGCGTTTTAGCCCTCCTTCTACCTCTACCAAAACCGGATGATTGAATTTTTTCTCATCGCCCACAAATGCCTCGGTAAGATCTTTTATAGAGGAATAAATGAAATTGATCAGCGGTAAACGGTTCAACATCCGTTGAAACCAGTTATACATAGGTGCGGTTACAAAGTTGGTCACAAAAACACCTGCAGTTAAAATAAGGGCAATAACCAAGGCTAACCCGAGGCCGGGAATATTTCTGCTCATACCCGTTTTAGGATCTACTCCCAAAATATTGTTGATGTTTAACCAACTATCTACAGTAGTAACAGCCCAAACCACAATAAAAATACTTAATGCAATAGGTACAACTACGAGCAATCCCCTGATCAAATAATTTAGTATGGCTTTTCCCAGCTTGTTCATGGCACAAAATTAGTAAAATGTTTTTACTTAAATTTTAAACCCACCCTCAACCATTACTTTTTAACCATATAAATATACCCGCTTAACTCTTTGCGAAACATTGGTTAGTATTTCATAAGGAATGGTCTGGATGGTATTTGCTAAATCTGCAATGGTATGTTCATGATTAAATACGATTACTTCATCTCCTACCTTAGCTTCGATACCACTAATATCTAACATGCACATATCCATACATATTGAACCTACAGTAGGTGCTAAATATCCGTTTACCAGCATTTTCCCTGTGCCATTACCAAAATTACGGTTGTAACCATCTGCATAACCAATTTTAACCGTAGCGATTTTACCACCATGTGGTAATACACCTCTTCTACTATAGCCTACAGTTTCTCCAGCCTCCAGTTCTTTTATCTGCGAAATGGTAGTTTTAAGACAAGCTACCGTTTCAAGACCTTTACTTTTTGGTAATGCCGCATCAAAGCCATACATACCAATACCAATGCGAACCATATCAAATTGCGCACCTGCATGACGGCTGATGCCAGAAGTATTTAACACGTGTCGTATAGGTCGGTCTGGAAGAACAGTAATCAGCTCATTATAAAATGCAAGATACTTTTGCACTTGCATCTGCGTAAAATCATCATGTTTGGTTTCATCTGCCCCTGCTAAATGTGTAAAAACAGATACCACTTTTATTTGATGGTTATGCGCTAATATCTGCATCAGAGATTTTGTATCATGTTGCTCAAATCCTAGCCTGCGCATACCCGTGTCAACTTTAATATGTATCGGGAAATGTTGAGCATTAGCAGGTAGGGCTTTGATAAAATCCATTAAAACCTCTACACTGTAAATTTCAGGTTCTAAACTGTATTTAATCATGGCCTCAAAAGCCGAAACCTCGGGGCTCATTACCATTATAGGTAAAGTAATACCCGCCTTGCGCAAGGCAATTCCTTCATCGGCATAAGCAACCGCCAAATAATCTACTTTATGGTATTGCAATAAATTGGCTATCTCAAAACTTCCACTGCCATAAGAAAAAGCTTTTACCATGGCCATTGTCTTAACTCCAGATTTTAACTGAGCACGGTAAAATTGTAAGTTCTTAACCAATGCATTAAGATTGATTTCTAAAACCGTATCGTGTACTTTCTGTGTTAACAATTTGCCTAAGGCAGCAAATCCAAAACGATTTTGTCCTTTTAAAAGAATGGTTTCATTGTTAAAATTAATCTCAGGTAGTTTAGCGATCAGCTCATCAACCGTTTCAAAAAACAAGCTGTTACCATCAAACAAATTTGCAAAACTTGAAATATTAGGACCTATACCTATCAATCGCCCCGCATGCTTATGTTTAAGAAGCGTTGCTACTTCTTGATAAATCTGCTCTGTTTCTTTCCCTTCAGGATTAACATCCGAAAGGATTAAAGTTTTTCTGCTATGTTGGTTTTGCTGGTTAAGAAAATCAAGTGCTATAGCTAAAGATGATATATCAGTGCTGTAATGATCGTGAATAATAGAACATTGGTTAATGCCATTGAGCAATTGCAATTGCAATACTACAGGGTTAAGTCGCATTAATCGTTCACTAATCAAAGTATTGGTATAACCTAAGGCCAAAAGCACGCTCCAGCAAATTATACTATTTTCTATCGACGCAGGATCGATAAAGGGTATGGTTACCTCAATTTCTTTACCTTTATGGTAAGCTTTCAAATTGGTAGCATTACCCTTATTTAAACGCTCAAATACCTGTAGATCTGCTTTATTTTCTGTGCTCCATGTAAAACACTGCTCAATGGACAAACCAGCTATATCCTCTCCCCTAACATATCCGGGATTGTAAATTAGCCATTGTGCTCCTTCAAATAACTTAAGTTTCTCCCTAATCTTTTCGTTACGGTTACCAAATCCCTCATCATGCTGAGCACCAATATTGGTCAGTACACCAACATCAGGTTTTATAATATCATGCAAGGCCTGCATTTCGTTAGCAGTAGAAATACCTGCTTCAAAAATCCCCAGATTATGGTTCTCTGTGATCTGCCAAACAGACAAAGGCACTCCAATCTGGGAGTTATAGCTCTTTGGACTACGAACGATATTATAATCTGCAGCTAAAAGCTGATACAACCATTCTTTTACCATTGATTTACCTGTGCTTCCTGTTACGCCAATGGTCTTTAAATGAAATCTAGAGCGATGGTAACGAGCTAAATGCTGTAAAGCAGCCAGTACATTGGGTACAAACAAAACATTTACATCGGGGTACTTTTCTGTAAAACCTTTTTCTGAAACCACAAAATTCCTTACTCCGTTTTGATACGCTCCGTCAATAAAGTCGTGCCCGTTGCGTTGCGCTTTGACCGCAAAAAACAAGCCCTCATCTGGCGAATCAATTGTTCGACTGTCTGTAAGCAGTTTTCTGATTTTACGCTCAGGATCAACCAGTAAGGTTGTGGCATTGATAATCTTCGCAACCTGTGCTATGGAGTAAGTTTCGTTATCTGTCATAGAAAAATGTGTTTTACTCTTATTTTTTTACGAATTTCAGCATTTAATTATGAAAAGCGTTAAAGAAAACAAAATAGCTTTAGATCAGAAGTCTGCTTTGCTAAAAGCTGAGCAATGGTGTGCTTATCAAGAAAGATCACAACATGAGATGAGAAGCAAGTTATACGAATGGGAGCTTAAAACCTCTGAAATAGAAGAAATTATTGCAGAACTGATTGCCAACAACTTTTTAAATGAGGAGCGGTTTGCTTTAAGTTATACTTCTGGAAAGCATCATATCAAAAAATGGGGCAAGCTTAAAATCAAACAAGGTTTAAAATTAAAGCGCGTACCCGATAAGATTATACAGAAAGCCCTTAACAGCTTAGATGAAGAAATTTATTTAAAAAACCTAACGCAGCTTTTAGAAAAAAAAACGAATACTGTTACCGAGAAAAACCCTGCTAAACGTAGTTATAAGCTCTTAAATTACCTTTTAAGCAAGGGTTATGAAAGAGACCTGATTTTTCTTTTACTGAAAAACAATGAGTTAGATTAAACATTCAAAAAAATATAAAATATTTCTTGCCAGCAATATAAATCTGTGTATATTTGCAAACCCAAACGGAAGAACGGTATATAAAACGGCAACATTTGGGTCTTACATTGGAGATGTAATTTAAGCGAAAGTAGCTCAGTTGGTAGAGCAC
>DDEP01000195.1:3962-4107 GCA_002336465.1 Pedobacter sp. UBA1951
AAATCCTGTGCCCTCAACAGGCGTGCGGGTTCGATTCCCGCCTTCAGTACAACAAAATCGAACGAAAGCCTTTCAGAAATGAGAGGCTTTTTTTTGGCAGAAACTGGCAGACACGCAGGGCTTAAAATCCTGTGCCCTCAACAGG
>DDEP01000100.1 GCA_002336465.1 Pedobacter sp. UBA1951
TTTGGTTTCAAAGCCCGGATCACCAAACATACAGTTCAAATCCATAAATCCCGGCGATAAAATTGATCCAGCAGCTTCAAATACCTGCTCATTTTTGTTTGCAGTTAAATGTTCTGATATTGCCGTAATGCTTCCTTTTTCAACTCTGATGTCGCAAGTTTTGTTGTTAAACTCGCTCTCCGGATCTGCAATTTTAATGCCCTTAACTAAGAGGTTCATGAATGTGTATATTTTTGAATTTTATAAAATCTAACCAGTAAAATCTCTGTTAAAATAGAAACTAAGCACAAAATTAGGCAAAGTTTCCATAACTCTGTTCCGTTATTTTTTACATTAACAGCCGATTGAATGCTCTTATTGCTGGTATCTGTAAAACGGATATGCTGCTTTCCAAAAAGTTCTTCCAAATCACCTTGAGCAGAGAATTTCATCAGCGATTCAGATCTATCGTCATTAAAAGCGACAACAGCCAAAGTCGAATCGGCTTTTTTCACTTCATAAAAACCTGCTTTTTTAATCTGGTCGTCAATGTACAGCAATGTTCTGTTTGCGTTTTGCTTAACTTCAGGTATAACTTCAAAATTATCGTTAGTTATTTTTAAGGTCTGATTTTTACCTAAAGTGGTTTGTGTTGTTTCTATAGAATGGTCTTTTCCTACAGTATAAAATAATGGAAGGTCTTTTGCGCTCGAAAACGCAATTTTGTACATCACAGGAATAAATAAGGGATGTCTTGCAAAATTACTTTCAGTTTCATTTAAACCCGAAGATAAAAGATAAACACTGCCTGCTCCTTTTGAAAATCTAGCTAAGAAGAAATTTCCCAAAGGCAATTGCATTAAATTCTCCTGATATTGTCCTTGTGTTTTTGCATAAGTAAAATATTGATGAACTTGTGGTAAATCCATTTTTTCGGGCAATTGCTCAAATATATCTTTAAACAAGGGATGCTTAAGTTCTACCTGACTTACTTTAACATCTGTCTTATTAACTTGCTCAACTATAGGAAGCCCCAAAACTTTTAAAAATTGATTATAAACTTCTTTATTTACACCCGCATCAGGGAAAATAACCACAGAACCACCATTATTGATGTAATTCTTTAACTCATTAGCTAAACCCGTTGAAGGATTTTGAAGTGCATTTAAAACAACCAAACTAAACTTTGGTATAACAGCGTAATTGATGTTATTTTCAGGTACACGGCTTAACTTAAAATACGGATCAGCCCCGTATAAGGCATCTATGTATTTAGACAGTTCGAGCTTGCCATTAATGACCAGAACCGATTGGTTTTGGTTTACATTAAAAGTAAAGTTCAGGTTGTCATCAAAAGTTAGCGGGAAGTCTTTTATGCTAACCACCGCTTTTTGCCAGCCTGTGGTCAATCCATTAAATGATAAAGTATCGTATTTGCTTTGCCCGGCTTTTACCGTAACATTGGCCACTGCTTTCTGCTGGTTATTGATCAGCAATTTAAGTGGTATATTCTGTGCATCCTCATCACTATAATTGCGCACCTTTATCACAATTTTTTCTGAAGTGCCCGGTAAATGAACTGGAGAAAGAAAACTCACACTATCAACCGCTATATTGGGCAATGCATTTGCATTCAGTTTAATCAATGATATCTGATTACCCTCTTCTTTCTTGATTGGTTCTTTACCTGCAAAACTTTCTTGAAAATCTGAAATGATATATGAAATATAACTCCCCTCTCCAGTAAAAACAGCTTGCTGCCTATTGATTACCTGTTGCAATTCTCGGTGTATAGCCGATACTTTTATCTCGTCTATAGCCGATAAGATTTCTTCTTTGTTCAGCAAACGCTGATGCTTACCTTCAAAATCGTTGGTTAGCAATTGAAATTTATCATTTAATGCGTAAGAGTTTACTATTTTCTTAGCTGTCCTTTTTGCTTCATCTAACAAACTCCCTTCTTTGTTTACAGCATCCATACTGTAAGAGTTGTCTACAAATATGCTGACCACTTTCCTTACTCCTAAATCTGCCTGATTACCATTTGTAAAATAAGGACGGGCAAAAGCCAATACCAAAAATACAATAGCTAATATCCTGCAGAGTAAAATCAGTAAGTTTTTAAGGTTTTGACGGGAAGAATTTTGCTCTTTTACTTCTTTCAGAAAGGCTACATTACTAAAGTAAACCCTTTTATATTTCCTGAAATTAAATAAGTGAATAACAATAGGAATGGCTATGGCCAGCAATGCAAACAAAAAACCCGGATAAAGGAAATTCATTAAAAATCAAAGTTAGGAATTTTATACAATTTACCTAACACTGTCTGCTCCAAAAAATATTTTTCTGCTAAACATTAACTAAAAAATGTTGAAATAAGCTTAGCGTGACCAGAAATAGAACTAGAATCTACATATACCTTTTTAAAGCTTCCCATAAAATAGGATCATACTCGTAAACATCTGGCCTAAATTCTACTTTATTGTTATTTGCCCAAGCTGTAAAATAAGATACGACTACTGCAATGCCTTTTCTTGTAGCAAACCAAGTAGGTTTCAACTGAAAAGTATTCAATGTATCTGTTTTTTTAGCCATTTTGGTTTTAAACAGTTCATTCTTAGTGGTATCAACCGGAGGCAAATCTACTTCCATACGTAGCTTATCGTACTCTTTATCATTATTTACGAGCAACTGCGCAAATTTAAGCGGATCTTCTACCCTGATGCAACCATGGCTAATAGCCCTTTTACTTAAACTAAAACCATATTTGGCATTGGTATCATGTAGGTAGATGCTAGAACTGTTATCAAAAACAAATTTGAATTTCCCCAAAGCATTCCCATCTCCAGAACCTTGTTTAAAAGAAAAAGGTAATTTTTCCCTCGGATATTTATCCCATTGTATGGTATCTGGTTCATCTATAAGCTTGCCATTCTGGTAAACCTTTATATTGTTGTTCGATAAATAAGATGGATTTTTCCTTGCCATCCAGTAGATTTCGCTTTTGGCAATGCTTGCGGGTATATTCCAAATGGGGTTTACTTGAATAGAGTTGAAAACACTTACCAACTGTGGGGTTTCATGGTTCTTGGGTTTATCGTCCAACTTACCCGATTTAAGATAAGTTTTCATTTTATCGGCATAACCAGCCTCTCTTTTTTCCCCTACGCACACTTTCATTGAGGCTAGCGTATCAATACCTTTAACCCAAGTCAACCTAAAATCAGGTATGTTTACCCATACAGCCTCGCTCGTATTTACGGGCAATTGCCAGCGCATCCGTTCTAAATTGATCTTGATTGTTTTTATAGCTTCATTATCTTCGTTCTTTAAACTATCTCGATATGTTGCCAAACCTTTTTTCAGCGCTATATAAGCTGGTGCTGAAGGTTGTGATTTTTTCAGCTCAGCTAAAATATCTGTTGCGTTTAAAACAGAATCCATTTTAGCGCTATCAGGTCTTAGATTTTTAATGTAATAACGGTTTAAGAAATTAGTGGGGTTGATAGCACCGTAACGCATAAAGTTAGTGTACTTGTTCAATGCCAAAACCGAGCTGACTTCTAAATCAGCTATCGCAGCATACACCTCATCTATATTTTTAAATTTATTGGCGTTAAGTACAGTTAAATCTTTTTCTAATGATGTGGATAGAAAAATCTCAGGATTAAATCCATCTTGATAACTGCTCGCAACATATTTTCTTAAGCTATCCAATCCGCCGTTAACATAAAATCTAGTAACCAATAAAGGCAAATATTCATTGGCTTCATAATAAGCTTCAATAACTTTGGGATTAAGACTGTTATTGAGATTTTTAGCCAACACCTCTTTAAAAATAGGTTTATAGGCTGCCGTATCAAACTTATTATATAATTTGTTGTTAAAATGATCGCTCAGCACCTTTGCTATTTCAGGTTTTTCTTTAAACCAGCTACAGGCAGTTAAAACAATAGAAAAAAGCGTAAAAAGTAATAATTTCCTCAACTTATCGTATTAATTTAAGTGGATTGCACAATAATATGTCAAGCTCATAACAAATTAAATGCCATTATTTTTTGTTTTTGAAGTATCAGATGTATATTTGCATATCGTCTTCTTTGAGAAGGGAATAAATATTAAATGAATTTAACTTTAAACTTCCATTATCATTTCCATCATCGCCATCATGGCGATAGATAGTGGTATGTTTTTGTACGTCAAAAACGGTTTAAATTAAATAGTTTATTTCTTGTATCTTTTATAAATCAGTGTGAAAACTTTAAAAATTGCTATCCAGAAATCTGGCAGGCTAAATGAAAAATCTGTAGAGATTTTAAAAAATTGTGGGCTTTCTTTTGAAAACTACAAGAGCTCATTAATTTCAAAAGTGGGTAATTTTCCCCTCGAAATTTTATTCTTGAGAGACGACGATATTCCCGAGTATGTACAAGACGGAATTGCCGATTTAGGTATCGTTGGCGAAAACATCATTATAGAAACCAATGCCAATGTTTCCTATCTACAAAAACTAGGCTTTGGCAAATGCTCACTAAAAATAGCCATAAAAAATACCTGCGAAATTAGCGAGATCAAAGAACTGGAAGGTAAGGCCATTGCCACCTCTTATCCTGTAATCCTTTCGAGATACCTCAAAGCAAACCAAATCAATGCCCAGATCAGAAACATATCTGGCTCGGTAGAAATAGGACCGGGGTTGGGTTTAAGCGATGCCATTTTTGATATTGTGTCAACCGGAAGCACTCTAAAAAACAACGGGCTTAAACCTTTTGTTAGTGTAATGGATTCGGAAGCTGTTTTGATCTCTACCCAAGGTATGGAACTGAATGCCGAAGTACTGGAATTGGTAAAACGTATCCAGTCTGTGCTTAGAGCAAAAGCTACGAAATATGTAGTGCTTAACGTAGAAAAGAAAAATCTACAACGCATTGTAGATTTACTTCCGGGCGTAAAAAGTCCTACTATAGTGCCTTTATTTGAAGAAGGCTGGGTAGCGGTACACTCTGTAATTCCAGAAGAAGATTTCTGGCAAAAGATCAATGATCTTAAAGCCGCAGGAGCGCAAGGAATTGTAGTGATGCCCATTGAGAAGATTATAGCTTAAAACAGCTCAAAAGCCTAAAAAAGAATATTAACTAATAGTTAATTTTAAAATTTAAAAAATTGAAAATCTACAATTTAAAAAATTTAACTAAAGAAGAAGTT
>DDEP01000002.1 GCA_002336465.1 Pedobacter sp. UBA1951
TTGGTGTATTTTTTTCCATATAAGTGGATATATACGCCATCAACAGACATCACTTTTTCTAAGCCTGCATATTTAGCCACGCCATCGTGCCCTTTTTCTCCCAATAAATTTACCATTACCGAGTTTGCTAAAGTTCTGGTATCTCCTAAAGGTAAATTAAAAATAGCCCTTAAATGCTGGTCAAACTGCGATACATAATTTCCTTCTATAGTTTGGTGACCACTGTTGTGTGGACGAGGAGCCAATTCGTTTACCAGAATATCGCCATTTCTGGTTACGAACATTTCTACAGCCAGAATACCTGTTATATTTAATGCAGTAGCAATTTGTATAGCTATCTTTTCTGCTTTCTGTTGTATATTGTCAGGATAGGTTGATGGGCTGATGAGAAACTCTACTAAGTTAGCCTCCGCATTGAACTCCATTTCTACCATTGGAAAAGTTCGCATGTCTCCATTAGGGTTCCTGGCAACAATTACCGCAATTTCTTTTTCAAAATCAACGAGTTCTTCAATCAATGAAGGTGCTTCAAAGGCTTTATCTATATCTGTTATACCGTTGATCCTCATTACGCCTTTGCCATCGTAACCATCTTTACGCTGTTTTAAGATATAAGGAAAAGAAATGTTTGAATTTAAGATATCTTCTTTGCCATGTACCAATTGAAAAGGAGCTGTAGGAATATCGTTTTCTTTGAAAAATTGCTTTTGTATGCCCTTGTCTTGTATCAGCCTGATTACACGTGGTTGAGGAAAAACAAGCTTTCCTTCTTTTTCTAATTGCTCCAACGCTTCGATGTTTACTTTTTCGATCTCAATGGTGATGATATCGGCTTTTTTACCAAAATTGTAAACCGTATCATAATCTGTGATAGAACCGCACTCAAATTTATTAGCAATATTTTTGCAGGGTGCTTCGGCATCAGGATCTAATACTAAAGTGGTTAAATTGTAATTGATGCCTTCCTGAATTAACATTCGGCCTAATTGCCCACCACCTAATATACCTAATTTTAAATCGCTGATTTGTCTTGCCATTACCTAAACTATGGATAAGTCACAAAAATAATAAAAATAAACGGATAGGTTTTAATAAATAACATTGGGCCATGTAAAATCCTTATTGAAGATGGAGATCATAAAATAGCATATAAGCTATGTTGAGCCTTAAAAAGAATATGTATTTTTGGCTGATTAATATGAATGCTGACGCTATAATTATAGGAGCAGGGGCTTGCGGCCTGATGTGCGCCGTACAAGCCGGATTTTTAGGTAAAAAGGTTGTTGTTTTAGAAAAAAACGACAAACCCGGAGCTAAGATATTGATATCGGGCGGCGGTCGGTGCAATTATACGAACATAGGCGCTACCGAAGAACAGTTCATTACCCAAAATACCCATTTTTTAAAATCGGCTTTTAGCCAATGGACCGTTGAGGATACCTTGTCTTTTTTTGAAACCTATGGAATTAATGGAAAAGAAAAAACATTAGGGCAGCTTTTTCCTGATGGAAAAAATGCAAAAGACGTGGTTAACGTTTTTACAGAACTGTGTGCCGATATGGAACAGCAGATTATTTGTAATGCAGAGCTAAAAGAAATCATTAAAACTGATGAAGGTTTTAGGGTTGATTTTGAGCAGAACGGTAAAAATAAAAGTATCAAAGCGGCTAAACTGGTTGTTGCAACGGGTGGTTTGCCTATCCCAAAAATGGGGGCAACTGATTTTGCATTAAAGTTTGCCCGTAAGCACAACCTAAATATTATCGAAACCGCACCCGCGTTAGTGCCTTTAACCATTACAGGTAAAGACGAAGAATGGTTTGCCCAACTTTCAGGTAATTCGGTTTATTGTAGGGTAGGTAATGATCAGATTTCTTTTGAAGAGAACATATTGTTTACACATTGGGGCTTAAGCGGGCCTGCCATATTACAGATTTCTTCATACTGGCGTAGGGGCGAAACCATTAATATAGATTTGTTGCCCCATCAGGATATATTGGAATTACTTAATACTGAGCGAAGTGTAAATGGGAAAATTCAACTTTCTACTTTTCTGCACCAGTTTTATACCCGAAAGTTTGTAGAGGCTTTAGAAAAATTCTTGCCTTTGCATAAAACCATTGCCGATTTGAGCAAAACGGAGATGCAGCAGCTAGAACAAACTATTCATTATTTTAAAGTTAAACCCGCCGGCGATAAAGGATATGATAAGGCAGAGGTAATGCGTGGCGGTATTGATACCAAAGAACTTTCTTCTAAAACCTTAGAGAGCAAGAAGCTGCCGGGCTGTTATTTTGGCGGCGAATGTGTGGATGTTACCGGATGGTTAGGCGGATATAATTTCCAATGGGCTTGGGCTAGTGGTTATGTGATAGCCCAAAATATTTGATTGAAATTTGTAGGCTGTAATGCTTTGTAGAGTGGGGGTTTGCGTTTGTTAATCGAAGCTGTTCAGCCTGCCTGATGCCAAACCCTTGTTTTTGTTGGCTGCAGTTTTTATCGTTCGTTAGTTTGATTGTTCAGTTAGTGAAAGAACATTTCCATCCGGGTCTTTAAACCAAGCAACTTTTGAACCGTTTGGTGATGTCCAAATTCCAAAATCGTCTTGTTCAAAAAAGCCGTATCTTTCACAAAATACGTTCTTGTCGTTAAGTTGTTTTATTATGGCAACAATGTTGCCAACGTTCCAACCCAATACTGTAAACGGTTGCGGTGTTAGGTCTTGAACCGTCGTAATACGTAATAACGTACCATTGGCGTCAAATTCTAAAGCAAAGTTGTCTTCTGACAACAATTTTAGTCCTAAAACGTCTTGGTAAAATGATTTGGCCTCGTTAGGTTTTACAGTTGGCACAAATGCTTTTAGTTTTTTGTCAGCAAGCATACAACGTATCTTTATGTTCTACATTTATTTTTTATTGAAGATACGTATAAATGCCAATAGATTGACCGGAGCCAATAGTAATGCAACAGCCAAGATTTATTCTGTTAGCTACGTTTGTACAAAACCAAATGTTGCCTGCTGTTTTGATCTCCATTCTTTTGATCATCTGTGTACGATTTGTCTAACAATGGCAGCTAATGGTTTACGTATTGGTGATGTGGCGGATTCAATAGAAGCCATTCAGTCCCACTTTTGGTAACACCTTGTTGGCTGCTGTGGTTTTTATGCTGGGTTCAAACTGTTAAAAATCAATCTTATAACTTAGGTTTGGGATAAAAACAGCTTCACGCTTTGTATCTACCGTTTTAGTTAGGTAATTGTATTGAAAGCCTAGATATTCTTTATACTGAGTTAGGTTAATGATTTTGAGCGCAAATTCGTGAGCCGTTTTCTTTTTGTTGAGTTTGTAACTTGCCGTAAAATGGCTGGTAAAAGCGGGCGTGTATTGTTGGGAAAAGGCCTGTGTTTCGTCAAAAACAACCCTTTGGCTGGCAACGGAAGCGGTTGTATTTATAGGCGAATAATGGTCGCCACCCTGAAAACTCAATCGTGCATTCAAACTCAGGATTTGATTTCTGTTTTTACCCAATAGCCATTCTTTGCCTACAAGGAAGTTTAAAGCAATATTACGATTGTAACGTGTGTTGCGCCATACCTTATCATCGCCCTGATATTCGGAATTGAACAAAGAAGCCGTTGCCATATAGTAAAAACCTTTGGATAGGTATTTTTCAAAACTAATATCTAATCCGTAGTTTCTTCCCTTGCCTGTGTTTTGAAGTTTCCCATCAAAAAACCAATCGTTTTGTTGGTTGATCAAAGAAAATGAATTTCCCGCCATTACAGGAACATCAAACAACTGCTGAAAATAAGCTTCTACTTTAAAATGTGTAAATTCAGATGTGCTGATGTCGTAACCCATAATTAGATGGTGTGCCCTTGTAAAACCTAATTTTTTGTTTAAGTATTGGTTTTGGTTGTCTTTTATGAAATAATAATTCAACCGTTCTAAACGACTGTGCAAGCCATATGCAAGGCTCAACGTTTGTGCAGGGGCTAACCTGTATTTGATACCTGCTCTCGGCTCAACCGACCAAGTATTGTTATACGTAAACCATTGACCGTTTATTCCTATATTCAACGTTATCTTATCGTTGATGTTCACCATAGAATTGCTGTACGCCGCAACCAATGTGCTGTTGCCGTTTTCATTTACCAGTGTTTGTAATGGAATTCCTGCCGTTAATGTATTCTTTAGTAGCATGCTATAATTCATATCGGTAATGACGAAGCCCGATTTGTTGGTATGCCTTGCATCAAATTTTGTATTGAGAAATGAAGTCAGAACAAAGTTGTAATAGTTGTTATCCACTACCTTTTGGGGAGACAGATTAAAACTGTTGTCAGCTGTTTCATTGTGCAAATCAATTCCGTTAGCGGTTACAGCAAAAGTGGACTTTAGGTATTGCCTATCGTTCAGTGAAATTTTATGGGTTATTCCCGCAGTTCCCATATATTGTTTTACGTCTTCATTTTCTCTATCCTCTTTGTATTTCCATTCGTTGATGTTTGTTTTCACTTCCGCTCCCGAATGATCAATCAATCCCATTCCCCAGATTGAAAATGTTCCTGCCTTTAAAGTCGGGAAATTTAGTTTGAAAGCAAGGTCCTGATACCTTACACCACCTGCATTGTCGGGTAGAAGAGGGGCAAGTAAAGCCAAAGTAGAATAGCGGTAATTGAAAATATAGGAAGCGTTGCTTTTCTTTGAAAAAGGTCCTTCAGAAGCTGCGTCAATGCCTATTGCGCCTAGTTGAAAAGTATGTTCGTGTTTTTGGTTGTTGCCGTTTCGCATAAAAATGTCAAAAACGCC
The DNA here is from genome assembly GCA_002336465.1 of Pedobacter sp. UBA1951. GTDB lineage: Bacteria > Bacteroidota > Bacteroidia > Sphingobacteriales > Sphingobacteriaceae > Pedobacter. The sequence goes on from DDEP01000002.1 coordinate 4,818, forward strand.
CGATAAAGCATTGTTGTATTCGGCGGGCATTGCTCCAGAAAAGAAATCGGAATTTGCCAGAAGTTGCGTACTTAATGCGGTAAGCCCGCCACCACCAAAAGCATCTACATCTGCAAAGTGATTAGGGTTTGGAATTTCAACACCTTCCAATTTCCACTGTAAGGATTGCGGGCTGTTTCCTCTTACGATAATTGCATTGTTTTTTACATTGCTTGACACACCTGCAAAAGCGGAAACTAACCGTGCGGGATCGTCAAAACCACCTGCATAGCGTTTGGCTTCTTCTACACTCAACATTTTGGCACTTACCGTAGCCATTGAATTGAGAGGTTGTTCTTTATTGACCTTTGCTTTAATAACTACTTGATCAAGGGTGCCGGTGTTTTCTTTCATCGTAATATTCAGAAAGTTTTCTTTAGCCGATGTTACCTGAATTTCCCTCAACATAGCAGGTGAATAACTCATATGAGATACGATAATATCATATCTGCCGATGGGAACATTTTTTAGTGTGAAATTTCCCAAGCTGTCTGTCTTTGTTTCGATGGCGGTATTCCGCAGACCCACGGTAGCATAAGCCAAGGGCACATTTGAGGCTTCGTCAATTACAGTCCCACGAATGGTTTGTGTGGGTTGTTGTGCCAATAATTGAGCTGATAAAAGCAATAAGATGAATATCGAGATGGTCCGTAGCATAGTTTTAAGATTAAAAACATCACAAAAGTATTTTTAACCTTAATCATGGGCAATACTGATTTATCAGTATGCCGTAGCTAAACTAATCCCAGTTTTGAAGCCAATTTTACAGCTTCCATAGAATTATTAACACCCAGCTTTTCTAAAAAACGTTGGCGATAAGTATTCACGGTGTGCAGACTAAGAGAAAGTTTATCGGAAATCTCTTTGCTTAAAAACCCTTCTTTAACCAATTTTAACACTTCTATTTCTCTTTGAGTAAGATTGATTGTTATTTCTTCCTTTGGCTCAATAAAAGGGATTATCTTCCCGGTTTGGAAATTCAGTATTTCGCTTTTTAGCCCTTCCTCCATATTTTTTTGGTTAGGTGAAATATCCAAAATGCTCAACGCCAACCAAAGGTTGTTCCTGCCATCTAGTTCCAAAACCTGTTGCTGTTCTACCACTCGGATATAGTTGCCGGTTGCGTTTAAAATGCGGTATTCGCTAACCAACTTATGATTTAGTTTTTCATCTGCTGAAAAGTTGAAAAATATTTTAAAAATCGACAAGCTGTTTTGCATCAACATCACAAAATCTTCTGGATGGATTTTAGTGTCCAAAAAATGGTGTCCGCCGCTTTCAACTTCCTGTTGGCTGTAACCAAACATTGCACCTAAATTAGACGAATGAAAGACATTCTCTTTCTTGTAAGCATCAAAAATACTGATAACCGAATTACAGGTATCGGCTAATTGCTGCAGGTTGGGTTTGTGGCGTTCTAGGACAGTATAATTTAGATCGTCAGTCGAAAATTCCTGTTGTTCAAACAGCCTGAAATAAATTTCGTTGATGTTTATTGTTTCTTGTTGTATCATCCGTTACTGCTGTGTTTGTGTATTTGTCTTACCATTGGCACCAAAGGTTTGGGGTTTGGCGATGGTGCGGCAATCGAAGCTCGTCAGCCGAAGATAATACAAAAGCTGAATATAATTACAAAAGTTTAGCCTATGTTCTTCAGCCCCTATAANNTATAGATAATGCTTTTGATTAATCTTCACGAAGGTAGCCTGCTCTATATCTAGCTAGCAAACTTCTAAGTCCACATCTGCATCCTATACTTATATTATCGTAATTGTTGGTCAGAAACGTCTCTAATTCTGCAATACGTATAGAAGTAATAGTAGACGTTTCTAACGTTCTATCTTGAGCAGTTTTGTAGCAATCTAATAACATCTGATAAGTCAATTTTTGATTTAGTTTAATCCTTACAAAAGCTAATATACCCGGTTCAAGTCGGTCGGTAATTATATTTAAGTCTAAAAATTCATGTTCGCCAATATTTTTCTCAAAGCGTTCACTTAATCCTAGTTCCTCTCTTATACCACGATAAAGACATGCCGAAAAAGACAACTCTCCATATTTATCAACATCATTCAAGCTAAAAGCTTCGTTCACGCTAAAATGCCATTTCCCGCGGTCTACTACAACATTGTTAGACCTTTTCCCAAATAGAATCTCATCCCCATAACCACGATTTAATATTGCAAAACAAGCCAGTCCAAATGAGGGTAAAAGTTCATTTATAAGATTTAAGTCAGTAATCCCAGAAAGTTTGATAAACTGACCATTACTTTTTTGAATTTTTTCAACAATCTTGCCTATAGTACGATATGTGAAATAGTCAGTAGTATAAAAATCTATACCTAATCCAGCGTCTTCTTTAATAGTTAATCGTTGAGGAGAAATTTTATACACACCATACATTGGCCCATTGAAGCGGATATGTCCTGCTTCTAACTCTGC
>DDEP01000170.1 GCA_002336465.1 Pedobacter sp. UBA1951
GCATGTGCAGTTCCCCATGGTTTTTCTCTGTAAATTTCTTCATCAATGCCGAACTGCTTCAGGTCAAAATTCTGGAAAACATAATCAACCTCTATTTTCCCATTCAATTTAGCATTAAAACGTTCTTTAAAGCTGTCTGCAAATTCTTCTTTAATAATAAATATAACTTTACCAAAGCCCGCTTTGATGGCATCGTAGATAGAATAATCTATAATGGTTTCGTTATTAGGGCCAAAACCATCGATTTGTTTCATGCTACCATATCTGCTGGCCATTCCCGCAGCTAAGATTAATAAGGTGGGTTTCATTAAAGGATATATAATTTAAAATTCGTTAATTATTTAATTTGTAAAGATACTAACTCCTTGGTTTTTTACCGGTCAGCATACCAAATATTCCTCTTACAATTTCACGCCCTATTTGACGGGTCATTGTAGAATTCATAACCTGTTCAATAAATGTTTTTTCGCCTGGTTTACGCTTGTTCTCTTGTTCTTCACGTTTTGCCTCTTCTTGCTGGGCTTTAATTTGGTTTTCTTCGGCCTGTCTTTGGTTGATTTTATCTGTTAAGATTTCAAAAGCACTTACCGGATCTATTTTTTCTTGGTATTTTTTATAAAGTGGACTAGCCAAGAAAAGCTTTTCGCAATCTGCACTGGTCATAGGGCCCATTATTGATTTGGGAGAAGCAAGCATAGTTGCAGAAACTTCGGTAGGGGCGCCTTTTTCATTCAGTACTGTAATCAAGGCCTGACCTGTGCCTAACGAAGTTAGTACTTTATCTATCTTATAAAATTCTGAATGCGGATAAGTGTTAACGGTCTTTTTAAGTGCATCAACATCATTTGGTGTAAAGGCACGTAAAGCATGCTGTATGCGATTACCTAATTGTGCCAAAACACTTTCAGGAACATCTATAGGCGATTGGGTGCAGAAAAATACTCCAATACCTTTAGATCTGATCAAGCGAATAATTGTGTTTACCTGCTCTAAAAATGCTTTTGAAGCACCATTAAATAACAAATGGGCCTCATCAAAGAAAAATACCAATTTAGGTTTGTCCAAATCGCCTACTTCAGGCATCGCCTGGAAGATTTCTGCTAAAAGGCTCAATAAAAAAGTTGAATAAAGAACTGGTTGGTTCTGAACGTCTGATATGTTCAAAAGGCTTATTAGCCCTTTTCCATCAACTTTGTTAAGTAAATCATCTATATCAAAAGACTTCTCGCCAAACATGCTGCCAAGTCCTTGTTGTTCAATCGCTACGATTTTACGTAAAATGGTACTTGCAGTGGCTGGTGATATGGAGCCGTAACTAGCTTTTATTTCGGCAGCACCGTCACCTTCAGATAGGTAAGAAAGTAGTTTCTTAAGATCACCTAAATCAACAACCGGCATTTGATTGTCGTCTGCATATTTAAAAATAACAGCCAACACACCTGTTTGGGTATCGTTTAACTCGAGAATTTTAGCTAATAGGATGGGGCCAAACTCTGTTACCGTAGCTCGCATCTGCGCACCAAGTTTACCACTTAGAGAATAAAGTTCAACAGGGTAACTTCTAGGGGTAAAAGGTTTATTCAATTGTGTAGCACGATCTTCTAACTTAGGATTAGAAGAGCCTTCTTGATTTAGGCCAGATAAATCTCCTTTAACGTCCAGCATAAAAACCGGTACGCCTGCATCAGAAAGCTGCTCTGCTAAAAGTTGCAAAGTACGCGTTTTCCCGGTTCCGGTTGCACCGGCAACTAACCCATGGCGGTTCATCATACGCAAAGGAAGATTGATTTCTGCCTCAGCAATTACTTCACCATCAAGAATGCCTGCGCCTAAGTAAATAAACTCACCAGAAGGTGCATAAGAAGCCTTTATTTTTTGGGTAAAATTTTCCTTGTTACTACTCATAAGCTAAAGTTTTCAGGGTTTTAAGTTAATAAAGAAATGTGGTAAATAAGCTATTAAATGGTTAATTTTTTAAGTATTCCAACAAAAACTTTTGTATTCCCATAAGTTGACAAGCTTTATACCAAAAAAATATTTAGTGTTTCTCTTACATTAAGAATGGATTAATTTTGCTGCAATTATGATACTAATATGCCCTAAATTTAATTGCTTTATTTTATCTTTAGCGAGTTTTATATGAGCTGCTAAAAGTTTAGCGCTAATTCTTTAACGTTTTAATACCATAAATAAAAAATGTCAAATTCATCAAAAATTTTCTATACTAAAACAGACGAAGCTCCAATGCTGGCTACCTATTCTCTATTGCCTATTATACAGACTTTCACGGCACCCGCTGGCATAGAAGTAGAACTTAGAGATATTTCCTTAGCAGGAAGGATTTTAGCTAATTTTCCAGAGTTTTTAAATGACAGTCAGAAAATTGGAGATGCTTTGACCGAATTGGGTAATTTGGCAACTACTCCTGAAGCTAATATTATCAAGCTTCCTAATATCTCGGCATCTATTCCTCAATTAAAGGCTGCAATTGCCGAGTTGCAAGCACAGGGTTTTGCCCTTCCTGCTTATCCTGATGAAGCCCAAACAGAAGAAGAAAAATCAATTAAAGCAAAATACGCAAAAGTTTTAGGCTCGGCTGTTAATCCAGTTTTACGCGAAGGGAATTCGGATCGTAGGGCACCTAAAGCGGTTAAGAATTATGCGAAAGCAAATCCGCATTCAATGGGAGCCTGGTCTGCACAATCAAAAACAAAAGTAGCTTCTATGGACAAGGGTGATTTTTACGGATCAGAAAAATCTCTGACTGTTGAAAATGCTACCCAATTTAAAATAGAGTTTGTTGCAGAAAATGGCACAGTTACCGAACTTAAAGGTTTAGCAAGTCTTAAAGCAGGCGAAGTAATAGATTCTTCTGTAATGAATTTAGCAGCGTTAAAAGCGTTTGTTGCTAAAGCAAAAGAAGAAGCTAAAGCAGAAGGTGTTTTATTATCAGCTCACCTTAAAGCTACAATGATGAAAGTTTCGGATCCTATTATTTTTGGTGCTATTGTAGAGGTATATTTTGCAGATGTTTTTGCTAAATATAGCGAATTATTTAAGTCTTTAGGAATCAACAAGAATAATGGTTTAGGTGAAGTTTATGCAAAAATTGCAGGTACGCCACAAGAAGCCGAAGTAAAATCGGCAATTGAGGCTGCGATTGCAAACGGACCAGCCTTAGCCATGGTAAATTCTGATAAAGGGATTACCAATTTGCACGTTCCTTCTGATGTAATTGTAGATGCATCTATGCCTGCCATGATTCGTACATCAGGTCAAATGTGGAATGCAGAAGGTAAACAACAAGATACCATTGCGATGATTCCTGACCGTTGTTATGCGGGGATCTATACTGCAGTGATTGATGATTGTAAAGCTAACGGAGCTTTAGACCCTCGTACAATGGGCTCAGTGCCAAATGTTGGTTTAATGGCTCAAAAAGCAGAGGAGTATGGATCGCATGATAAAACTTTCCAAGCTGTTGCCAATGGAGTTATCCGTGTAGCAGATGCTAATGGAAATGTATTGATGGAGCAACAGGTTGAAGCTGGAGATATTTTCCGTATGTGCCAAACCAAAGATGCGCCAATACAGGATTGGGTAAAATTGGCTGTTAATAGAGCACGTTTATCAAACACACCTGCAGTATTCTGGTTAGATGAGAACAGAGCGCACGATAGAGAGATTATTAAGAAAGTGAATAAGTATTTGCCTGATTTTGATACAACAGGTTTAGATATCCGTATTCTTTCACCAA
>DDEP01000020.1 GCA_002336465.1 Pedobacter sp. UBA1951
CCCATTTTAAAATAATGTAAGGTCTATTTTGCCTAATACGGGTGAAAAAACGTCGATTGATATAAGTGCATTTTTCTTCTAATACCCCGGTAATAACTTCTATGCCCGCATTTTTTAATTTCTCTATTCCTTTGCCGTTTACACCTGTAAAAGGATCTGCATTGCCAATAATTACCCTTTTAACTTCATGCCTGATAAGTAAGTCTGCACATGGAGGTGTTTTTCCATAATGCGCACAAGGCTCTAAACTTACATATACCGTAGCTTCTTTTAACAGTAAAGGAGCTTCATCTCCGTAAATGTCAAACACATTTTTAATTGCATTGACCTCTGCATGTGCTTCTCCAAATTTTTGGTGGTAGCCTTCGCCAATGATTTTGTTATGGTGAACAACAACACAGCCTACCATTGGGTTTGGGCTTACTGAATTTATGCCCAAAACCGCTAAATCTAGGCATCGCTGCATATATTTTTCGTGGCTCATTGCACAAAAATAAACCAAAATATATTAAAAGGTAGGCTATGTTGTTTTTATTTACCGTTTCCTGTATAAAGCCTTTACAATATTATCTTTAATTTTGGGTACATGAAATTAAAGTCTGTTGCCTTGCGTTTCAGCGAGGATTTAAGCCATATTTACGATGAAAGTGAAGCAGAAGCATTGTTTTACATTGCTTTACAGTATGTAATGGGTCTTAATAGACCCGCTTATCTGCTTAAAAAAGATACAGAGATAGATCATAATATAGTAAACAGCTTTGAGCTTATACTTGATCGATTGGCAAAACAAGAGCCTATTCAATACATATTGGGAGAGACTTACTTTTACGGATTATATTTTAAAGTTGATTCTTCTGTTTTAATACCCCGGCCTGAAACTGAAGAACTGGTAGATTGGGTATTGACAGTTTGTGATACGAATCAAAAATTAGAAGGCACAACTGATAATTTTAACGTGCTAGATGTTGGTACAGGGAGCGGTTGCATAGCCATAACACTGAAAAAGAACAAACCTGATTTCCATGTTACAGCTATAGATATTGCCCAAGATAGTTTAGCTATGGCCGAAATTAATGCTGAATTAAATCGAGTTGAGGTTGATTTTGTACAGGATGATATACTGAACCCGATAGCTATAAATCAGCACGTATTTGATGTTATAGTAAGTAATCCTCCTTACATCACTTATCATGAAAAGGAAGATATGCATAAAAACGTATTGGCTCATGAACCACATAGAGCGTTATTTGTAAGCAACGAAAAGCCTTTGGTGTTTTATGAAGCTATTGCTGATTTTGCGCTACAGAATTTGAGAAAAGGTGGTTATCTTTTCTTTGAAATCAATGAATTTTTAGGTAAAGAAACAGTTCAATTATTAAAAGATAAGGGTTTTATTCATATAGAATTACGCAAAGATATTCAAGGTAAAGACCGAATGATGAAATGTAATAAAGTTTATTAGGATCTTGGGTGAAATTGAGTAATTACGCTATGTAGATAATCACGGTCTAAGTGTGTGTAAATTTCTGTAGTGGTAATGCTGGCATGACCTAACATTTCTTGTACAGCCCTCAAATCAGCTCCACCTTCTATGAGATGTGTAGCGAAAGAATGCCTGAATGTATGCGGGCTAATGTTTTTTCGGATACCTGCATTGACAACCAACTCTTTAATGATATTAAATATGGAAATTCTTGATATTTTGGCGCCGAATCTATTCAAGAAAATATAATCTTCGTGACCTTTCTTGATATCAAGATGCACTCTTATTTCATTAAGATAGATATTCAGTAATTTAAGTGCGGTGCTGCCAATAGGAACTATCCTTTCCTTATCGCCTTTACCGGTTACCTTTATAAATTCTGTTTCTGTATAAATATTAGATATTTTTAAATCGGTTAACTCACTAACTCTTAGCCCACAACCATATAATACTTCTATAATAGCTTTATTTCGCATACCTTCTGGTTTCGAGGCATCTATCACTTCAATGATTTGGTTAATTTCGTGTATGTTGAGTGTGTCTGGGAGCTTACGAATAATTTTAGGAGTTTCTAATAGAAAGCTGGGATCCTTGCTGATGGTTTCTTCTTGTAAAAGATAGATGAAAAACGATTTGATACCTGATATAATTCTGGCCTGACTGCTGGCCTGAATACCTAAATTATGTAACCAAGCAATAAAATCGCGAAGGGTTTTTAGCGTAATCTGGTTAATATTTCCGTCAAAACCACTGATATCTAAATATTGAAATAACTTATTTACATCATTTAGATACGCTTCAATACTGTGTTTAGATAATGAACGCTCTAATTTTAAATAGATGCCAAATCCTTTTAAATAAGATTGGGTGTTCATTTTTTACATTTTTTTTATAACATTGCAATAATACGAAATAGAACATAAGATACCAATTGACCCGTTAAGCAGATATAAGTTATGAAAATACAGATTATAAATGGTCCAAACTTAAACTTATTAGGTTTACGTGAACCTACTATATACGGAGCTGAAACTTTTGAAACCTACTTGGAAAAGCTGAGAGCGCTATATAGTATTATTGAGATTGACTATTTTCAAAGTAATGTGGAGGGAGAATTGATCAATAAGATACATGAAATAGGCTTTAGCTATGATGGCATTATTTTAAACGGTGGCGCTTATACACATACATCGGTTGCCATTGCAGATGCCATTGCAGGTATTAAAACGCCTGTTGTAGAAGTACATATATCAAATATCTATGCTCGTGAAGAGTACAGGCATGTTTCTCTGACCGGGAAAAATTGCAAAGGTGTATTAACCGGATTCGGCTTGGATGGATATCGTCTGGCTATAGAAAGCTTTTTAAACCAAAACTAAAAAAATATGAAAAAATTGATTAGCGTTCTTATGCTCTTCATAGTATTGAAGTCATATGGGCAAAACATACCCAAATTAGATCAAAACACAATTGTAAAGGATAGTACGGGGATGGTTTATCCCTATGCAATTTGGAAAAAAATGACTGAAAAAGGGGAGTATTCAGTTAAATTAATTAGAAGCAAAGAAACCGATCAGCTTGAATTCTTCATTTATAAACCTACCGAAGAAGAAAGGCTCGCCCTTAAGAAGCGTTTAGATGAAAGGGTTGCTACTTTACCTAAACCGAGAGCTGCAGAGGCTTTTAGGGAAGGAAGCAAATTTAGCCCTGAAAAATTTAGCGATCTGAACTGGAATAAATTTGATATGAAGAAAGAAACCGGAAAGATTTATGTGTTAAATTTCTGGTTTATCAATTGCCCACCATGTAAGGCAGAAATTCCAGATTTGAATGGATTGGTAGAAAAATACCGAGAAAACAAAGATGTAGTATTCTTGGCCATCGCATTAGATGATGCCGTAAGTCTTAAAAGCTTTTTAAAGCAAACTCCTTTTAAGTACAATGTTATAGACGATGGTCGTTTTTATGCAGATAAATATGGCGTTAAAGGCTATCCTACACACGTAGTTGTAGGTAAAGACGGTTTAATCAAATTCAGCACTTTGGGTTTAGCCTCAAATACTGTTTATTGGGTAGATAAAACCATAAAAGAGCAAATAGAAGCTAAATAAGTTATAATTCGTATAGAAATATGCGTTTTAGCTATGAAATAACTATTAATAGAAAGTTTCTAAGGTCGGCTTTGATTTTTTTCAAAGCCGACCTTATTTTTTGACTTACATCAAAGTTTAGAATGAGTAACGATTGCATTTTTGCACCATTATTAATTTTAAACATTTCAAAAATGAAAAAGAAACATTTTAAGTACATTAACACTATGTTTGTGGTTATTCCAATGACTTTGATTATGGCATTTGTAGGGCTCATGCGTAACTATGGCTTTGGCGAAGATTGGTTTTTCAAATTCTTAAAGGCATGGAGCGTTATGTTGCCTGTAGCATATGCAGCGGCATTTCTTATTATTCCAAATGCTCGAAAAATAGCTGAAAAATTAGCTTCAAAAGATTAATTTAACAACCTGATAATTTTGGATGTACGAACAACTTACAGATTACATTAACGATAAAATAAAAGTTAGCGAAGATGAGTTGAAAACCATTCTTTCTTTTTTTAAACCCTTAAAATTAAGAAAGAATGAACTCTTGGTTACCTATGGGCAAACTAGCGAACGAACGTTTTTTGTAGGAAAAGGTTGTTTAAGGATATTTTTTATCAATGAAGATGGGCAAGATGCAACACGTTATTTTGCTTTTGAAAATCAGTTTGCAACAGCTTTGGTAAGTTTTATTACTGGTGGGCCATCCGATGAATTTATACAAGCAGCCGAACATTCTGAATTGCTTTATATTACGCATAGGGATTTCTATCATTTGCTCGAAATTGTTCCGCAGTGGGAGAGTTTCTACCGTCATTATCTTGAAAAAGCCTATGTAAACAATACAAAACGGCTCATGTCTTTCTTAACACAAGATGCTACCGAAAAATACCGTCAATTACTTGACGAAAATCCAGTTATTATTAGGCGCTTGCCTAATAAACTGGTTGCATCTTATCTCAATATCTCACAGGAGACCCTAAGCCGTTTAAAATCAAAAGTCTGATTGTATTTTTTGATATAGATTAAAGTTTAGGAGAGTAACAATACAAAATTAAAGACTAAACCATTCTAGAAAAATGCTTAAGAGAAAGCGATTGATAGTGAGTTTTTTTCGAGAGAAATCGCTAATGGCTTTAAATATTTATACGATATTTGAAGTGTAGCATTTATACGGAAAGTTCAAAGAGTTTGTATTTATGTATCAATCGCAATTATAAAAAAGAGATATACTGTAAAAAAATCGAAATACAAATGATAGAATGTAAAAATTGCAAATCTAAAGGAACAGGAAACTATTGTTCAAATTGTGGTTTGAAATTTAAGTTAGAAAGAATTGATGGACATTATATTAGACATGAGGTT
>DDEP01000038.1 GCA_002336465.1 Pedobacter sp. UBA1951
GCATCTGTCCATGCTACCGAAGGATCTAAATGAGATTCGATCATCAAACCCTGCATATTTAAATCTAACGCTTTTTGAGAAATGTACGGAATTAACTCACGATTACCACAGATATGGCTCGGATCGTTAATGATAGGTAATTCAGGGCAAAGTGTTTTTAATTGGATGGCAAGTTCCCACATAGGTTCATTGCGGAAAGAACTTTTTTCAAAAGAAGAAAAACCTCTGTGTATAGCACCTAATTTTGTAATGCCAGCTTTGTTGATGCGTTCTAAAGCACCGATCCATAATTGCAGATCAGGATTAACAGGGTTTTTTACCAAAACAGGAATGTCATGACCTTTTAAGGCATCAGCAATTTCCTGAACGGTAAAAGGATTAACGGTAGAACGGGCACCGATCCATAAAATATCTACGCCAGCCGCTAAAGCTTCTTCTACGTGTTTGGCATTGGCTACCTCAACAGCGGTAGGTAAACCTGTTTCTGCTTTTGCACGTTTTAGCCATTCAAGGCCAATGCTGCCGATACCTTCAAACTCTCCCGGGCGGGTACGTGGTTTCCATATACCTGCTCTTAACACGCTTACTTTACCTGTTGCAGCAAGTAAATGAGCGGTAGTTAACAATTGATCTTCAGTTTCGGCACTGCATGGTCCTGATATAAGCAAAGGTTCATTTGTTGGTGTGATCCAATTGCTTAAGGGTTCAATGTTTAAATTTAGTTTCATCTATTAGGATATTTATTTTTTTTATGATTTGTTTCTCGTTTTTTGTTATTCGCTGTTCGTTTTGGGACTTCCAACCCGCAGACCTCGGAATTTCAGCTTCAGACTTCGGTCATCGGACTTCCGGCTCTCAACTTTCGGACTCTTTAAACCTTGTCGTTCTTTAGATACTCGCCCATAATATTAAAGTTAACGGTGTATTTCAATGCTCTACGTATAGCGGTATCATAATTTTCCATTTCTTTCCATTCCATATCTACATAGAAATAGTATTCATTTCTTTTTCCCAAAACAGGCATGGATTGTATCTTGGTAAGGTTTACATTCAATTCGGCAAAAATCTGTAACACCTTGCTCAATGCCCCTACATGGTTACCAACTTGAAAACAGATAGACGCTTTGTTAATGGGTTTTTCATGTTCGTTCTTGCTCTGTTCTAGAATAAGAAAGCGTGTAAAATTCTTTTTGTTTGATTCAATACGCCTTTCAAGGATATTTAATCCGTATAATTCGGCAGCAAGACTGTTTGCTATAGCCACGGTATCTTTTAGTTGCTCATCTTTTATTTTTTTAGCACAAGCAGCTGTATCATTACCTTCAATTACGGTGATTTGAGGGAAATCATCAAAGAAATCTACACATTGCCTAATGGCAATAGGATGAGAAGTAGCAACTTTCACATCTTCAAATTTTACACCGGGTAAAGCTAAAAGATGCAATTGAATGGGTAGATAAACTTCGCCTGTTACCGCAAAATTATATTCTCTGATAAGGGTGTAATTAGGTAAAAGGCTACCTGCAATAGAGTTCTCGATGGCCATGATTACAAAATCAGCTTCGTTGTTTTCAAGCTTCTCGCAGGTTTGTTTAAACGAGTTGCATTCTATGGTTTCTATTTCTTTACCAAAGAATTTGTAGGCCGCTTCTTCATGAAACGATGCTTTTATACCTTGTATGGCTACTCTGGGTTTCTTTTTCATATTGCTTTAAACAAAAAAAGTCCCGGCGTTTTGCCGGGACTTTCTTATACAAAATATTTTATTTGCTTATATTTTTTGCATATCAGTCCCGGCTCTTACTAAAGTAGTAAAAGTAACCAAACCAATATGTAGTGTTAATATTCATTTTTGCTTTTCGGTGTCAAATGTACATAACAAATTTAATTTGTCAATACTTATTTTAAAATAATTTTTGCGGAATATTATTTTGTGCAAAAGCAGGTGTGAAATACCTGCAAATTAAAATTGAAAGAGAAAGAATGCGAAAAAGTGGAAATAGAAACAGGAGAACATAAAAAAAGCACCGATTTAATCGGTGCTTTTTTTATAATTGTTTTTGACTATTACTATTAGTGTTTTACAGTAGTAGTATCAGCTTTAACAACTGTATCAGTTTTAACAACTGTATCAGTTACAGTAGTGTCAGCTTTGATAGTAGTATCAGTACCGATAGTGTCAGTACCTTCTGCTTTTTTCTCTGATGAACAAGCAGCTACAGTTAAAGTTAAAGCGAAAGCTACGAAGCCAAGTTTGAATAAATTTTTCATTTTGAATTTTCTGTTTAAAATAATTAATTAATTAAATTTTACTCTTAATGCCGCAAAGGTAAAAAGGTAACCCACTACTTTGAAAAAAAAATCAAATTTTTTTATTTTTTGTTTTAAGCTGTTGATTTTTAGTTTTTTAAAATGTTTATTTTTTTGAAGGATTTATAGGTTACTACCTTGAGAATATGAAGATATACCTGTGTTTTTATTTTTTCAGTCGCATAAAATCATAACTTACCCCAATATTTAATCTTCTATTTAAGTACAGGATTTATGCGCAATATTAATAGTTTTGCGTTCTAGAATAGTAAAAACAGAACATTTAATACTAATTTTAAATTTTTGGGTTACCATTTGGGTTTTAACGTATTAATAGGTGAATATAAAGTTTAATAATCAGGTTCCAACAGATAGAGAAGTAGTTTTAGGCATACTCAATAACTCTGAGGATGCATTGAATAAATTGTATGCCGCTTATTTTCCGATGGTGTTGCAATTTATTTTAAATAACAGTGGCGATGAAGATGAGGCTAAAGATGTTTATCAGGAAGCGATTATCGTACTCTATAATAAAGTAAAGGAAGGGAGCTTTGAACTAAGCAGTAAGTTGAAAACCTATATTTATTCTGTAAGCAGGAGAATATGGTTAAAGAAGTTGACCCAACGCAATAAAAAAACGAGTAACATTGCAGATTTTGAAGAGGTTTTGGTGGTAGATGATGATTTAGAGCAGCACGAACAAAAAGACCTTCAATTTGATAAAATGCAGGAAGCACTCGAAAATTTAGGCGAACCTTGTAAAACCATTATACAGGACTTTTATATTCATAATTTATCCATGCAGGATATCTGCGAAAAATTTGGCTATACCAATGCCGATAATGCAAAAACGCAGAAATATAAATGTTTACAAAGGTTAAAGAAACTGTTTTTTAATAACTAAATGATGAGAGAAGCGGATTTAGAAGCAATTATTGAAGATTATCTTAACGATAAGCTGAATACTGCCGAGCGTGAGGCTTTTGAGCAACTGAGAAAAAATGATCCCATAGTAGATCATAAAGTAGTTGCGCATAAAGTGTTTTTAGATGCTATGGCACAGTATTCTACGGTTGTTAAGCTTAAAGAACAGTTAAATCATGCACATAGTCAAATAGATGTAGATACTTTAGTTGAAGCTTACAAACCGCACCCATCTAAATTTGTACAATTATGGAGAAGCAATAAAGCTGCAATTGCTGTAGCCGCATCTTTCCTGATTTTGGCTATGATTTCTATTTATTCTATACAGAATAACAGTAAGCAAGCCGGTAGTTTTGAGGCCATGAGTCAAGATTTGGCACAATTGAAACGTTCTCAGAACAACCTTATCCGTAACATTAACTCTAAAAACAGTTCAGCTAACAAAACTCCTGCGGCAAGGTTTGGAGGTACAGGTTTTGCAGTTTCGGCAAATGGTTATATCGCTACCAATTACCACGTGATCAATGGTGCAGATTCTGTATATGTTCAAAACAATAAAGGTGTATCTTATAAGGTTAAAGCTATATATACCGATTCGCAGAATGATATCGCTATTTTAAAAATCACAGATAAATCTTTTAATCTTCCGGGACTTCCATACACCATTCGCAGAGGCTTATCGGGCGTAGGAGAACCTGTGTTTACCTTAGGTTTCCCTAAAGATGATGTCGTATTAGGAGATGGTTACGTGAGTTCAAAAACGGGTATAAATGGTGATACTTTGGCATATCAAGTAGCTATTCCGGTAAATCCGGGTAACAGCGGCGGTCCGTTATTAGATAACAATGGTAATATAGTGGGGATTATTAATGGTAAAGAAAATAAAACAGATGGCGCTACCTTTGCTGTAAAATCTAAATATATCATGGAAGCCTTAAATGCCATTCCACAAGATTCATTGAACAGAAAAGTAGCCTACGGAAAGAAAAGCCAACTACAAGGTTTAAAACGTAATAAGCAGGTAGAAAAAATGCAGGATTATGTTTTTATGATTAAAGTTTATAATTAAGCAGATACTTAATAAATTTAAATCCCCGGAATTGAAAAGTTTCGGGGATTTATTGTTTAAAGGAAGATACAATATGGAGTTTGGAAAAGTTTTAGAAAATGAAATCAATACCATCGATTTTACGTTGCCAGCAGATGGTGAACAAACTTTATTGACGTTAAAAGATAAAGGAAGAACCCATGCTGGTTTTTACATAGGATGTGCCAAGTGGGGCAGGAAAGAATGGATTAATTTAATTTACCCTCCAAAAACCAAAGAGAAGGATTTTTTAATGCACTATGTACGGCATTTCAATACCATAGAACTCAATACAATTTTTTATGGAATTCCTAAAGCCGAGCAGATTATAAAGTGGAAAGAAATAGCCGAGCATAATGCAAAACAAGGTTTTCTGTTCTGTCCTAAATTTACCCAGAATATTACCCATATTAAACGTTTGGTAAATGCGCAACCAGAAACGGACCTTTACCTTCAGGCTATCCATCATTTTGGTAAATATTTAGGACCATGCTTTTTACAACTCAGTGATAACTTTGGACCTAAGAATTTTGATGCCCTAAAAAATTATTTAACGCTTTTGCCAGTTGATTTGAATATGTTTGTTGAAGTACGACATATAGACTGGTTTAAAGATACTGGTGCCAGAAAGGAACTATTTGCTTTATTGGCCAGTTTAAATAAAGGAGCGGTTATAACAGATGCCAGCGGTAGGCGTGATTGTGTACATATGGAATTGAGCACACCCAAAGCATTTATAAGATTTGTAGGAAATGGAGGCAAATACCTAAGTTCTGATAAAAAGCGAGTGGATGAATGGACCGTACGCTTGAAAAACTGGTTAGATAGGGGATTGGAAGATGTTTATTTTTTCTTGCATCAGCATGATGAGAAAGATACGCCCATTATAGCTGATTATACCATTGAAGTTTTTAATAAAGAGTTGGGAGCTGGTTTGAGACGTATAAACTTTATCAATAATGCTGAATTATTTTAGCATCAATAACTTTATAACCTTCTTTATCTTGTGTAAAGATTAAGAATTGCGTTTGATGGGGCTTTATTTTGTATTTTTTGACTAGATTTTCGGCCTTTTCTGGAAAGTTTCTTGCAATAACATTGCCCTGCAAGTCTTTTTCTTTTTTTAACTCGTTAACTTTCAGGATCCGTTCAATCTTGAAGATACGGCCGGCAAAATTGGATTTGACTTCTTCAGAAAAATACAAATGACTTTGGATATGAAGTTTACCCAAGCCATATTTTGAGCCAATTAAATTGAACGCACCACTTTTTAATAATGCAACATCTGGCTCGTACAAAAAGCCATTAACATGTATATCTGCATATTCAATAGCGGGTTGTTGTTCATTCAGGTTAAAAGAAAAATATTTGTTGCCCTGATCATTTAGGGTAGCACAAGTAATTTTAACAGATTCGTTATCAATATCTTTATCTAATACCCACAGTAATTCCTTGCATTCATTTTTAACACTTAAAATATGGATCTCACTTACGTTTTTTAATTCATTTAAACCTGCGTTGATATCTAAGAGGGGTGCTGTTTTAATGATTACTCTATTTGCTTTTGCCAAAAGTAATGTATTGTGCTGTACCACATCAGGACTACAATCTTTGAGCATAAAAACTTTGTTGCTTTGGTTACGTCTGGCTGGATCTATATAAATGGTATCAAATACCTGTTCATAATGTTCTAAATAGGCTATGCCATCTGTATTTAATACATTGATGTTATTTGCCTGTAGTAATTTGGCATTATAAGCATTGATTTCAGCAAGGTCTGCATTAATTTCGCAACTGGTGACCTTGTCCATTTTTTTAGAAAAGAAAAAGCTATCTACACCAAAACCAGCAGTAAGATCTATTAAACTACTGCCTTTTGCCAATCCAGATTTGTAAATAGCTGTAGGTTCTGATGAGCATTGTTCTATAGACAATAGGGCGGGATAATAAATGTAGCCTGTGTTAAACCATGTGGGTAATTTATGCGAAGATTTCTTCTTAGCTGTAATCTGGTTAGCCAGTTCACGGTTATTTATATGCTCAAAAACAGGTTTAGACAAGGCAATCTTATTTACATCTTTATTTAAATGATCATTAATAAAGTGCTGAACTGCCTCGTCTAAAATATATTTATTCAAAATATCCGTGTTTTAGTTTTTATTTTTCATTACCATTTGGCAGGTATGCCTACTTTTTACTTCTAACAATACTTCTTTATCTACAGTAACCCTATCAATGGTTTGCTGGTTGTAATACCTAATGGTTACCAACTCCATGTTTTCATTGTATTTTACTTTAAAAGTCTCGGCAAGATCTTTTAATAATGCTTCTATTTTATAAGGTTGGTTATCTACGCAGATAGAAAAACTGATTGCCGAGTTCAGCATGGTATTAACTTTTACTTTGTTTCGATGAAGGATGGCAAAGATGTGGCTCAAATTCTCCTCTATGATAAAAGAAAAGTCTTTTGGGAAAATAGAAATCAGTACCTGATCTACTTTAAAGATGAAAGAAGGAACGGGTAAAGGAGCTTCGGTATTGTTGATCATTGTTCCTTCTCCTTCTGGATGTATAAATGACCTTACATATAGGGGAATACCTTTATTTTGGATAGGCTTGATGGTTTTAGGATGGATAACCGTAGCACCATAATACGTTAATTCTATGGCATCATGGTAAGAAAGATGTGGAATAAGTTCTGTTTCATCAAACCACTTAGGGTCAGCGTTGAGTACACCCGGCACGTCTTTCCAGATGGTTACTGATTTTGCGTCTAAAGCCGAAGCAAAAATAGCAGCAGAATAATCAGAACCTTCTCGACCTAAGGTACTGGTAAAGTTTTCGCTGGTGCTACCAATAAAACCTTGGGTAATTACAATACCGTTTTCGGTATAAGAAGGTAGGTGCTTTTGGATTTCATGGGTGGTTTTATCCCAAAATACATTTGCTTCAGTATAATTATTGTCTGTTTTGATGTAATTACGAGCGTCTTGCCATATGGCTACGCATCCCGTTAAGCTTAAATAAGCAGCAAGTATTCTAGAAGAAACCAATTCTCCTACAGCTACAATCTGATCATAGAGGTAATCGGCACTGTCTTGCGCTTCTTCTTCAAGTAGCCATTCTATTTCAACAAAAGTATTGGCAACATCATTGTATATTGGGTTTTTATGGTCGGTAAATAATTCCTCCATGATCCGGTAATGAAATGCCTTTATTTCTTCAAAGAGAAAATGCTTGTGCTCGTCGTTATTAACGTGAGCATTGGTCAGGGCTACTAATTGATTGGTGATCTTACCCATGGCAGATACCACCACCAATAAGTGTTTTTCTCCATAGCTTTTAACAATTTGAGCTACGTTCCTGATACCAGCAGCGTCTTTTACCGATGCGCCGCCAAATTTATAGATGTACATTAATTTTTTGCAGTTAGATATTTGGGTTTTAAGATACCTTGTAATTGCTCAAAAGGGATTACAAGTTCGGTAGTTCCGGCAGCATAAGGTTTAATTTCATAAGCATTGTACAAAAATACCAATCCGTTTTTGCCAATATAGAAATTTAAAGGCAGCACAAATTTCCCATTTTCAAAGAAATATTTTTCGGTAAGCTGCTCTGTAGCGCTTAATTTCTCATCTTTTCTGAAAATCTGCTCACCTAGAGCAGTTAATTTGGCTGAAGTGCCATTTTCTATAAGACTATCTAAAGTTAAAGGCTTATTTTGAACAGGATCAAAATTAATATAGATAATATTATGTGAGCCGTGGGCACCACCGGTATAATCACTATGGGTATAAGCTAATGCTATATAGTCTTTGAATTGACTTACGGGTTTGATATTGATATCCAAATACCAGCTTTGTATATAATCTTTGTTTTCAGTAGCAAACTCATCATAGCCTTTAACAAAACTGCTGGCTACATCTTGGTAAGAAGTGGGAGGTTCTTCTTGAGAGAAAAAGCTAAATACCTGCTTTAAAAGGTAATCATTTAAAGCTTTGTTTTGAAATACTGGATATGAGATGGTAGCTTTTGTGGTATCCTTTTCCCCTTCTTTTGGGTTGGGAATGTACTTGCTTAATACTTCTATATGTTCGGTTTTATAAGTTAAAGTATCTGCTTTTGCAAGATCTTTATCTTTTTTCTCTTCATTACGACATGCAAAAAACAAGATAGTAACCAAGAAGAGAAGTGCTGATTTTTTTAAGGATATATTTTTCATAATGTAAGTAGTTTTTCTTTTGAAAATGAACCATTCAGCCATTCGGCATCATAGCTTGCTCCATATTTATCATAAAAATTAATAGCAGGGGTATTCCACTCTAATACTTGCCAGTTCATGCCATTGTAATTTTTAACTTTGGCTTCTTCTACTATACGGTCGAATAATATTTTGCCTATTCCTTTGCCTCTATAATCATTGGTAACCAAGAAATCTTCAAGATACAATCTACAGCCTTTCCATGTAGAATAACGGGTATAGTACAGGGCCACTCCTACAATTATGCCATTATCAAGCGCAACAAAGGCATCCCAAACTTTATTGGAACCAAAACCAGCATCTATAAATTCATCAAGTGTAACGGTTACTTCTTCAGGTGCTTTTTCATATACGGCTAGTTCATTGATCAACTCTAAAAGTCGTGCACAATCTTCTTTAACTGCTCTTCTGATTTCAATTTTCATTCTGCTGTAATTTCCAATGTTTAATGATACGTTTGCCAAAAATACTGCTACCTATTCTTACCATTGTACTGCCTTCTTCTATAGCTATTTTGTAATCTGAAGACATTCCCATAGAGATTTCTTTAAAATAATCTTTATCCTTAAAGAAACTCAGTTTTAACCCGTCAAATAATACTTTTAACTCGTTAAATTCGGCTTTGGTCTGCTTTTCTGAAGCATTGTTGGTAGCAATGCCCATTAAACCTGTTATCCTGATGTTTTTTAACGTGTCAAATTCTTCAGATCTCAATAATTCTATGGCTTCGTCAAAATCTAAACCAAATTTGGTCTCTTCATCAGCAATATTAATTTGCAATAAGCAATCAATTATACGTTGATTTTTCTCGGCTTGTTTGTTGATTTCTTTGAGAAGTTTTAAACTATCTACAGATTCAATGAGTTTTACAAACGGAGCAATGTATTTTACTTTATTAGTTTGCAAATGCCCAATAAAATGCCATCGAATATCCAAAGGAAGTTGCGCTTGCTTCTCAACAAGTTCCTGCATATAATTTTCACCAAAATCTTTTTGTCCAAGGTCGTACAGTTGCTTAATAGCCGAAGCAGGTTTTATTTTATATACGGCCACCAAAGTAGCCCCCGCAAATTGCAGGTTATTTACAACTTCTTCCCATTTGTCTTTATTAACTGCCATCAAGCGAAATTATACAAAGTTTAATACAATTTATACCCATACCATGCACGCCTGCCTCTTTTACATTTATGTACTGTTCGAGCACACTAAAATTTTAACGTCAAACAGCCGTTTGTTTAAAATCTTCTAATAAAAGTCTAAATATAGCTGTTACAGGCAAATGGTTCATATAGTTGAGTGTAATTTCAGTGCAATTTCTGTAAGAAAATAAGGGCGATACTTTTCAGGTACCGGCACGGCGATTATTTGGTTCTGACAAATAATTAAGATTGATA
>DDEP01000026.1 GCA_002336465.1 Pedobacter sp. UBA1951
CGTTTTATCCCTTGATAGGCTCAGGATGACAATGGCTGTGGTTTATCAAATTTAAATCAGCAAATTATTAACTCTCAACTTCAAACTAAACCGCCGGTTCTTGCTGGCTTAAACAATGAAAACTACCTAAGCCCCAGATGATATCCGTTGAATCGATACCGATTACAGCTCTATCTGGAAATGCTTTTTGTATAATGTCTAAAGCAATCTTATCGTTCACATCTCTAAATGTAGGTACAATTACCGCAGCATTAGCGATATAAAAGTTAGCGTAAGAAGCAGGTAGCCTTGTATCTTCATAAATAACCGGCGATGGCATTGGCAATTCAATGATATTCAGTTTTCTACCATCTAACAAGGTCATTTCCTTTAAACGTTCTAAATTTTCTTGCAACAGCAAATAGTTTTCGTCTAAAGGATTGCTTTCTACTACTGTAAGTACTGTATCTTCATTCACAAAACGGGTAATATCGTCTATATGTCCATCTGTATCATCTCCAACTATGCCGTCTCCTACCCATAAAACCTGTTCGGCTCCATAAAACGCCTTAAGATAGGTTTCAATTTCTTCTCTATTGAGATGAGGATTACGATTTTNNTAAGGAGGATATTTGTCTCCCCAAGCGTTATAGCCCCAATCTACCACTGCTTTTTCATTGCCTTTTACTACGAAAGCAGGTCCATGATCGCGGCACCAAGCGTCATTGGTTTCATTAAAATAAAATTCGATTTGGCTTAAATCTGCTCCTACTTTTTCTAATTGAGAAACCGCAAAAGCTTTCATAGCTTCATCTTTTACGTTGATGCGTACTTTTTCGCCTTCCGCTACTGCTTTAATAAACAAGCAGTAAGGCTCATAAATGGTTTCTATTTTTCCAGGCCACGAAGCTTCTTTATGCGGCCAGCTTAACCAAGTTGCCTCATGTTTTGCCCACTCTGCCGGAAAAGCATAACCTTGCGCCTTTGGAGTGTTAGAAAAGTCGGATGTCTGATGTCCGATGTCCGATTTTAAATCGTTCATATTTATTTAAGTGTTTTTATTAATGCAGATTGCATCGCTAAGATTTCTTCCTTTGGAAAAGTTTTGGTCAGCAGGTCAATTTCCTCGGCTAGTCTAATGCTTTTTTGCCAAACTTTTAGTTTTTCAAACTTAAACGACATAAGTTATAATTTAGATTAAACTGAATATACAACTTTGCCTCGAAAACTTTCTTAGGACTTAAGGACTACTAACTTTCCGACTCTAATCCTCGTCAATATACCTTTTCGTAATCGGCTGATATGAATCAATCCTTCTGTCTCTTAAGAAAGGCCAGTGCTTGCGAATATGGTCACTTTGTGCAAGGTCTATATTCACTACTTCGGTTTCTTCATTTTCATGCGATGCCAAGTACAGCAATTTGCCTTGTGCATTGGTAGCAAAACTACCTCCCCAGAATTTCATCCTTCCTTCTTGTTCAAAACCAACACGGTTTACACTAATTACAGGTAAGCCATTGGCAACAGAGTGCGAACGTTGAATGGTTTGCCATGCATTGTACTGATCTTTGTTGGTCTCTTCATCTTGATCGGTAGCCCAGCCAATGGCTGTTGGATAAAATAAGATCTCCGCTCCCATCAATGCGGTAATTCTTGATGCCTCAGGATACCATTGATCCCAGCAGATTAAGATACCAATTGTAGCGAATTTGGTTTTAAAAACTTTATAACCTAAATCGCCAGGTGTGAAATAAAATTTTTCGTAATAAGCTGGATCATCAGGAATATGCATTTTGCGGTATTTACCTAAATAACTACCATCTGCATCTAATACTGCGGTTGTATTATGGTATAGACCTTCTGCTCTTTTTTCGAAAAGAGAAGCAACAATAACTACTCCTAGTTCTTTAGCTACAACCTGTAAGGCATCAGTAGAAGGTCCCGGAATGCTTTCTGCAAGATCAAAATTATCGTAATCCTCTACATCGCAAAAATATAAGGACGTGAACAACTCTTGTAAACACACAATTTGTGCTCCTTTTGCAGCAGCTTCTCTAACTTTTACAATTGCTTTCTCTAAATTTTCCTGTTTATCTTTAGTACAACTCATCTGTACCAAGCCAACTTTTACCTGTTTCATTTACAAAAAATTTAAATGCAAAGGTAGGCAAAAAGGAGGATAATTTTAGTTGTAAAGATCATTAAACGGACAACTAACTGCCACTTGCCACCAAACTATTTTATTCTTTCCCTGATCTTCTCTTTATATAAGGATCCGCCCAAGGGTATTGGTATTTCATTTACATATAACCTGTTTTTTTCTATCGAGGTCAGGTAGTTTAGATTGACTAGATAAGACCTATGGACTCTCAAAAATTGGTCAAAAGGAAGCAGTTCTTCGAGGTATTTCATGGTCATATAAGTTATAATGCTACCTTTAAGCGTATGCAGCAAAATATAGTCCTTCACTGATTGTGCATAATACAGTTCATTGTGCTCAACCTTAAGTAGTTTTCCAGATGCCTTAAAATAGGTGTAGTTTTTATCTGCTTGTTCTATTATGGGCTGCTGCCTGAATAATTTCTCCATGCTGCGATTAAATCTTTCGAGTGTAATGGGCTTTAACAGATAATCTATTGCATCTAATTCATAACTCTGTACGGCGTACTCTGAATAAGCTGTAGTAAAAATAACTGCTGGTGGATCTTTTAACGTTTTGATAAAATCAATGCCATTGATAGAGGGTAACTTTATATCTAAAAAAATAAGCGCTATATTATGTATATGCAAAACCTCAAAAGCTTCTAAAACAGTACTACATTTCTTGATCAGGTTTAACTGTTCATGCTCATTTACATAGCGCTCCAATATATCCTGCGCCAAGGGCTCATCATCTATGATCAAGCAATTTATCATAACCGTATGCTTAAATTAACGTAAAAGATCAATCCGTCTGGTTGTGCTGTTAAAGTATATTTATCTGGATAAAGCAAAGCAAGGCGCTTTTTCACATTTGCAAGCCCCAACCCTTTTCTTATAGGTGTTTCTTGAGCCATGCTGTTTTCCACTTCAAGAATTAGTTCATTCGCAATCTTACATATTCTTATTGCTATATATCCTTTGGCTAGCTCTTCTTCTATACCATGCTTAAAAGCATTCTCTATAAAAGGCAGCAGCAATAGAGGTGCTATGCTTGTATGTTCGTCAACTCCCTGAATATCTAAACTGATATGGATATTAGAACGGTACCTGATCTGTTCAACCTCTACATAATTTTTGATAAAAGCAATCTCATCTTTTAATAATACTAAAGGCTGATCTGTTTTATACAGCATATACCGCATCATATCTGCCAGTTTAGCCACCAAAGGCGCAGTATATTCAGATTGCTTTAAGGCAAGTGAATAAATATTATTTAACGTATTGAAAAAGAAATGAGGCTGTAACTGGCTTTTCAGGTAGGCCAATTCTGACATTAGCTGTTGTTCTTTCAATTGCTTTACTTTTTCAGCTTGTTTCATAGAATGAATTACAAAAGCCAAGCAACCTACCGCCAAAAACTCTTTAAACATATAAGCAAAACTGTAACCTATAGATTTAGATTGATAAGCATTAGTAGCTAAGTGCCTAAATTCGTTTGAAAGAAAAGGCAATTGACTGTAGGTATAGTTTACAGCTTTCTGATACCATATGTAACCTGCAAGAAATAAAACAAGATAAATTACCAATCTAGAAAGATTGCCATTAACTAAATAAGATTTAATGATCCGGTAAAAAACAATAAAAGCCAGAAGACTGGATGTACCATATAAGAAGGAGAATTCAATATCAATCCTTGAAAATCCTTTCAATTTTCTTTCCCAGAAATTATATTCCAGATTACTCAACAACCTAAAAACATAAAAATAGACGATAAAAAAGGTTATCTCTATTTTTGTGTACCTATCTAACTTCATGATCTGCTGCTAAGGTAAATAATTGTATAATCTCGTCATTGTTATCTGTCTGATTTTAGACAAAGGCCATCTTTTTTTCGACAAAATTCCATTTGCACCTATTCTTCTAATTTTAAATCCATTATATCTAAATCGCTTTGCGAATAAATTACAATCTCTCTATGTTTGGTTAAAAATACAGATATGAAAAAATTCTTTTTTTTAGTTTTGATGGTTGCCGCTTGTCATGGTTTATCATTTGCACAGAGTTTTAAGATTAACGGCACCTGCGAAGGCCTTGCAGATGGAGCGTGGCTCTACTTAAAAGTAGCCAATACTAATTTAAAATTAGACTCTACGCAGGTCAAAAATGGCAGTTTTAATTTAAAGGGAAGAATAAGCGAAGAACCCATTAAAGTTCTTTTACATACCGATAGGCTTAGTAATTATGTTTTTTTCTGGCTCGAAAGCAAGCCAATCAGTATGAATTTAAAAGCTGGCGAATTTAAAAAGGGAAG
>DDEP01000148.1 GCA_002336465.1 Pedobacter sp. UBA1951
TTATCCGACAAAATATCATTTTTACCCTTCTTTGGTCGTGAAGGTTGGCGTAGGGTAGTTATAGAACTGTGCATTCCTTGACCATCGTAGCTAGCAGTAATTTCTATGCAATTTTCAGGGGTATAAGAATATTTAACAGGAGAATCTAATTTTGGCTTAAACATGATTATGTTCCCATAAATATCATGGCTCAATACCACTTTCTTTCGTGCAGCTACTTTTGATAAATAGTCTTTGATACTTTCTTCTGGTTGTGCAACAGATTTTGCAATTATCTGATTGCATTCTTTTTCTACCTCTTTGTATACGACAAGATTTAATCCAAAATAATTAAGTAGCCGTTCAGCAATCTGTTTTAAGGTTCTGTTATTGCTTTCTAAAGGGTATAAATCAAAAGGGATTTGGCAGTCTTCCAATACGCCACCCAAACTATAACCGGATAATTGCGCCAAGTCTGGACTTGCAGCATTTCTGAATGAGCTTAAAGTGATTGTTCCCGTTGAGATAGGGCTACCATTATCGTGCATAAACTCTATTTTATGA
Organism: Pedobacter sp. UBA1951; assembly: GCA_002336465.1. Lineage (GTDB taxonomy): Bacteria > Bacteroidota > Bacteroidia > Sphingobacteriales > Sphingobacteriaceae > Pedobacter. The sequence continues at coordinate 544 of DDEP01000148.1, forward strand.
TAGGATAGGGGCTTGAACAATTGTTTATGCCAGTCATTATCTGGATCAAACTTAGCGGTCAATGAGAACGTACTAGCCACAGCATCCAATGACGTATCAATACTCACATCGTTAAAATTCTCGAAATACTTTCCAGCAATCTTGATTTTCATTACACGTAATATTTAATTGCTGTCCCTTTTTTTACAGAAAAAAGTTTCTTGTTTTTGATATTATTTATCTTTCTGAATTTATTGAGGTTCTCATCTGCTTTATCTAATCCCATATATTGATGGCAAAGCAAGATGAGATTACTATCTTTTTCTAAAACAACCACTCGTTCTTGTTTGGCATTAACAGCTTGTGTAGAAATGCCAGCTATTGTCTGAACAACTATTTCTCTTATGAGATTTTGAGTTTGAACGCTTGCAGAAAACTTATTAATACTTTCAGATTCTACCACATAAGCAGAGTCAATTGTCATTTGATAATCTGCATAAAGCGTAGCCAATGCATCTGAAATAACCATTAGGTCATTCCTTGTTGTTATATCGCCATCGTTTGGATTAGCTACAATATTGGCTAATGCAACCACAGATGCACCGGCTGCAGCTTCATAAAAAGCCTTATTGTTGCTATTGAATTTCTTTAATATAGCTGTTACGTCTGCATAAACGGCTTGAACTAAGGATATTCTCAAGAACGTTGATGTATTGATGTTTTCGGGCATATCTATAACATCCATGATACTTTGCATTGCCTCAACGGGTGAAGTTATCATATTGTCTATTTTAGTTGCCGCTGTATTCTTGATCAGTTGAAAATCACTATAACTGACAGCATCTAATGCATTTGCAATAGTGGCATTCAATTGCTCGTTTATTGATTTTACCGTACTTATATCAGATGGTTTTAAGGTTACCTTACTTGCATAATCAATTGGTGATAAAACCTTAAATTCAACCTGCCTCGTCTTGATTATATCAGGTAAGTTGCTTACTATCTTTGGCAGGCTATCAGAAATGGTTTCCCAAAAATCTACGTTAAATTCTGTACTGTTAAAACTACTGTCGTTTCGAGAAATACTGATGGGTTGACCTTGTATATTGCCATAAAAAGGATGCACAATAACCCATGCCCTAGAATCATTAGCTGACTTGTCGAATGCTTCGGATTGATTAATATTTTCAGGGCCTTGAAAATAAAACGTAAGAGGAAATTGCCTTGCTTTTACTTTGCGGCGATCAACAAATGAACCTTCTTTGTTAATGAATTCGAAAGTAGAGGCATTAAACTCCTTAGTAGTTTCGCTAATGCGCAACAAAGGTGTATAAACACGGCCGTCACCAGTGGTAATACTAAATACACTATTTTCTAATTTATCTATCCAGGTCATCGCAAAATTCTTGCAAACTGTTTATTGGCATTTTTTATATATAAAGCCTCTATTTTTCTAGTTGTCATTTCGGCTGCTTCGCTCATAAACCTTGTTGCCTTAATGTTTGCTGGCTTTAATTTTCTTTCCTTCATTAATGCTCTAGACTTTATTCTTATCTCTCCGCCCTTTGTTCTTCTAATATTGGTAACCTGTATCAGATACCTACCTCTATTCGTTTTAACAGAAAATCTTGCTCGCATCTTTTTACTCATAAATGCGTTTGCAATAAATTGACTTTTAGCACTTCTTTTTTTAGATGGACCATAAAGCGTACGGCCATTCCTAAAATAATTAGGTTTAGTAACCTTTTTAGCATTGTTTCCGCCACGTGCATCTTTTAAATATGAAGCACCTTCTTTGATATGGCCGCCACTTTCCTGCTTTTCCATATTGTCAATGGCTGTTTTTGCATTTTCCTTGCCATTGGTACTCATACCAATAATAGCCCTCATGGAATTGACATCAAAACCGCTAGCTTTTTCAACCTTGCTAAATGTTTTAAAAAAATTAGGACTTCTCCTTATAAAATTTTTAGCGGCTGATTTGGTTAATGTTATGTTCTTAACATCAAAAGCTGCATCATTCAATGTTTGCCTAACGGCTACAGGAAATGCTGATCTGTGCAAATCCTGCAACTTGTCAGTGAATTTCATCACCGCATCCGTATTTACATCTAGTTGCGCCATTCATGAACCACACTTACTGTAAATATACTTTTATTTCATTGATTTCATTTAATGAAATTTAAATTAAATTCCAAAGCTTAGAAACCTCACCATTAGTATAGTAAATGTTATTTTTATAATTAAAAATCAAGCCTACATTTGTTGGAAAATTACCAATAGTTGTTTTTGCACCTGAACCAAGTTCATACTTGTTTAATTGCCCATTTATCAGTTCAAATAAATTATTGTTTTTGACAACACAATTAGTACTCTTAGAAAAGGTGCTATCTAAATTAATGCTTCCAGAAGGAGTTAATGCGCCTGCAGCATGGTCGAATATATATTTGTTTAAAACAAAATTATCAGAACTGCTATTACCCTTATTGGTAATAAACAAGATTTCGCCATCAGTAAAAATATTTGGTTTCATATCCTCTGTAGAAGGCAATCCGCCACCGACAATAGTTACCAAATGGGGTGTTGAAAGTGCGGTTAGTTGAAATCTATAAAATCTATATTCTTTAGTGTTGGGAGCAAAAACCAGACAGTAAACATAAGAGTTTACAATCAACATTTCATAAACTAATAAAGTTCCGTCTGATGCCATTAAACGAATTGCAGCTTGTAAATCGTGAGCTTCTGGTAAATCGCTTAAAATAACACCCTCTTCCTGATACCATATTTTATCTGAGTTATTATAAGCAACAGGCATACCAAAAGACGTGGATAACTCAGGTTGTGTTGTTATTGAAGTAGTCGGTACGATTCCATAGGCTCTTACTCCTGAAGTATCAATAACCAACAAAACCACGTCACCACTTTTAAATGGTACTGGAGCGCTAAAAGGCAAAACAGTTGCGTTACTTCCTTTAAAATCATAAGTGGTAGTCGGTACATAGTCTTCAACCGACCTGGCAAAACAGACGTACCTGTTTGGCA
>DDEP01000219.1 GCA_002336465.1 Pedobacter sp. UBA1951
AGTCTATTTGTCTTTTAATTAAGATGCTGATTTGAAGCAAAAAGCTAAGTAGTAAATGAATTACCTATGCGACAGAAAGATGCTGAAACAAGTTCAGTATGATGCGGAGGGAGGAATATGACGTCTTTTATTTAGCGCCATCTCATAAAGCAATTCGTCACTCTGAACTTGTTTCAGAGTCTATTTGTCTTTTAATTAAGATACTGATTTGAAGCAAAAAGCTAAGTAGTAAATGAATTACCTATGCGATAGAAAGATGCTGAAACGAGTTCAGCATGACGTATAGAGAATGGTAGTTTAAATATGAATTAAAAAAGTTTACCCGTTTGCCCTAAACGAGGCCTATTTAAATGCTTATAGGCAGCATCGGTAACCTCACGACCACGAGCAGTACGCATCAAATAGCCTTCTTGTATCAAAAAAGGTTCATAAACCTCTTCAATAGTACCATCATCTTCGCCTACGGCAGTAGCAATGGTTTTTAAACCCACCGGACCACCTTTAAATTTATCGATAATAGCCAAAAGAATTTTGTTATCCATTTCATCGAGCCCATGCTCATCTACGTTCAATGCCGATAAGGCATAGCGTGCAATTTCTGTATCTATCTTTCCGTTGCCTTTTATCTGGGCAAAATCTCTGGTACGGCGTAATAAAGCATTGGCTATACGAGGTGTACCACGACTGCGGCGTGCAATTTCATAAGCACCTTCCTCAGTAATAGGCGTATTGAGAATAGCCGAAGAGCGCAATACAATAGTAGTAAGTAATTTGGCATCGTAATAGGCCAAACGAGAGTTGATGCCAAAACGTGCACGTAGGGGTGCTGTTAACAAGCCTGATCGTGTAGTAGCACCTACTAAAGTGAAAGGATTAAGGCCAATCTGTACAGAACGGGCATTAGGGCCGCTCTCTAGCATGATGTCGATTTTGAAATCTTCCATGGCCGAGTACAGGTATTCTTCTACCAATGGTGAAAGACGGTGTATTTCATCTATAAATAAGATATCGCCGCTATCTAAATTGGTTAATAAACCTGCTAAATCTCCAGGTTTGTCTAAAACAGGACCTGAAGTAACTTTAATATTTACGCCCATTTCATTTGCGATGATATGGGAAAGGGTGGTTTTCCCTAAACCCGGAGGGCCATGAAGCAGAACGTGGTCTAAAGCTTCGCCACGTAGCTTTGCCGCTTGAACAAAAATCTTGAGATTCTCTAAAATTTTATCCTGTCCGGTAAAATCTTCAAACTCCTGTGGACGCAATGCTTTCTCAATATCGCGTTCTACAGGGCTTAAGTTCTCAGATGATGGATCAAGATTTTTGTTCATACAACAAATATAGGTTTTTTGCACCGTTTTAACTCAAATAGCCCCGACTGTAATGGCATCTTCCAAAAAAATTGTTTTTGGAAATACAATGTAAGGCGGGACTATCTGTAAATAGGTTGCAGCGATTTTGCGCTACATCAAAGTATTAACTGAATTTGGCAGAAACCTTGGCTTCTTTAACTCCGCTGCTGTAATCATAAAATCCTTCGCCAGATTTTACGCCTTTTTTACCAGCAGTTACCATGTTTACCAAAAGTGGGCACGGTGCGTATTTAGGATTGCCAAAGCCTTGATGTAATACGTTAAGAATAGCTAAACATACATCTAGGCCAATAAAATCTGCCAGCTGCAATGGCCCCATAGGGTGTGCCATACCTAATTTCATTACGGTATCTATTTCGTAAACTCCTGCCACACCTTCGTATAACGAATAAATGGCCTCGTTGATCATTGGCATTAAGATACGATTAGCTATAAAGCCTGGATAATCGTTCACTTCTACCGGCACTTTATCTAATTTTTCAGACAACTGCATAACAGTTTGCGTAGTTTCGTTACTGGTAGCGTAACCTCTGATCACTTCAACCAGTTTCATAATAGGCACTGGGTTCATAAAGTGCATACCAATCACTTTATCGCCACGGTTGGTTACCGATGCAATTTGCGTAATGGAAATAGAAGAAGTATTACTTGCCAAAATGGCTGATGGCTGTGTAAAAGCATCTAAATCCTTGAAAATTTTAAGTTTAAGATCTATGTTTTCTGTTGCGGCCTCTACTACTAAATCTACCTGCGAAACACCTTCTTTTAAATCGGTATAAGTACTAATGTTGTTTAGAGTATGGGTTTTATCTTGTTCTGTAATTGTGCCTTTACTTACTTGGCGGTCTAAGTTTTTTTCTATGGTAGAAAGCGCTTTTTTCAACGCATCGGCATTGATGTCGATAAGGTTAACTTGGTATCCGAACTGGGCAAAAGTATGGGCAATACCATTTCCCATAGTTCCTGATCCTATAACTGCTATATTTTTCATGTACTAAGATTTATATTGGTTTGTTAAGGTGCTAATCTATTAATTTTCCATTTGCCGTCAATCAATTTGTAACTGATGCGATCGTGTAAGCGGTTTGGACGTCCTTGCCAAAATTCTATGGATACAGGTTTTACGATATATCCACCCCAGTGCGATGGTTTAGGAATATTTTTGCCTTCATATTGTTTGGTAAGCTCCTGTACACGCTGTTCTAAAAGATCTCTGTTTTCAATAACCTGACTTTGAGGCGATGCAATGGCACCAATTTGACTACCTGTAGGGCGTGAGATGAAATAAGCTTCTGAGGTTTCTTTATCTAATTTTTCAACCGTGCCTTCAATACGTACCTGTCGTTCTAATTCTGCCCAAAAAAACACGAGGCAAGCCTGTGGATTCTTTTTGAGTTCTTTACCTTTTTGGCTTAGGTAATTGGTATAAAAACTAAACCCTTTTTCGTCAAATCCTTTTAACAGCACAATGCGGGCATTAGGCCTGCCATTTTTATCTGCTGTGGCGAGGGTCATTACATTAGGTTCGTAAATTTGTGCATCAACAGCATCTTTAAACCATTTTTCAAATTGCTGAACAGGATTTTTTACGATGTCTTTTTCACTTAACTGTGCCGATTTATAATCTTGCCGTAAGTTTTGTAGCATTTCTTTTGTGAGCTCCATGGCGCAAAAATAGGGTTTGTATATTTATTTTACTAAATTTCGCAAATGTTAAGTCCATTAAAGCCCTCAATAGGTAAATTACTGATATCTGAACCTTTTTTGAACGA
>DDEP01000166.1:0-209 GCA_002336465.1 Pedobacter sp. UBA1951
TGCTTATTTTTCTTTTGATGTAAGTGAATAGGCCAATGGGTACTAACCGAAAAATAAAAGACCGGAAAAAGTTTAACGTAGAGACACTAAGATACGTCACCCTTCTTTGACCGTCACCCTGAATCCATTTTACAAGGTTTTGTCCATTTTTTTATGGTTTTGTAGCTACCTCGTGGTCAGGGTCTATATTTCCTTGAGTTAGATGCTGA
>DDEP01000166.1:297-4715 GCA_002336465.1 Pedobacter sp. UBA1951
CCGACAACAGCTTTCTACTGTTTGTATTAAAACAAATTCGGATATTTTGATGGGTTCGAATCTGAAATCATTTCATAAACTGCTTCGATGATATCATCAACCGAAGGTTTGGTAAAATAATCTCCATCTGAGCCGTATGGTGGTCTGTGTGCTTTAGCAGCCAAAGTTTTAGGTTGTGCATCTAGGTAATAATAACCTTTCTGTACTTCTAATACTTGTTGCAGAATAAAAGCTGAAGCACCTCCCGGAACATCCTCATCCACGACCAACAACTTATTGGTTTTCTGTAAAGATTTCGCCGATAAATGTTCTGTATCAAAAGGCAATAAGGTTTGCGGATCGATAATTTCAACCGAAATACCCAACTGCTCTAATTCTTCTGCTGCTTCTTGAACCAATCTTAAAGTAGAACCATATGAAATTACAGTAATGTCTGTACCGCTTTTCACGATCTCGGCCTTTCCTAAAGGTATGGTAAACTCTCCTATGTTATCAGGTAATTTCTCTTTTAAACGGTAACCATTTAAGCACTCTATTACCAAAGCAGGTTCATCTGATCTGAATAAAGTATTGTACATACCCGCGGCCTGTGTCATATTTCTTGGTACGCAAACATGCATCCCTCTTAACGAGCCTAAAATCATGCCCATTGGCGAACCTGAATGCCATATACCTTCTAAACGATGTCCTCTGGTACGCACAATAACCGGGGCTTTCTGCCCTGCCTTTGTACGGTATGATATGGTTGCAAGATCATCGCTAAGCACATTTAGTGCATACAATAAATAATCTAAATATTGAATTTCGGCGATAGGTCTCAATCCTCTTAAAGCCAAACCTATACCCTGCCCTGCAATGGTCATTTCTCTGATACCTGTATCTGAAATACGAAGCTCGCCATATTTGGCCTGTAAACCAGCAAATCCCTGGTTCACATCTCCGATATAACCTAAATCTTCTCCAAAGGCCAATAAACGTGGATCACGGGCAAAGTTTGAATCAAAACAAGCGTTAAGTACTTCTCTACCATCGATCATTTTTGCATTCTCGCCATAAACAGGAGGTACTACGGTTACATCTTCAGGTTTTTCTAAACTCTCGGTATGCAACCTCGAACTGTAAGCTTCTTCAAATACATCAACATGGTCTGTGTACCATTTTACCAAAGCCTTTCTATCTGCATTGTCTATATTGAGGCTTAGCCTTATGGCTTTTCTGGCAGCAGCTACTACATCTCTGCGCAAAGCATCGGGTGTAGCGGCCAATTGCGAAGCTATTTTAGCTAAAACATGGTTGCCATTGGCTAGGTTATTGATTAATTTGATAACCTCAGCTTGTTCTTGTCTTATCACATCTAAGAACTCATTCCATGCTTCTTTTTGGGTATCTTTAACGAATTTTTTAGCAGTTTCTTCTAATTCTGCTATCTCTTCTTCGGTTGCTATGGCAGATTCTATCATCCAACCACGCATTTTTATGATACAATCGTGCTCACGCTCCCATTCTAATCTATCTTTATCTTTATAGCGTTCGTGCGAACCTGATGTAGAGTGTCCTTGCGGTTGGGTAAGCTCTGTAACATGGATCAGTACCGGTACGTGTTCTGTTCTACAAACCTCAATAGCTTTTTGGTAGGTTTCACATAAAGCCGGATAGTCCCAGCCTTTTACCCTAAATATCTCATATCCATTGGTGCCTTCTTCGCGCTGAAATCCTTTTAAGATCTCAGAAATGTTTTCTTTGGTAGTTTGGTATTTAGATGGAACCGAGATTCCATAACCATCATCCCATACAGAAACTGCCATAGGTATTTGCAATACGCCTGCGGCATTGATCGATTCAAAGAATATCCCTTCAGATGTAGAGGCGTTGCCAATGGTACCAAAGGCTACCTCATTTCCATTAACAGAAAAATTCTTTAGGTAATCTAGCTCTTTGTTTTCCCTGAATAATTTTGAGGCATAGGCCAAGCCTACCAATCTTGCCATTTGTCCGCCAGTTGGCGAAATATCAGATGAGCAGTTTTTGATCGCTGTTAAATCTTTCCACGAACCATCTTCATTTAAGGAACGGGTAGCAAAGTGACAATTCATTTGACGGCCTGCCGATGCTGGATCTGCTTCTACATCGGGGTTTGCATATAGTTGCGCAAAAAACTCTTTTATAGTAGATATGCCTGTAGCAAATGCAAATGTTTGATCTCTGTAATAACCTGACCTCCAATCTCCTGCTTTAAAAGCTTTAGCCATTGCAATCTGAGGTACTTCTTTACCATCGCCAAAAATACCGAACTTGGCCTTACCTGTTAGCACTTCTTTTCTGCCTAACAAACTGGCCTGCCTACTTTCAAAAGCAATGCGATAATCATTGAGAACAATCTCTTTAAAATCGTCGAAACTAAGTTCTGAGGTATCTATCTGGTTGGTTATAAGATTTCCGGTTACTATCATACACAAAAATTTTATTTCGGCTCAAAGATACGATTCTTAAAGTTTATGGATCAATTTAGAGGGCAAATAATATTTGGCTCGCAATTTGTTCTGTCTTTTTGAAATAAAATATTAGCTTTGTTTAAAACCTGAACATTATGAAAAAGATAGTTTTAATTTTTGCTTTGATACTCGGGATTGGTGTAATGGCTAAGGCTCAAAATAAACCTGCCGAATTTAAGTTTGAAACTGAAACTCACGACTTCGGCAAGATCCCTCTTAACAAACCTGCGTCTTATACTTTTAACTTTACCAACGAGGGTGATCAGCCTTTGATCATCTCTAATGTAGAAACCACTTGTGGCTGTACTGTTGGCGAGTACACCAAAACTCCGGTTAAAAAAGGCGAAAAGGGTTATGTTAAAGTAACCATTACCAAAGGCGGAGCTCCTCTTCCTTTTAACGGCACGGTAACCTTAACTTCAAATGCACGTACCACAACCAAGGTACTGTACTTGAAAGGCGAAACCGTAGCTGAATCGAGCAAGTAAAATTTTACAAAATATTTAAACTTTTAAACCCCGTTATTTAGCGGGGTTTTTTATTTTTGCTATATGCCAAAAATCTCAGAAAAAGGGCACCTGATGCCCGCTTCTCCTATTAGAAAATTAACTCCTTTTGCCGACAAGGCAAAAGCCGACGGTAAAAAGGTTTTTCATTTAAATATTGGTCAACCGGATATTGCTACTCCGGAGATTATGCTCAATGCCGTAAAGAATATTGACTTTAATGTATGGGCTTATACACCTTCTGAAGGTACATTAGCTTACCGCAGCAAGTTAACCGAATATTACAATAAGTTGGGTTATAACATTACTCCTGACCAGATCTTAGTAACTGTAGGTGGTTCTGAAGCGATAACCATTGCTATGCAAACTTGCGTAAATGAAGGCGATGAAATTATTATCCCTGAGCCTTTTTATGCCAATTACAATGGCTTTGCTTGCATGAGCAATGTGGTGGTTAAACCTATCTTATCTTATATTGACAATGGTTTTGCGCTACCTCCTATTGCCGAGTTTGAGAAATTGATCACTAAAAAAACCAAAGCGATCATTATCTGTAACCCTAATAACCCTACTGGTTATTTGTATTCTAAAGAAGAATTAGAGGCTTTAAAAGCGCTTTGCTTAAAGTATGACCTTTTCTTATTCTCTGATGAGGCTTACCGCGAGTTCTGCTATGATGGCAGAGAATTTATTTCGCCTATGCACTTAGACGGTTTGGATGAGAACGTGGTGGTTATGGATACCGTTTCTAAACGCTATAGTGCTTGTGGTGCTCGTTTAGGCTGTTTGATCACCAAAAACAAGGAAGTAATTAAGTCGGGATTGAAATTTGCTCAGGCTCGTTTAAGTCCGGGTATGGTTGAGCAGATCGCCGGTGCGGCTGCCGTTGATACACCTGATAGTTATTTTGAAGCTGTTAGCAAAGAATATACTTTACGCAGGGATACACTTGTTGGTCGTTTAAACAAAATTGATGGGGTGTATTGCCCTAACCCGGGTGGTGCTTTTTATGTTGTAGCTAAATTGCCTATTGATGATGCTGATGTTTTCTGTCAGTGGATATTAGAGCATTTCTCTCATAACAACCAAACGGTTATGATGGCGCCTGCTACTGGTTTTTATTCTACGCCGGGCTCTGGTAAAAATGAAGTACGCATGGCTTATGTGCTAAATGTTGATAATCTGAATGCTGCCATGGATTGCCTTGAAATTGCTTTACAGCAATATCCGGGACGTGTATAGTTTTGCTTTTTATAAAAAGTTAAAGCCTCAGGTTTAGATCTGGGGCTTTTTTTTATATTGATTAATTGGGTTATTGGTTAATTAGTCATTGGTAAATTGATTAATTGGTTATTGGTTGTTCGTTATTCGTTATTCGTTGTTCGTTGTTCGTTATTCGTTGTTCGTTATTCGTTATTCG
>DDEP01000115.1 GCA_002336465.1 Pedobacter sp. UBA1951
GATAAAAAAGTAATGGCACTGGCTTGAGTAGCCATTACCGAAAGACAGACGGTGTACCAAGGCATGCTTTGATTGCCCAACAGATAAGCATCCATACTTCTGGTTCCGCGGCTTCTATAAACGCCGTAACCTACAATGCCCAATAGGGTAATGAGCAATACCGCCCAATCTAGATTACTCATTGAAAATATTTAGTAAAAGCGTAAAACAAAGCAATGAGTAATACCAGCCAAAATAACAGCAGGTAATAAAACTGTTTCCAGCTTTTAACAAATGGTGGAAGTTCGTTTTGGTTTTCTTGCATAATCGTCTTAATAAATCAATTAATCAGAAAAATTACAGTGGTTTGGCTAATAAATTTGCAAATAAACGATAAGCTCCCGGAACACCTGCAGGCAATTGCCTGAAAAACGACAAAGAAGTATAAACAAACTTGCCTTTACCATAATCAGCAATTAGAAGTGAACCATCATTAGCCGCTTCATTGGTGTCGTTCATCCTTAAAATCGTTTCGTATTTAGGATCAATATCTTCTGCAAAATACAAACCTCTTTCTTGCACCCAATCTTCAAAATCTTTACTGGTAATTTTATTAGGGTAATTCAATGCTGCATGAGTTGGTTTAGTAAAGGTTACCATAGCATCTTCTTCGGTTACTCGCTTATTTACCAACTTAAATGGATATGGACCAAAATTAGTAAACTTCAATCCATTATTTACGTTGTATTGCTCCAATAAAACGCCGCCGTTTTTCACGTATTCCATCAACTTGAAGTAAATGTTTTTAGCATCTTCACTTATGTTAAAAAACCTTACCCCTGTCACAATAGCATCATAAGTAGAAAGATCATTAAGCAGCACTTGCGAAGGGTTCAAGTGTACCACCTGATAGCCTACCTGCTGCAATGCATTAGCCACCAGATCTCCTGCCCCATCAATATAAGCAATGCGTTTCCCCGCAATTTTTAAATCAGCTACTTCTAATTTAGCTGTTGCTTCTGGAAAAAGGTTAATATTTGGAATATGGTCATAACGAATGGTTCTTAGTCCTTTGTTTTCCATTTGCCCATTAGTTTTCACTTGCAAATGAAGTTTTCCAGTAGTTGAACCTGCTCCCGGGGTAATTTGAAATACCGCTATTTGGGCGTCGCCTTTTGCACTAAACTTAAAATTAATTTTCTCTGGATGGGCTTTCCATCCACTAGGCAAAATAGGTACTAGTTCACCTTCTATATTTTTAGTAAAACTTTTTAAGCTCACTTCAATATTTTTTGGCTGTTGGTTCACAAACAAATAGGCCTGATCGCTCAAAGTAGCCGTAACTTGTGGTGCAACTACCAATGGCTGATAGAGCTCTCCTTTAATTGGATCGGTAGATTTGTATAAAATCGGTAAGCTAAGTTCAAACTGCTCATCATTTAGACTAAATACTGCTTTTACAGTTAAGCTAGAAGGGTTTTCTGGATAGCCAATTTCCTCTTGCTTATCGATCACATAATATCCAATGGGATGTTCTTTTTTAAGATAATAGGGCTGAGTAATATCTGATTGGTTTGCTTTGATACCATATCTGATAGAAGACATGCGATTTTCTTGCAGATTAAGGCTCTTACCATTTACCAAAACTTTTACTTTCAATGGTGTTAAGCCCCTATAAATAGCATTTACAGTAACGTTTATTGAATCGCCTACCGCATAACTTGCTTCGGGAACCACGGCTTCAGCCCATAAGCCCGCACAATCGGCAATAATTTCATCCAATAGCTGATGATTGAATTCTTGCTCTTTGGCAGCCAGCTTTTTTAATTTCAACAAATCTGGCAAAGATGCAGCTGGTTGGCTTAATTGATATTGTTGTTGGATTTTAGTTAAAAGATTGATCACTTCTTTACTGCTCAAAGTAAGATTAATCCCATCAAATAACGAAGTTCTTGCTGCTTCTCCAGCGGTATGACTGAAATATTCAAAAGCTTCGCCTCGTTGCAAGGCCGAGCCAAAACCCTGACTTTTATGATTGGTACGACTAATGGCGGCAATTTCACCATAATTTCTTCCCAACAAAGGGTTATAAACACCTACATCTATCTTTAACTGATCTGGTGCAGTTGTATTATTTCCGCCAAAATTGTATGTATTCCATAAAATACGTTTTGCCTGCCAAACAGTTACTCCCTTTTTCAATTGCTCCGGGAATTTTTTAGGATCCGCAGCAGCTACAAAAGCTTCTCTGGCAATAATTGCCGAAGCTGCATGATGACCATGTCCGGCTCTCTCATCCTCGGGAAAACGGGTAATGATCACATCGGGCCTAAACTTTCTGATAATCCACACTGCATCGGCCAAAATCTGTTCCTTGCCCCAAATCTTGAAAGTCTCCTCTGAAGTTTTAGAAAAGCCAAAATCATTTGCCCGGCTAAAGAACTGTCCGGCTCCGTCAACTTTCCGAGCTGCCAATAGCTCCTGCGTTCTAATTTGTCCTAAAAGTTCAGCCTGTTCATTTCCAATTAGATTTTGCCCACCATCTCCTCGAGTTAGAGATAAATAAGCCGTTCTTACTTTAGCCTCCTTAGCCAAGTAAGCAAGTAATCTGGTATTTTCATCATCTGGATGGGCTGCGATATAAAGTACGCTACCTTTTACGGACAGACTAGCTATATTTTGCGCTATTTCAGCAGCATTGCGTGTGCCAGACATTTGCATTTGTGCTTTTACAAAGCATGGCAATAGCATAGCAACAAGAAAAAATCTCTTGACGTTCATTCTATATGGGTTGTATGCTAAAATAATTAAATTTTGCTAAAGCCTTTTGAAATGGAACACTGTTTGCAGAACTTATAGCATATTTTTACAAGCCGCAGATGCATAAGTATTTTTTATTCAAATAGAGGTCTAGCTTTTAAATGATTAAAATATCTGTACACTTGCGACTATTTTAAACTACATACAAAGTGAAACTATCATGATTTTTCAAACCACAATTGGAATGAATAAATCTCATTGTTTCATCACAATTGAAAAACAAATGAAAAATTTAATTTTAGCTTGTCTTATCGTCTTAAGTTTAGGTTCATGCGGTATAAACAGACAAGCCCAACAGGTTAGAGCATTAGAAAAATGCGAATACAGGGTTATTGATGCCACAGATATTTCTTTGGCCGGTACCGACGTAAAAAAATTGATTAATGGTAAAGCCGTAAGTCCTGTAAATATCCCCGGCATTGCGTTAGGTTTACTGAGAAAAGACATTCCATTAAGGGCAAAACTTAACTTAGAGATTACCAATCCTACAAACGATTTAGCCGCCATAAACAATTTTGAATATAAAATTTTGATTAATCGCCAAGAAATTGCAAATGGTTTTGTTGATCAATCTGTAAGCATTGGCAGCAACCAATCTGTTCGGGTACCTTTGGTGTTCAACGCAAATGTTTACCAGTTCCTAACCGATAATAAAATCATAGATGATATTTCTTCATTCATTGCCGGAGCAACCAGTGGAACTGAAAAAAAAGGTCTAGTTACCCTTAAAATAAAGCCTTCTATTAGAGTAGGAAATGAGCTGGTTAAATACCCCGGCTTCATTACCATCAACAAAGAAATTAGCAGCAAAATCTTACTCTAAAGTTTAACAGCACATAGAGACAACGGGCTCTTATTAAAGCATTTTGTAAATGCTTTAATAAGAGCTTTTTTTATTTTCCATTTAAACGTGCAACATTTTTAGAGGCGTTGCGTCTATCTATCAAATGCCTATTTAGATGATTATTTTCTTGTAGCGGAGTGTAACTTAATCCTTTATGATGTTGTCATAAAGTTCTCAACTACGTTCAGAATTTATGAATAGTATATTATAAACAGCCTACAATTTGCATGCAACAGGCTTTTTACAACTAAAGAATTAATTATATTACGAAATAACCGTAGATTTAAACCAGCAATACCAAACCCACAAATAAACCTACATGAGAAGATTTACCTTAACTGCTATATTGATAGTTTCCACTCTTATTGCTTTTGCTCAAAAAGGTACCATAACCGGAACACTCATAGACAGTGCTAATGCAAAGAGAACTTTAAATTATGCAACTGTATCTGTATTTAAAGGAGCAGATACTGTATTAAGTACATACAGGCTATCTGACGATAAAGGCGTTTTTAAAATCAACAATTTAGACCTTGGTGTAAAATACCGCCTTGTTATTAACGCTTGGATGTATAATATTGTTCGTAAAGAAATTACCATAGATGCCGGACAACCTAATGTAAATTTAGGGACCATTACTTTAAGCGAAAAAACCAATACACTCAATGAAGTAGTGATACAATCTGAAAGACCTCCTGTTATTGTACGTAAAGATACCATAGAGTTTAATGCCGAATCCTTTAAGACCTTACCCAGTGCCGTGGTTGAAGATATGCTCAAAAAACTACCTGGTGTAAGCGTAGATAATGATGGTAACATTACGGTAAATGGCAAATCAGTAAGTAAAATATTGGTTGACGGGAAAGAATTCTTTGGTGGAGATCAGCAGATTGCCACTAAAAATCTTCCGGCTAATATCATTGATAAAATACAAGTAACTGATGACAAAGATGCAAAAAGACGTGACCCAGATATACTAGCGGCAAACACTCCACAGGTGATTAACCTTAAACTTAAAAAAGCGATTAAAAGCGGAGCTTTCGGTAAAATTTATGCAGGTGGAGGGATTAAAGATCTGTATGAAGCCGGAGGTATCATGAACTTTTTCAGAGATACTACACAGGTTAGTGTATTAGCCTATGGCAACAATGCCAACAAACCGGGCTTTAGCATGAGCGATGTGATGCGTATTGGTGGATTTCAGCGAACAGGTGTAAATAACGTAATGATAAATTCTGAAGGTGCTTTTTCTCTTAATGGCATTTCCTTTGGCGGAGGTATGTCTGGTGGCGTGCAAAAATCCGCAGGTGCAGGTGCAAACTTTAATACACTAACCAAAAAAGGTACAAAGATCAATGCTAAATACTTTTTTGGACAAGGCAATAACCTTACAGAACGCTTTACTGATGTTGAGCAGACTTATGATAACAACAACCGTCTTTTTACCAATGTTATCAGCAACCAAGATAACAACAATTATACCCATAATTTTGGTGGTCGTATAGAAGCGAAATTAGATAGTCTCACGCAACTTACCATTGAGCCTAGTATATCTCTTGGAAAAATCAGAAATTATAGTGCGACCTCAACCGCAAATCAGGATGCAAATAACCAAAAAATAAGCGACGGAAATAGAAGTTCGAATGTTAAGGGGCTTTCTACAGAATACAATTTCTCTACCAATTTATGGAAAGACTTTAAAAAAGCAGGTCGTTCATTGAACATCTCTCTCAACGTAAGTAAAAAAGAGAATGACAATGATGATTTCAACTTCAATAATAGCAATTTTTTCAACCCTATATCTTCAGCTACCACAGATCAGTTAAGAAATACCAATATCCGTAATTTTAACACTTACCTAAGTCTAAATTACAGTGAGCCTTTAAGCAAAAAGTTAACTTTAGGCATTGTTACCAATGGCAATTATATTGATAATGAAAATGCATTAAGCACATTCTATAAGAATCCAGCTAACCAAGCTTACGATATTGCTATGCCAAATTTAACAGAAACGGTAATGCAAAGTGGTTTTAAAACCAATACCCGTGTTACCCTTAAATGGAGAATAAGCCAAAACTTTGGCATACAACCGGGTATTGTGTTCAATACAATAGATTTAGAGAACAAGTTCTTAGAAAAACCACAAATTAACCAGGATTATACATTCTTCGCACCTCAGTTAACGGTAAAATATAAAGACCTTAACCTAAGTTATACACCAAGTTTCAGGGAAGCCGATATTTCATATTTACAACCAGTACCTAACAATACCGATAATTTATTTAAGCAAAATGGTAATCCTTACCTTAAACCTTCTAAAACACACCAGATCAACTTAAATGTTTATAAATATGATACCAAACGTACTTTGAGCTACAATGCTTATTTAGGAGGTAGCATTCAGAATGATGGCGTGATCATGTCAAAAGTTATATCTCCTAATGGTGCGCAAGAGAGTACGCCTGTAAATGCAAATGGCATTTGGCAATTCCATGCCAATGGTAATCTTTCTAAAGATTTTAAAAACAATCCTAAGTTCCAATATAACCTTAATACAGGTTTTTGGTCAAACTTTAACCGTGGTGTAGTTCTGGTAAATAACGAACGCAGCTATAGCAACATTTTACAATTTGGGCCAAGAATTGGTGGTCGTATTAACCTAAACGACAAAGTAGAATTTAGTGAAACTTACAGCGTTACTTTTAACAACAGTGAGTATGACTCTAATTTCTATCAGAACCTAAGTTATACCGCTCAAAGTTCAGAATCAGAATTGATTATTCGTTTTCCTAAAAAAGTAGTTTGGGAAACCTCATATCGCTTACAATATGATAACCAGAAAATAAAAGGTTATAACAATACTCAACAAATCTGGAATGCAGCTGTTACATTATTGTTCATGAAGAACGATAGGTTACAACTAAAAGCCTCTGTAAATGATATACTGAATACCAACTTAAGAAATTATGCCTATATAACAGCAAATGCGTTAAATACGATCCGAACCAACAACCTCGGTCGTCACGGTTTACTTACTTTAACTTACAACATCCAAAACTTTGGTGGTAAGGTAGGCGGAAGAGAAACTATGTTTAGGTTTTAGCGTAGTT
>DDEP01000085.1 GCA_002336465.1 Pedobacter sp. UBA1951
GGCAGATGGGCAGATATAGCAGAGGGAGCAATATTTGAGAAATGGGAAGAGGGCGAATTTGATACCTCTCTACCCTATTGTTACGGACAGGATTATGGATTCAGTGTCGATCCTGATACACTTACAAAAGTAGCTGTCGATCATAAACTGAAACGGATATATCTTGATGAAGTATATTATGAGCGAGGACAACTTGGTACAGTTGCACTTTATGAACTTAATAAATCCCTGATTGATACTCCTAATGATTTGATTGTAGCTGACAGTTCAGAGCCAAGATTAATAGCAGACCTCAAAGATATGGGGCTGAACATAGAGGAGTGTGAAAAAGGGCAAGGGAGTGTAACAGCTGGTTTAAAGGCTATGCAGGACTATACCATTATTGTAACTATGCGCAGTCACAACATAAAAAGAGAATTAAG
Organism: Pedobacter sp. UBA1951; assembly: GCA_002336465.1. Lineage (GTDB taxonomy): Bacteria > Bacteroidota > Bacteroidia > Sphingobacteriales > Sphingobacteriaceae > Pedobacter. The sequence continues at coordinate 423 of DDEP01000085.1, forward strand.
ACAGTACAAATGGAGTAATAAGAAGGCTGGTATTCCTATAGATGCAAATAATCATGCAATTGATGGAGCAAGATATGCATTCAAGGTACTGGCTAATGAGCATATAAACGATTTAGACTTACTAACAGTATTTGGATAATACATTATGGCAAAGACAGAAAAAAAATCAGAAACAAATGATTTAGTTAAAAGAGTGCAGTCTTTGAGCAAAGAAGTTAACGGCACAATAGCCGCTATACATGAATACAATACAACTGAACATAAGGTTTTTAAAGAGATTTATCGTCCTAAAAAGCAAGTGCTAAGACCAACTGGTAAAAAAGATGATAAAGGTAACGACATCACAGAAACTAAGATTGAAGAGGTTGTTCGTATAGGGCTTCCTATGCAGCAATTGATCGTTAAGCGCAGAGCTGCTTTTATGAACGTTGGTAAAATGACATTAAAGGCAACGCCGAAAGACGATAAGGAACAGAAATTATTGAACATGGTAAACAAATGCCGTGAAGATAACAAAATGGCCTTTAAATCAACTGAGATAGCAAAGAGAATGATGAGCGAGTTGCAAGTAGCTCAATTGTGGTTTTCTGAAGAGGTTGAGTCTAGTTATTGGGCGGATGACGCTCCTAATAGCAGGTTTAGAATGAGAATGAAAATTCTATCACCTGTTTTGGGAGATAAGTTGCTTCCAGTTTTTGATAATAATGGTAATCTAATTTACTTCGGTCGACAATTTAAAACTACTGACCCAGAAACGGCTAAAGAAACCGACAATTTGGATATTTATACCAAAGATGGCTTTTGGCATTTTGAAATGGACGGAGGTAAAGTAAGTGATGGTGTTTTTACTGGGTATTCTTACGGAAAGATTCCAATCATTTATTATTCACAGGACAAGCCAGAATGGCACGATGTACAACCGGCGATAGAAAGACTTGAGACTGCTATAAGCAACCTTGGCGATACCAATGATTATAACGGCTCCCCTATCCTAGTTGCAACGGGTAAAATAAAAGGTTTCGCTACAAAAGGCGAAAGAGGTAAGACCTTTGAAATTGAAAATGGTGGCGACTTAAAATATGTGAATTGGGATAATGCTCCACAGTCCGTTAAAATGGAAATTGATTTGTTAATCGACTTCATTTACACCTGTACCCAAACACCTAACATTAGTTTTAAGGAAATGCAAGGATTGGGACGGCTAAGTGGTGTGGCTTTCGACAGGGTGTTTTTAGACGCACATCTTGCTGCTCAAGATAAGCTAAGCGGTACTTATGGCGAATGTATACAAAGAGAAATAAATTTTCTTAAATCTGCATGTGTTGCTATCAATAGTGAGTTAAAAAGAGCTGAACAGATGTCCATTAGTCCAGAGTTCAGCTTGTTTAGGATTAACGATGATTCAGAAACAGCCGACTTTTGGATGAAGGTAAATGGAGGAGCAAAATTAGTTAGTCAGAAAACATCTATAAAACGGGCTGGATTTGTAGATGATGCAGAAGTTGAGATGAAAGAAATTGAAGTTGAGAAAGAGAAAGAAACCAAGTCGCCTTAATTCATTTGCTTTCATATCTAATAAACTTCCAATTTTATGCCGAATGTATCAGCTATTTTATAGATCAACAATTCTTCAGCATCAGCATCTGTAATATCAACTTTTATCACTTTTTTGTGGTATTGTTTATAAGCCTCTTTTGCTTCATTTATTTTTTGAAGTAAAATTTCTTCGATTATTTCCATACCTCAAATATACATATAATCGAAGTTACGCACAACTACGTTTATCTCTTTTGTGATAATTAAGATTTAGATATTAATTGCTTTAATTTTATGACATATCGGGCGCAGACGTGCGTACACACGGATACGACCACCATAAAAACAGCATGAAACTAAAAATCATTGAAAGAATTAAAGCCAAGTTCACAGGGGTGAATTTGAGCAAAGCAAGGTTAGACGAAATTGCGGCTAAACTTGAGGGTAAAATATCCGAAGAAAGTGAAATTGATAGCAAGCTAGATGATCTTAACGAAATGTTTCCTTTTGCAGACATTGCTAAACAGGATGATAGGCTGAGAGATTTGGAAGCAAAGGTTAAGAAGCCAGCGACAAAGCCAAACGAGCCAAAGAATGAACCTGAACCAGCGCATTCACCCACCGATGATGAGCCAGAATATGTAAAAACATTAATGGCGACAGTAAAAGCTCTATCGGATCAGGTATCAGCAATAAATCAAGGAAAATTGGTTACAGACCGTAGGACGCAATTAACAGCTGCATTGAAAGGTGCTGATGAAGTATATAGGAACAAGGCTCTTAAAAACTTTGACCGTATGACGTTTGCTGATGACGAGGCTTTCAATACGTATCTAACTGAGGAGCAAGAAGACTTTAAAGCATTTAATCAGTCACAGATAGATGCTGGCTTAGGCAAAGATAAGCCACGTGTAGCATTCGGTTCTGCAACCCTAAAAGATGATGAAATTTCGCCAATGATGAAACAACATTTAGAAAACCAAAAAGCGGAACAAGAAAAAGCCGCAAAATAATTAAAAGATGGCATTACAAATAACTAGAACAGGTGGTGATTTTCAAAAGGTAGTATTTGAAAGCATTATTGACACCTTAGCCGGAGGTCTCACATTAGACCTTACAGGCTATTCTGCCGCCGTTAACGGCATGGTTCCAGCAGGAACTTATGTAGGCAGGAATACTACAACTGGTTTGGGCGTAGTTGTAGCTGACCCGGCAACGCCAGGAGCCAATATTGAAGGAGTTGGACTGACTGCCAGAGATGTAGAAGCTACAGGAAACGTATTGGTTGGTGTAGTTACGGCTGGAACGGCCCGTAAAAAAGCTTTACCAGCAAATGAACAGACAATAGTCGCTAAAATAAAAACTGCTATCCCAACAATTAAAATTGTTTAACACTCTTTAATATCTCAAAAAAGATATTAAAGATATTTTATTTTTTTATAAGAAAATGGTAAATCCAAATCAAATAATTCAAGATTTCAGGCTCGCAGACGCTCAGGCAGTATTGGATGTTTATCCATTCAGCGAGATGCAGTACCAATCGGTATTTGCTGAACTTTTCCGTCCTTCCCTATCATGGAAATCAATTGAAGCCGCAACTGGTGCAAAGGTAGCAGCTTCTGTAGTGGCCTTTAACAGCAAAGCCCCACGTTTTGGGCGTGTTACGCCGGGCAAAGCCTCTGGCGATATGCCAAAAATAGAAGCGGCCAGAGATTTAATCGAGACCGACATCAATACCATGCGTGAATTGCAAAATGCTTTAGCGCAAGTGCAAGGAACAGCTGCACAAGGACAAATCATGACATCAATTTTCAATTTGATGTACGGAGATGCTCCTTTCGTGGTTGATGCAGTACGTGCAAGATTAGAATGGATTGCAAAGCAAATCGCATCTACAGGTAAATATAGCCTTACATTAACAAATAATGAGTCTGGTGTTCAGACAAAATTAGATGTTGATTTTGGCATCCCTACTGGCAATAAGGTAAATGCAGCTAAAGACTGGTTTACAGACACAACCGCAGACATCATTACGGACATCGAAAATCGCCAAAAAGCGGCTCGCTTGAAAGGTAAGATTTTACGTTTCATGTATATGGATCGTGATACTTTTAACGCCATGGCTGCAAATGCAAGCGTTCAAAAATTCTGTGCATCATTTGCCAATAACGCCTTGAACTTGCTTTTAAGACCAGATGTTGAAACTGTAAATGCAGCGTTGACACGCCAAGGCTTACCAACTATCATCATTTGGGATAGCTTCGTGAGCTTAGAAGGTAAAGACGGTACGCAAACCGCTGTTTCAGGTTGGGAAGCTGGTAAAGTAACATTTACCGAGACTGCTCAACTTGGTAACACGCAATACACGTTGTCAGCAGACGAATTTGTAAGTGGCGGTACAGCAGTTAAAACCAAATCAGGCATAGTACTCGTAAAAACTTGGGGAGTTGAAGACCCGATTATGATTAGCACCAAAGGTGTGGCTTATGCAACCCCTGTTTTGAACAACGTAAACAGTACCTATATTCTATCAACCAAATTATCGTAACTAATCGATGACGATTAAAGAAGCACTCATTGCCAATATTGGTATTCCTGTTGAAAGTGGAGCTATTGAATTAGCTCTGCTCAACAATGGGATTGAAGATAGCGGCGAGCAGTACAGCAAAGAAACACACTTTAAATCATTGGAGCTTTCGACACTAGAGGTGCTTTTCAATGCTTATATGCTTACGTCGGTTAGCGAGGGCGATGCTTCTTTGTCTTTCAATAAAGATGGTGTTAGACAAAGAATAATGATGTTAGCCCGTAAGTATGGTGCATCGGATATTCTTGACGAGCTAATACCAACTATAAACAGTCGTCCATTATGGTAAGGTTCAGGCCACACATGGCAAAGGTAACAATGGCGGGTGGAGATAGCGTTTACAATCAGGAAACAGGTGAATGGACAACTCAAGAGCCTCAAGAGATAAAGTTTCCTTGTAGGGTATCTCCAAACGGTTCTGGTAAAAAAGTGGCTAATCAAGACGGTAACATGGTTGAATATGGTTTTATGGTTCACGCTGACAAGGCGATAAGCGGTATAACATATGGGGCTAAGATTGAGGTTTATGATGGCGAAGAACTGAAAGCCAAGGGCGAAGTAATCGGATGCTTTACAAATCAGTTAAATACACGTATCTGGATATGATAAGGGCTACTTATACAGATAAGCAATTTGACAAGGCTATGCAAGATGCATTGTTGAGGGCAGAGCAGGCATATATAGACGGGCTTATTGAAATAGGTATTGCATTCGTTGCGGATGCAAAAGCAAATGGTCAGTATGAAAACGACACAGGGAATTTGCGAAGCTCAATAGGTTATATAGTTGCAAAAGGTAGAAAGGTGTTATCCAGTAGCTTTAAGGTAGTTGCTGGCGGCAACAAGGGTAGATCAAAAGGGTATTTCCTTGCAAAGTCGTTGCTTGCGAACAACCCCGATAAGCTGATACGATTAATAGTCGTAGCGGGTATGGATTACGCCAGCATATTGGAAAGCAAAGGGCGAGATGTACTCACAGGAAGCAGCCTGAGAGCCACAAGCAACCTAAGGCAATTAGCAGAAAGGGTAAGAAATGGCAATTAACTCATTAGATGCGATAGACATCATTTTTGGTGGTGTATTGCCTATTATGCAGAATACCAAAAAGCCAAATGGCAGCGTGTATAAAGTGCAACGTCCTATCAATTCTGTTAAGGAGGATATTGTAGTTACAGGGCTTGCATTGAACAGGGACACAGGATTTCAAAATGGCGTTCTGAACGTAAACATACATGTTCAAAACCTTAGCATCACATCTGGAGGCATAACTGATAACAGCCAACCGAACATCTCAAGGATTAAGGAGCTGACAGCTATCATCGAAACACTCATCGGGGATATATACGGAGATTATTATAGTTATGAAATAGATCAAGACAATTTATTCATTGAGGAGAAATCCTCATATAACAACATCAGAGTAACATTCAGGGCTTTAAATCAGCCCGATTAAAAATTAAAAAGATGGCAAAAGCAGTTTATTCATTAGAAAGTTTAAAAATTGGCACTCCAGGGGCTGAAGGCGCTATGGGTGAAACATTGGCAGAAATCGCAAAAACAACAGCAGGAACAGTTACATTCGATTGGCCTCTACCGAACGAAACGCCAATCACGGCAGAGGAAGATACCAACCCGTGGGTGGTGTTAAAAGAACCACAGCCTAAGAAAATAACTTGGGAGAGTCAGGACATGTCACCTGAAGCATTGAAAGTAGCATATGGAGGTACTGTTGCAAGCAGCAAACTTACTCCTGGAATAAATTTTGAAATTCCAAACCAGTCATTGGAGATTATTACACGCAAGTTGCAGGGCAGTAAGGCGAAATGGTCATTCCCATTAGTACAGCTACAAGCTACTGTTACAGGTAATCTACAAAAGAGCGATTTATTGCGCTTGCAGTTTACAGCTACGGTATTGCAACCGTCAGGCACGGATGGCGTATCATTGCCAGAGTTCACATATGAGATAGTGAGTGCGTAAGGCTTATAATGCAAATATATTTTCTGGGTAGGTGGTTCGCTCCTTAGGGAGCGTTCCTACCCTTCTTTTAATTACCTACAATTTATGACAGAAAAAGAAATTCTTATCAAGGCAGCTAATGTCATTGATGATACAACTATAAATATTAGTTACCCAGTTGAAGAGGAACGTGTAGTTGTCAGACATAGATACTCATTATTCGGATTCAAGTTTGGCAAAAAAACAGAAACACAGATTATTCCAGTAAGGCGTACTTACTACATCACTGGAGCTACATTGAGGACGATGCTTCGTGTAACCAAACTTATATTACAGATGGATGGAGTAGTACAACCTAAAAATATTACATCAGACTGGATACTATCACTAGTAACCAAAAACGTAGAACTGACTGCACAGGCTATTGCTGCAGCTATGCATAACCGTAAGAGTGAAGTCCCTGCCAGGTTAGTAGATGAAATATTGGACAATATAGATTCAGATGATTTGCAAAAAGTGATGGCGGCGGTCATAGATAAGCTAAATCTAACATCTTTTATAAACACTATCGGCTCGGTAAGAAGCATGCAGATGATACAGACGGAAACACAGCCGAGCCCACAGGAACAGGTGGAGACAATAGCCCCTGGACAACAATTGGAATCGTTGCAAAGTATTTTAGGTTCAGCTACCATCAAATCTTAGATAAGATTAGTTGGCCCAATTTGCAAATGCTGTTGGCTACAATTCCAGATTATGACACCGATAACAAAGACGATGAGGATATAGAAGATAACATTGAAAAGTACATTAATAATGGTTAAGAAATGGGAGTAGAAATAACAAAAGGCGGTTTGGCCTTTACATCTGACCTAGATACTACAGGATTTGCCAAAGGAGCAAACAAGATAAAGAAGCTAGAGAACGATATACGACAAGGCATAGAAGAAGGGACAAAGGCACAAAAGGCATTTTCGGATGAAATGTTGCGAAATGCACAATTGGCACAATATAGGACCAAGGTCAGGGTTCTTGGTACCAAGGAGGAAATCACTTCTTTAGAAACACTTATCAAACAACAACGAGAATTGCAAGTCTTGCAGGCTACAACTACAGATCCCAACAAACTCAAGCGGTACAATAGGTCTTTAGAAGAAACTACTGCTGAAATAGTCCGTATGAGGAATGCCGGGAAAGTTGGTTTCGATGATATGGGCAACAAAGTCGAGACTATAACGAAAAAGGCAAATGGATTTTCAAGAGGGATTAATGCTGTTTGGGGAGGATTAAAGACCATTGCAAATATTTTACCGGGCTTAGGGATTGCGGGGCTCTTAGCGTTCGCTATTGATCCTATAATGGATTATATCAAATCACTGGATTTTTTTAAAAAGAAGCTCAAGGATACTGTTACCGAAAACGGAATAGATACAAACGAATACAAAAAGGCGGTTTCAGATATAAGCGCACTTGGTGTTGCTCTTGAAGAAATGAAAAGTGGCACTATTAGCCGCACAGAAGTTGTTGCAAGATACAATGAAACAATCGGAAAAACGGTTGGCCAGCTAAAGAATGTAGAACAGGTAGAAGCTTTTTATAATTCAAAAGCCGACGCATACATAGAAGCTACACTTCTTAGGGCAAAAGCTCAATCAGCTCTACAGCTTGCGGTAGAGGAAACAAATAAAGCCACGAAACGAGCAGCTACAGACTACACGTTGGGCGACAAGGCAAAAGGGGCATTTGCGGTGTTCTCTGCTTTTATGTTTGGTAAAAAAGGGAAATTGACATATGGAGATTATTACGACAATCAATTGAAGCGATCTAAAGAGGCAGACATAAAAGAAGCAGAAGAGGAATCTAAGAAATACACAGAATTATTCAAAGAGCTCCAAAAACAATCAGATGAGTTCAATAAAAAGAACAAGTTCGATTTTAGAATTGCATCGAAGGGGAATGAACGCAAAAAAGCGATCAATGAACAAATCCGCATACAACAGCAGATTGACAGCCTAGAAGCGGAATATTCTCGTAAGTCACTTAGCCGTGACGAAGCAGAAGTACAATCTGTCAGGGACAAGTTCAAGAAAATGGCTGATGCGGCGAGAAGATTTAACGAAAATCCAAGGAACAAGAGGCTAGGGATTGCTGTTGACACATCTAACCTTAACAAAGTCAGAGATACAGCCATTGCCGACCTTGAATACAAGCAGGAGACAGCCAAACAGGCCATCGCCTTTGAGAAGATGAAGCAGCTCTATGCAGACTATGAACAGTACAAGACAAATTTCGGGGAACAGGCGGCAAAGCAGCGATATGGCAACGAGGTAAGGACAAATGCCGAGTTGTTGGAGGGGCTACAAAAACAATACGATGAACTTTCATCAAAAACAACATTAACAGGTAATGAGAAGTCCAGAAAAGAACAGCTTAAAAAGCAGATAGACGATCTGACAAAGATAGAGCGTGATAGGTATGACAACATGCTAAAGGAAACACTTTCCTACGAGCAGAAGCGTGCCATATTGATAGAAGCCTATAACGCCAAACGTGCCGAACTTGAAAAGAATGGAGATTATAATGCTGTTACCGTTCTTGACACTATCCATAAAGAGGCGTTAGGTAAACTGGATGATGATAACAACCAAAAGCTTGCAGCATTTAAAGCCCTGTTCAACGGCATAGAAAACCTGAGCGATAAAGCTGCTAAGAAAGTCATTGAGGACGGAAAATTGATGCTAGCAGGTTTATCGGCAAATGGCAAAATATCTGCCGAACAAACCAAACAGATGGCAGAAAAGCTGAAAGATAGCACTAAAGCATTGGAAGATAGATTACCTACAAAACTTAAAAACTTAGGTAATGAACTTAGAAGTATTGCCGGGCTTATTGGAGATGTAGACTTCGGGAAATGGCTTGGTGGTATCGGGGATGTTGTTAGTGGTTTGGGGAAAATGAAGGAGCAGATTAACACTATCAACACTGATTGGTACAAGATGGATAACATTGAAAAGTTTTCTTCTGGACTAGGATTGTTTGGTACAGGAGTAAATATCGTAACATCTATAGGACGTGTTCTTGACAGTGTTTTTAGTCGAGGGGCAAAAGCAAGAGATGAACAGGCATTATATGCTAGCAACTTACAATTAAAGCAAACTGAAGCTTTA
>DDEP01000140.1 GCA_002336465.1 Pedobacter sp. UBA1951
ATGTTGGGACCAATGGTAAACCCCGCGCAACCTAAAAACCAAATTATAGGTGTATTTAGTTTGGAACTAGCCCGCATTTATGCCTATTTGTATCAGGAAACAGATAAAAATTACACCATTTTACATGCAGTAAATGGTTTTGATGAGGTATCATTAACCTGCGATTTTAAAACTTTTACACGTGAGGGAGAGGCTTTACATACTATAGAAAGCCTAGGTTTTGAAACTATTGATGAAAAAGCTATCAAGGGCGGAGATACCGTAAAAACTTCAGCTAAGATATTTTTAAATGTCTTGGAAGGTAAAGGTACAGACAACCAAACGAATGTAGTGCTTTGCAATGCGGCACTAGCTATACAGACCATAGAAAAAGAACTTTCTTTTGCCGATTGCTATTATAAAGCCGAAGAAGCGCTAATGAGCAAGAGCGCTTACCATAGTTTTAAAAACCTCATAGCTTAATAGAATGGTATTGAACAGAGAAATAAAAATTAAGGTTTGTGGTATGAGTAAGGCTGCTAACATTGCAGAACTTGCAAATCTGCATCCGCATTATATGGGGTTCATATTCTATCCGCGGTCGCCAAGAATGATTACATCTGTATCTGCTGAACTGATACGCTACGTGCCCGAAACCATTAAAACAACGGGAGTATTTGTTAATGAGGAACTGGATAAAGTAGAAGCGATGGTTAAACAGCACAGACTAAAAGCCGTACAGTTACATGGAAATGAGGGCGCGGCTTATTGTAAAAACCTGCAAGCATTAAATGTAGAAATTATTAAGGCTTTTGGTGTAGATGAAGATTTTGACTTTGCTGTTTTAGAAGCTTATACAGATGCAGTAGACTTCTTTCTTTTTGATACTCGAACTAAAAATCATGGTGGTTCAGGTAAAGCGTTTAACTGGCAGTTGCTAGATAAATATACTTTGCAGAAACCTTATTTCTTGAGCGGAGGAATTGACTTACAGCACATAGATGAAATTAGAAAGATAGACGATAAACGTCTATATGCTATAGATCTGAACAGTAGGTTTGAAATAGAACCGGGGTTGAAAGACATCAGCAAACTGCAAAGATTTTTGAAAGAATTAATTGAAGAACAGGATTGAAAAACTTAGAGGTTTACCTCTTATAAATAAAAAAGAATATGAATTATTTTGTTGATGAACGGGGCTATTACGGAGATTTTGGCGGAGCATATATTCCCGAAATGTTATATCCCAACGTAGAAGAATTGCGCAGAAACTACCTTCATATTATCAATGAAACCAGTTTTCAGGATGAATTTAAAAAACTATTGAAAGATTATGTCGGGCGCCCTTCGCCACTTTATCTGGCAAAGCGTTTATCTGAAAAATATGGTGCAAATATTTTCCTGAAAAGAGAAGACCTGAACCATACAGGCGCACATAAAATCAACAATACCATTGGACAGATTTTATTGGCAGAAAAACTGGGCAAAAAACGCATTATTGCCGAAACAGGAGCAGGACAACATGGAGTGGCAACAGCAACCGTTTGCGCTTTGCGTGGCTTAGAGTGCGTAGTTTATATGGGAGAGGTAGATATTAAACGTCAGGCACCAAATGTAGCCCGCATGAAAATGCTGGGAGCAAAAGTAGTAGCAGCTACCTCGGGCAGTAAAACATTGAAAGATGCCACGAACGAAGCTATGAGAGACTGGATCAATAATCCTGTAGATACACATTATATCATTGGTTCGGTAGTTGGCCCGCACCCCTATCCAGATATGGTGGCACAATTTCAATCTATCATCTCTTTTGAAACCAAAAAACAATTAAAAGAACATACAGGAAATGAGCTACCTGATTACGTATTGGCTTGTGTAGGTGGTGGCAGTAACGCTATGGGTATGTTCTATCATTTTATTAATGATGAGAGTGTAAAATTAATTGCAGTAGAAGCGGCAGGAAAAGGTGTAGATAGTGGTTTTTCGGCAGCAACTACCGCTTTGGGCAAAGAAGGTGTTTTACATGGAAGTAGAAGCATTTTAATGCAAACAGATGATGGGCAGGTTGTAGAGCCGCACTCTATTTCAGCAGGTTTGGATTATCCGGGAATAGGTCCGCAACATGCGCACTTGTTTAAAAGTGGCCGTGGACAATATGTTGCAATAACAGACCATGAAGCAATGAACGCCGGTTTGCTACTTACACAATATGAAGGTATCATACCCGCTATAGAAAGTGCGCATGCGCTGGCCTACTTAGAAAAAATGCAGTTCAATTCTTCAGATACCGTAGTGGTGTGCCTGTCTGGAAGAGGAGATAAGGATATGGATACGTATATGAAGTATTTTGATTTATAGGGTTAAGGGCACATTATTAAAATTTACAATTTATAAAATGAACAAACTTCAACAGTTATTTCAACATAAAAAGAAAGACCTGCTTTCAATATACTTTACTGCAGGCTACCCACATTTAAATGATACCTTAAAAATCGCCCGAGCTTTAGAGCAAAATGGGGCAGATTTTTTGGAGATAGGATTTCCGTACTCGGATCCCGTAGCCGATGGCCCTGTTATACAGCAAAGCAGCAAAGTAGCCTTAGATAATGGAATGACCTTAGCTTTGCTATTTGAGCAACTTACAGGCCTAAGAAAAGAAGTGTCTATCCCGGTTTTGTTAATGGGATATGTAAATGTGGTGCTTCAATATGGTGTAGAAAATTTTTGTAAAAAATGCCTTGAAGTAGGTGTTGATGGTTGTATTATACCTGATCTACCTATGTATGAATATGAAGAATTATACCAACCCATATTTGAGAAATACGGCATTAGCAATATCTTTCTGGTTACGCCACAAACTACAGAAGAGCGTATTAGAAAAATAGATGATTTAAGCGATGCTTTTATTTATTTGGTTTCTTC
>DDEP01000174.1 GCA_002336465.1 Pedobacter sp. UBA1951
TATGGCTTGGGGTGTGGGAACAAAATCTCAGAGCGCTTAATTTTTACACTAAAAATGGCTTTGTTGCATTTGACAAACATATTTTTAGATTAGGTAATGAAACACAAACAGACCTTATGATGAAAAAAGTGTTATTACCGGTTTATGTTTCTTAGCTACTTAACCCTCATTTATCAAGAAAATTTTCTATCAAAGGAACAATAAAATCACTGGTCTTATAATTGGGTTTTAGAGTGGTTATCTCACCTATGTATTCGCCGTGCCCTCCCGGAACGATGATTAATTTACTATTTGGCACTAATCTCCACATGGCTACCATATGTTCTGGCAAAGCAACATCTTCATTGCCATTAACAAACAGCACAGGCGATTTAATTGCCTTTAATTGTTCGTCTGGAAAATCTTTAAAATTGTTCATTCTAGCTGCACATTTTAAGTTCATGTTCATCAGCTTATCACTATCAGGATTCACTTCCATAAATGCATCTTTATATTGCTGAGGCATCTGTGCAAATGTTGCGTTTTTCATAAACTCCCAAAACTGCGGAAATGTACCATCACGTTTAAGTAATACCGATGCCGCAATAATCTTAGCCGACATATCGGGATGTCTTATGGCCATCTGCATTGCCGTCATTCCACCATTGCTAAAACCAAAAATATCTGCTTTAGAAATACTTAGATTTTTCATGAGTGCCGCAACATCATCCGCATCCTGTTCAAAAGAAATTGGGGTGTTTCTGTCGCCTGTGCGTCCATGAGCCTGAAGCTCAACACAAATAAGCTGCCTATGTAAAGCTAGAAGCGGAATTATCCTACCAAATGTTGTTTGTATGGTAGAAGCTCCGCCATGAAGCAAAACAAGTGGCTTTCCTTTTCCATAAATCTCATAGTACATTTTAATACCGTTAACTTCCGAATAACCTTTGCGAACGCTAAGGGCATTATTTATCTTGGTTTTCATTTGGTCTTGCTTAACTTGTGGTTTAACTGTAGCGTTACCCAATAACAATGCTGTCATGGCACAAACAATTGCTTTTTTCATGGGTTTAATTTTAATCCAAGATTGCTCTCATATGATTGAGCATTTGTAACCAGCTTGGGTATGCTCCTGTTTTTTGAGCCAGTTCTTGCGAAACGGTCTGCCTTAACTGCAATTTTGTTTTCCCATTTTCTTCTGCAAATGTTACCGTAACCAGTGTCTTACCCGGCCAGTTTGAATCCATCCCTATAGTAGCAGGGTCAATAGGCTCGCCATTCTCATCGGCATTAACCAAAGTAAATACAAGCTTGGTATAGGGCACTACCTCTTTATATTCTCCTATGCACCAGCAATCGCCAAATTGCGGATTGGAAATGCATGAATGAAATTTTCCACCTGTTTTAACCTCAATTTTTTTGAAATGAATACTGCAACCATCTGGTGCATACCATTGTATTAATTTTTCAGGATTGGTCCATGCGCTAAAAACCCTTTCAGGGCTTGCTTTGAAGGTTTCTTCTATAAAAACCTCTTGTTTGTTTACACCTTTTTCCATCTTTCTATGTTTAATCTGTTATGCCTGTTATTTATTGCTATTTATATGTTGTTGAGCTTGTATCTCTTCTTGCTCTACAAATTGCTTCAGGGCACTCAATCTTCCTTTCCATAATTTATGGTATTGCTCAATCCACTCGTGTACCTCGTTCAGTTTTTCAAGTTTAGCTTCGCATAAACGTTCTCGTCCTTGTTGCCTGATTTTGAGCAAACCACATTCTGAGAGGATTTTAAGATGCAAGGAAATAGCTTGGCGGCTTACATCAAACTGCTCTGCTATACTATTGACATTAACGGGTTCTTTGGCAATCATTCCTATAATTGCCCGTCTAGTGGGATCGGCTATAGCCTGAAAAACATCTCTTCGTGCTTCCATATTACGCAAGTATTTGCTTGCAAATATATAAGCAAGTATTTGCTTGCGCAATTATTTTTAAAAAAATTTTCTAAAAAGGTTTTAGCCAACTAATAGGCTTTCAATTTTACCACACCTGTTTGGTATAAACTTATGGCCTTTTGTATAATATTTTGAATGGTGTTTAGAGGCAGATCTTCATTAGGATCAAATAAGAATATCTTCATCCTCGAACGCTTTTCTTGCATCAAGAAAGGTTCTTCAAAATGCTTTCCTTCAACTATGCCTATATAGGGCTGTCCGTATTTCTTATGCACCCATAAATAACAAAACATCTTGCCTTTATAGCAGAAAAAGGGCATACCATATTTCCATGAAGCAGAGATATCTTCATTTTGGTTAAGTATAATGGTACGCAAAGCCAACAAACAACTTTTTATCGGTTCTTCATGCTGTTCGTAATAGTTTTCTAGGGCATTCATCCAAATCGAGGTTAAATAGATGTTTTTGCTGTGTTTATTTTAAGCTAAATCTTATTTCTTTGTTCAAACTCCGTCCTCAATATCTTATACCAATTATGTGGAGTTCCTTCAAAGTCAAATTCCTCAATAAAACGTAAGCCTATTTTTTTTAATACCTTATTTGAACCTACATTATCAACATCGGCCAGTGCGTAAACTTCATTGAGCCCCAACTCATCGAAGGCATATTTTAACGATGCTTGTG
>DDEP01000023.1 GCA_002336465.1 Pedobacter sp. UBA1951
ACTTGTATTTATGACCCCTAGCTGCGATCACTGTATTTTATACGAAGACAGGGTTATTGCGCTAAATAAAAAATATAAGCCTCTGGGCTATCCTGTTGTGGCTGTTGGACCTTACGGAGATAATGCAGTAAAATACCCCCTTGATGCTTTACCTGCCATGAAAGAAATGGCTACTAAGAAAGGGTTTACATTTCCTTATTTATCTGATGAAAATTTTAAATACACTTGGCTTTTAGGGATTAAGAAAACACCTACAGCCGTGATTTTAAAAAAACAAGCTAAGGGTTATTTGATTAAATACATGGGGCAGATTGATGATGAAGTGAATCCAGCTAAAAAACCGGTAAACAAATTTGTAGAACAGAAGTTAAGCACTCTACTTAAGTAATGATATGAAGAAAATTTTAGTAACACTTTTATTATTAATAAGTTGTGTTGGCTTAAAAGCTCAAGTAAAATTATTAACTTTAAATGAACTAGAGCAGAGAGTAACCAAAGGAAAGGATACAACTTATGTTGTTAATTTCTGGGCAACTTGGTGCGGGCCTTGTGTTGAAGAGTTGCCTTATTTTGAACAACTGAATGCTGAGAAGAGCAAATCGCCCATAAAGGTTTTATTGATCAGTATGGATTTTAAATCGAAGATCAAAGAAGCAGTCATTCCTTTTGTTGTGAAAAATAAGTTAAAATCGGAGGTTTTTGTGGCAAGTACTTCTAACCAACAGGCATTTATAGATGGAGTAGATAAAAAATGGTCAGGAGCTTTACCTGCTACCATATTTATCAATACCCAAAAAAACATTAGAGAGTTTTACGAGAAAGAATTTACCTATGCTGAATTAGCAGCACATACTAAGAGAATAAGTAACCTGTAATATAAATCTAAAAATTAAAGTTATGAAAAGATTAGTAATGCTATGTATGGTCGTTATGGGCTTTATGTCTGTAAAGGCACAAAATACAGGCTATCGGCTAGGCGATTTAGCTGCAGATTTTAAATTAAAGAACGTGAATGAAAAAATGGTCTCTTTAACTGATTATAAAGATACCAAAGGCTATATTGTGGTTTTTACCTGTAATACCTGCCCAGTTTCAAGAGCATATGAAGATAGGGTAGAAGCCCTTAATAAAATGTTTGCCCCTAAAGGCTATCCAGTAGTGGCTATCAATACAAACGATCCTGTTGCTTCGCCTGGCGACAGTTTTGATAAGATGCAGGAAAGAGCTAAAAGCAAGAAATTTACTTTTGCTTATTTAGAAGATCCTAATCATGTTTATACCAAGAAGTATGGTGCAAATAAAACACCTCATGTTTTTGTGTTGCAAAAAACTGCCAAAGGAAATGAAGTGGCCTATATAGGTGCCATTGATAACGATCAGGAGATGGAAAACTCAGGACGTGATAATTATGTTCAAAATGCCGTTAACCAACTGCTTAAAGGCGAAAAACCTACAGTTGGCTTTACCAAAGCCATTGGGTGCAGTATCAAATGGAAGAAAGAAGCAAGTAAATAATCTCCTCATAAAAAAGAGGATAGCAAAAATCTCAGGTCATTCTATACTTGATATAGAATCTTTTAACCACGGTTCTGAACCATTTTTTTGGTATCCTCTTTTCACTTATCGCTATATTTGCCAAATTATGAAAGAAAATAAAGAAGACTACTCATTTTGGACAAAATATAAGCGCTTTGCAACTACAGAAGTTCTCATGTACCTGATCATGGCAATAGGTATTGGTGTAGGCATTATTCTTTTAAGCTAAATATTACTTTATTTTTTTATATACCATTTAAATCAAAGCTTTTTGCATTTTTGATAAGCAAATACTTTTATCATGAAATTAAACCTGAAACGCCCTTTGGCATTTTTCGACCTAGAAGCTACCGGTATCAACGTAGGTATAGATAGGATTGTTGAAATTGCCGTTTTGAAAATCATGCCCGATGGAACAGAACAGATCCTAACCAGAAGAATAAATCCTGAAATGCCTATCCCATTAGCTTCATCATTAATACATGGCATTTATGATGATGATATTAAGGATGCACCCGTTTTTGGTGCTATAGCCCAAGAGATAGCAGATTTTATAGCTGATGCAGATTTGGCAGGTTATAATTCAAACAAATTTGATATTCCGATGCTCTTAGAAGAATTTTTACGTGTGGGGATAGATTTTGATATGAATGATAGGAAATTTGTAGATGTACAGAACATTTTTCATCAAATGGAGCAACGTACATTAAAAGCTGCCTATAAGTTCTATTGTGAAAAAGAGCTGGTAAATGCGCATTCGGCCGAAGCTGATATAAGAGCTACTTACGAGGTGCTGTTAGCTCAGCTTGATAAATACCAAGCTACAGAGTTTGTAGATAAGAGCGGTAAAAAATCAGTTCCCGTACAGAACAATGTCGATGCGCTCCATGATTTTACCAATATGAACAAATCGGTAGATTATGCCGGACGCATCGTGTATAACGAAAAAGGAGAGGAAACCATTAATTTTGGTAAACATAAAGGACGTACATTAGAAAGCATTTTTGATACAGAACCTAGTTATTATGCTTGGATGATGCAGGGCGATTTTCCTTTGTTTACCAAGAAAAAACTGGAAGACGTATGGAAAAGATGGTCTAAGAAAAAAGAAGAACAAAAACAGGCAAGCAGAACCCAGAAACCACAACCTGCAAAACCCGTTACCAATGATATGTTGGAACAACTAAAAATGAAATTCGGTAAATAAATATCAGTTATGAAATGGAATAAATTATTTTACGCAGTAGTTTTTGCCACATTAGCCTTAACCACTCAGGCACAATTGAGCAT
>DDEP01000221.1 GCA_002336465.1 Pedobacter sp. UBA1951
TGCTTTTACTGGAATAAAACCTATACTACCGCCTCCAAATTTATCTTTTACAGAAAAATCGGTATATCTATAGGGCATAAAACAACTTGTACATAAAGGGGAAAATTTAAAAAAGGCAAAAAAGCGGTTTAAACATGATTTAAGCCGCTTTTTTATTGGATTTGATATACCGGTACAAAAAAACGATTTGTACAAAAATACCATTGACTACCATTTAACTACCGTTTAAAATATAATAACTCCCATTATTGATACTAAAGTACAATTTTAGGCTTAAAAAGCTATTTAAAACGTTTTTTAAATTGATAAAAACACGTTAAAGACTGCATGGAAATTACTTGAAGAAGGATAGGTAAATGAAATGGTATTTTAAATTAGGCGGACATTTAGGCGGACATTTAGGCGGACATTTTTTAACTTTTTTAAATGTTTTGAAACATTGTTATTGCCTAAATTATTTATATATAATATCAATATACAAGTAATCATGTATAGATATTACCTGTTTGTTCTGGGTGTAAAACTATTTTAAACCACTGAAAAACAGCATAATACGACTTGAATACATTTTGTTTTGTGTGTGGGGTTATTCGAGACGTAAAACACCTACAATGATTGCGGTACGATAAATGGATTTTTTATGTATTTTAAATGATGGATAGCGTTCGTTATTTTCTGATACACAAAGTAGCATATCAGGTTCCGGAGCTTCAAATATTCGTTTTACCAGAGGCCCTTGATCAGTGTCTAATACATAACACTTTCCCCATTGAAAAAATGATAAATCAGTTATTGGTTTGCAACCAAGTAAATCTCCATTACTGTATTTAGGATACATGCTACTACCACTAACTCTTATTAAGTACCTTACTCCTTTTTCGTCAAAATCTGGTATTACGTATCCTTCAGTAATATCGGCTTCATTTACCTGAGTTTCGCCGTTACCGTAACCTGCCATCGCTTCAATAGGTATTAAAGGTATAAAGTGTTTAGGTTTTTGCCTTACGTATTCAGATTCAGGTTCATTTAAAATCATTGCATTATGTGCTAAAAGCATATCGCCCTTTCCTGTCAATAACCAATTAGCATTTAATTCTTCACATTTTGTGATTATCAATTCATAATCCATTGTATTTCTGGAATACCAATTACTTAGTGTATTAGGAGCTATACCCAAAAATCTAGCAAATTCAGCATCTGATTTGAAATTATAATGAGATTTTATGTTGTTCAAAATCAACTTGTTATCTTTTTTCATTCTCACTTTGTGAATAAAACTTAAAAAACACTTTGAAATAATCACAAAGTGTGTATATATTTGTTCTTGAAATGGGAACAACTATAATAAAAAATAAAAGTATGCAAAAAAAAGGAAGCTACAATAGTTTGATAGTTGATAGACTTAAAAAAAAATACGGTGTAAGCCGTAGATACATAACAATGTCTTTATCTGGCGATAGGGTTTCGGAAACATCTGACAGTATAAAGAAAGATTACAGGCGCTTATCTGAAAGAATTGATCAAGCATTAAATAGCTAAGTATGCAGGTTTACGAGTTTTATAATAATAACTATGGGGTTCGTTTAAGTTTTCTACTAAGCGACGCTGATAAGCGTCACGGTGATAGCATAGGTTTATTTAGCTATAGTTCTTATGAAAAAAGAGCGCAACGCATAGAGGGTTTTAGATTAAGGCAAGGAAAGGGCTTGGGAAATGAGGTTTTAATAAACTACTCTAAACTAAAGCCAACCGAACAATTGCCGTTAATTGAAAAATTTGGAGATCCGGCTAAAACAACCAAAGTACATCAGTTTTGTGATTATATCATTGCAGATGATAAGGCTTTAGAGTTTTTCAGTTCGTACCGCTTAACCGACCGCCGCTGCTTACCGGGCGATGTTGTAATAGAATATACCAATAACGCCAACATATTAGGCGCCTGCCATACTATCATTACCAATAATGCTGCCAAGCGCAAAGCAATGGGAGGCAGTAAGGTAAACATATGGGATAAGCTTTCAGAATGCATCATCAATCTTGATAAAGAGCTTTACCCGCATACTTTACCAGCCAATCCCCGTAGGTTACAGGAGAAGTACCGTAATTACAAAAAGGATGGCTATACCTCATTGATCCATAAAGGTTTTTGCAACGATAATAGCCGTAAGGTTACTGTTGATATAGAGAGATTGATCCTAAGCCTGTACATCCAGAGCAATAATCCATATGTGGCTGATGTAGCAAACGATTACTGGAGGTTCTTGGCCGGGGATATCGATATTATCGATTATAAAACAGGCGAAATATACAACCGTGAACATTTTCACGAAAACGGCCAGCCTCTTACCCTGAGTGATGCCACTATATGGAACTACATCAACCAGCCAGCTAACCGAGCTGTAGTGGATAAGTTTAGGATGGATACGCTTACATACCAAAGCATACATGGACCACACCATCACCGCCATGCCCCAAACCATTCATTCAGTAAAATATCAATGGATGATAGGGACCTTCCCCGTAAGATGCCAAACGGCAAACGTGTTAAAGCTTATTACGCGTATGATGTTACAAGTGGTTGTGTTATAGGTGCTGCTTACAGCCAGAACAAAACTACGAAACTCTTCATAGACTGTTTGCGCAATATGTTCCACTTTTTAGACCGTAATGGTTACGGTATGCCTATGCAAGTAGAGGTTGAGCACCATTTGGTTAACTGTTTTAAAGAGGACCTGATGAAAGCGGGTGTTGTATTTCCGTTCGTTAGATGGGCCAACCCCGGCAACTCTCAGGAGAAATGGGCCGAGACCGGAAACCGTGTTAAAAAGTACGGTTTTGAAAAACGTTACCAAGATGGAATCGGAAGGTTTTATGCAAAGCTGGAAGCTAACAGGACCAAAAGTGAAAAGATTTTTGATGAAGAGAATGACCGTTACAAAGAGAAAACATATCCTTATGAGGTCTTGGTTGCCGATGACTTAGAGATCATAGAAAAGTACAACAATTCCCTGCATCCTAACCAAAAGAAATACAAGGACCTTACCAGAGCTCAGGTTCTTGAAATGTACGCTAACCCGCAAATGGCACAGATTGACAGGCCATTGCTGATACGCTATATTGGAGATAAAACGGATGCGACCATCCACAGAAACCAATATGTACAGGTTCAGTATGCCAAGTACGAATTACCTAACCCTAAAGTATTAGAGCAGCTACAGCCTAATAATTACGAGGTAACAGCTTATTACCTGCGCAACGAGCTGAATGAGATAGATAATGTTTACCTGTACCAGAACAATGTATTTATCTGCCAGTGCGATAAGATCATCGAGTACAACACCGCCAATTCTGAATGGGTTGACGATGACAAAGACAACTACACTAACCAAGCAAAATACGTTTCGAGTTTCAACAAGCAGATTAAAGAAGGCAAAGGCGATTTAGGCAAAGTAAAAGTTATCGACCTAAAGACAGGATACCACGAAGACACACCTGTAGACGTGGTACCAGTTAGCACAATTCAACCCAGCAAAGCCTTTGATTTTGACGATAACAACGATGATGATTTTAACCGCTTAAATGCCATAAACTCTTTATAACATGATTACACAAGCCATAAAAGAAAAGGTGATTAATGCCATTGGCAGCCAAAGAAAGCTATATAGCAGCGATGCAAAGCAAGCTGTAGCCCTTGGCATCAACTCCGCTCAATTGAACCGTATAAAAAAAGGTGAGTATGACGGTGTTCTGAGTGATGGAAACTGGATAAGATTGGCACGACTGTTAGATGTGCAGTTGACCAATAGTCCGCAATGG
>DDEP01000184.1 GCA_002336465.1 Pedobacter sp. UBA1951
TTAACTTCAACGGGAAAACTAAGCATAATATTGGCAAATTTTTTCTGAGGTAGATTTGTGCCCAAATAAGCCATTTCATTGGTTACCGGATCATACACCGGGTACCGGGCCAGTACATCCCGTTCAACACCAAAATTAGTTTCTACCAAAATCTGCTTAAACCGATAGCTTATTTTAAACTGATCTCTTCTTGCCGGCAGTAAGTAAGGATTGCCAATCCAATAATTAAACACACTAAAATAAGACCTAAAGGGATTTAACTGACCGAAATTAGGTCGGGTAAGTCTGCTAGAAAAAGACAGCGCAATATTTTGGTTATCAGTAATGCGGTAACTTGCACTTATAGAAGGTAACCATTTAAGGTAATCATTACTTACCACAGAATCGAGTGTAATGGAATTAGAAACCGTGTTGGTGTATTCTGCTCTCAATCCACCGTTAAGTGTAATCTTTCCAACTTTTCCAGAAAAATTTAGATATGCAGCCTTGATCTTTTCTGTATATTCAAAAACATTACTCCGTGATGGGTCATATGAAAGCTCACCACTAGTTTTGTCCCAAACATCAAAGCGAAGTTGATTAGCCGAATTAGAATGGACAATCTTAAACCCACCCTCAATTTCCCAATCATTGAATTTTCTAGACAGATCTGCCTGTAAACTATTGATCAGAAACTGATTCTTTAAATCTGACTTCCAATAATCTAAACGCCTAGCATCCGCAGCATCTAAATTAAAGAAATCATCATATTGTTTATTTTTTACGGATAGCCTGTTCATTAAAATATCGAATTGAAAATCTTTTAATCTCAGCCCATAATTTAACGTTACGGCAAGGTTCTTTTGCGCATAATGAAGCGGATTGACATTTAAAGAGTTAAAAACAATGTCTTTTTGCGCTTTATCCAAAATCAGGATGCTACCCTGGCGTTCGCGTTCATTTGTTGGACTATAGTATCTTATTAAAGCACCTAACCTGTTCTTTTCATTAATTGTATATTCTATTCCGGTTTGTAGATTATAATTATTCTGACCATTTGCTTGGTGCAGTCTTGTAGTCATAAAGTTTGTATTAGGCAGATGCTGAAAAGCGGCATAACGATAAATGGTTTTTCCACCTTCATAGTTAAATGTGGCAAATGCCTGCAGGTTATTTCTGTTAAAAGAAAGATTCACATTTTGGTTGGTACTGGTATATTCATTTTGATCCACCTGTCCGGTATAGCTTGCTGCCCATCCGGCATTTCTTTCTCTTTTTAATTTTATATCGATAATAGCCTTGAATTCGCCATCATACCTTGCCGAAGGATTTGCAATCAATTCTATAGACAATACCCGTTCTGGCGACAAACCTTGCAAATAACTGATAAGCTCGGCACCATTTAAATGTAAGGGTTTTCCATTAACAAAAACCTCGGGTTGCACGCCATTGCCCATTAAAATGGCATTTTCGCCATTAACAACAATGCCCGGAACACGCTTTAATGCATCCAAAAAATTAGCTGTAGCTGTAAATTCTTTATGATCTGCAATCCTGATTAACGTATTACCATTTTCAGTTGTAGCAACCGAAGGAATTTTAGATTTTACAACCACTTCCTTTAACAGAGTAGTGCTTGGTTTCAAGTGTAATGTGCCTAATTCAATTATAGCACTACTTAACTCAACAACTGTTGTATAACGTTCATACCCTATAGCTGCAATACTCAATATAATTTTAGGTTTAACAGTCGTTTCAAAATGGAAACGTCCTAATGAATCTGTTCTAGCCAAAAAACTGGAACTGCTATCTGCTACAGAAACTAGATAAATATTTGCTGATGCAAGCGGATAGTTGTCGGTATTTCGGATAGTTCCACGCACTACAGTCTGTGAAAAAGCAACAACAGTGCTTATAAATAAGATAAAAGTAATAAGGATTTTTGGGTACATAATGATAACATTTTGCCCAAAACTAATGGTGTTTATTGCTACAGGGGTCCTGAATTTGGAAGTTAGAAGTTCAGTTTTATAAATCAGAACCAGAAGGAACTTCCAACAACGCTTCTCTGTATTTTAATGGAGTGGTGCGTTTTACCTTTTTAAAGGCCGTAAAAAAAGCTGATTTAGAATTGAAGCCTACTTCATAACCAATCTCTTCTATTTTTAAATGTGTTTCATTGGTTATTCTTTCAGCAGCTTCATTGATACGGTATTCATTAATAAAATTGGAAAAACTTTTACCCAGATTATCGTTTAATAATTGCGAGAGTTGATGCGGGGCTATATTTAATCGTTGAGCCAAATCAACAAGTTTAAGCTCGGGATTTCGGTAAAGGCCATCAGTTTTAACTACATTTTCCAGTTTAGCAATGATGGGTATTGCATTCTCGTGCGCAATCTTCTTGTTCTGGTATTTATCGGTTTCTTCAGATTTCTCATTCTTATTTTTATAAAAACCAATAAAGAATGATAGGTATAAAATGAATGAATACATGATACTACCCAAAATATACGATCCTGGTATCCAGTTCAGGATAGCCAATATATAAGCCAAGAGTATAAGATAATTTCCTATGGCTACTACTTTTACCAAAGGCTTTGATTTTGCTTCTCTTTTATGTTTAAAGAGTACATAAAGAGACATTAGCGCAAAAACAACCCACTCACCATAAATAACATAAGGAATAATTATTTTCCCCCATGCCTCGGGAAAATCTTCATAAGGCCAAATAATTCCACCAACCAAAGCAAAAAATAAGAGAATGCCATATACCATTAGCCAAGATCTGGGTATCTTCTCAAAAGATCCAAAGCTGGCTCTAGTAAAGTAATAAAGAGAAGGACCTATAAAAAAACAAGCCGAAAGGCCAATCTGTAGATAAACCCTCAATAAATCGGGATTAAAATATAAGAAAACAGATTTCCCTATCCTGATGGAGAGCATTAACAGAAGCAGGGCTAAGAATAACTGTGCAATTGACTTGCTTTTGTGAGCAAAAAACAGATATCCTGCCAAAATCAATCCATTTAATGCACCTACAGCGCTCAGTATAAATAATATCTCAGTAGTGGCTTTCAATTTCTCATGAAGAATATGAGCTAAAGATATAGATTAAATGGAAAACAATTAAAATCTATCGATATTGATCAAGGAAGATAGGTTTAAAAACAAAAAACCACTAGTCAATGATTAGCGGTTTTAAAATTTCAGTAGAGGGAACACGCAAGATGTCGGACTTGTATGAGGACTTGCAGGCAATCTGTGATTATAACCTTTCCGCCAATACTGAAAAAAAACTATAGCCTGACCATGATTTCCGGCTACCTATCACGTAAAAACGCCTTTTAGCACGCGTCAATGCAACATTGAGCATATTGGGCTTTGATGATGCCCATTGTCTAGATCCTGGTTTGTCGGGATCACTGCCAAGTACCAAAAAGACAATGTCTGCTTCCTTACCTTGAAAGGTATGGATGGTTCCACATTGTATTTTAGAGTGTATAGAATGAAATTCCTGTTTACATCGGTCTGCAACCGATTTAAAAGGAGAGATAACAAATATCTCTTGATATGCTTTCCCGAGTAACTGAATTTTTTCTTTTAATAAGGAGATCTCCTCTTCAACAACTTGTTTGTTCTGGATATGTGAACCGTTAATATCGAACCAGGTAGATGCTCCCAGCACACATTCGAAGGGGACATCCGCCATGGCCTTAACCATTTGATTACCATAGGCAATCTCATTAGAGATAGCGAACATGGGGTTGTTGCAACGACGGTGGGTACGTAACGGGAACCCAGTCCAAATATCTTCATCATCAATCTCTTGCTTCATCCATGTACCTCCGACTGTTATTCTATCCGCCAAAATTTGCGCTGAGCTTCGTAACGGTGACCAAACTGCGTCGGTCTTATGTTGTTGATTCAATATGTTGATCAACTTAACCGGTGTGGTAACGACCGGTTCAATCTGTAAGGGGTCGCCGATAATAATGCTCCTCTGGGCCCGGTAAATAATTCCTGCCGCCGATTGTGGTGTGGCCTGTCCCGCTTCATCGAGTAATAACCAGCCTATACTTTCTTTTTCTAGACTGCCGAATAGACGGCTTACAGAAGCTAATGAGGTTGAAACAACGGGAATACAGAAGAAGAAAGATTGCCATAAACTCAGTGCAATATGTTTGGAAACCTCCACTTTGCCATCCATTAATTCCATTAACAAGCCAATATTGTTTTTAAACTGCTTGGCATTTCTCAAAATGGCATGTTCATGCAATGAAAGGCTCTTAAGAAATATTTCACTCCGAAGTTTATTTATCCTAATGGACGACCAGGGATTACTTTTGTGAAAGGTGTCCTTATCTGTTTCAAATGCGTTCAACAAATTTTCATCGGGAATATCTTTATAGGCAATGCCATAATCACTGTGGAGTCTTTCTTTTTTCTTATTGTAAATGCCCATCCGCCGATTGATCTCCTCTAATTGAGCGTGTAATTGCTTGATTTCTTTCTCCTTATTAGCAATTTTCCTATCTAAGCTATCTATCTCTTTTTGAACTGCTAAACTTTTGGTTGTGAGCTCAGTGTGTTCATTTAATAGCAGCAGGTGTGGCCCGTTCCATTTTTTAAATGTTTTCGTATTGAACAGTTTCTGGAAAAAGAAAAACCCTGGTTTTGTAGACTGGTGTACCTTAATACCGTATTGAATATCAGCAATTCTATTTTTAAGACTTGCCAAATCATTAACTAGTGGTTTTCTGCTACTCCGAATTTCTTCGAGAAGGGTAGAAAACTGGTCAATACTTTGTATAATCTTTGTTCTATTTTTTTGATCATTTAAATAACCTGGAACCAATTGATAGAACTCGTGTGCAGCTTTCCTGAATTCATTAAATTCTATTAATAATGTTTCAAGTTCAGCTTTCGTTTTTTCGTACTGTTTAAGATATTCGAACGTACGGTCCTCGTTTTCAGGATTATTGTATAAGGATTGTAAGAAAGCAGCAAATCCAGGCTCACCGCCGTTCTTATACCAAAAATTATTCTTAAAAAAAGCTCTGTTTTCCGAGTTACCCAACGTTGCGGCTAACAGTCCCCAACTCTCGCCCTCAACTAAATTTTGAGAGAAATCAGGGAAATATTTGGCATTCGGAAATGTGTCTCTGTCTATCTTTCGCTCATCGGGCAATTCTTTCGATATATTTTCTACGGCAGCATTGTTATTGCTGGCCACTACGATACCTACATCATCAAAGACATCACTATTGGTAGGGAAATGATAGGCGAAGTTGTTTTCCCTCTCTATTTTCTGACCTCTGGAAAATAGAGAGGAAATATTCTTTTTCATCAATTTTTGTGCACGCAGCACAACCACTTCGGTTACAATGTCCGATAAAAGAGTCGTTTTTCCAGTACCAGGCGGACCATTAATTCCCATTAGCCCATTAACCTTAAGCAAGCCGAAACTGGTATTGACCGCGCCTATCTGGGCTGAATATAGACCATGGGCGGGATTGGAAGGCCAACGCCCTGCAGGGATTTTTGAGGGGTCTATAGTTTGGAAAAAGGCATCTGCATTCGCCAGTAGATCCGTGCGTTCAAGCTGGTGCGTATCGACACATAAATAGGCATCCAGTCCTTTTCCGAAAGAGTTGGAACTGTTGATGAGATGATTGAGATCGTTGAGATAAAAACTGTTTAGAAATGCCGTGTCGCCCTTGGACTGCTTGGAGACTTGTATGGATTGTACATAAATATGGCTATCGCAAACTATGTCGGCAATATGGAGATTATTTAGAACTGCTACTTCTTTTTTTAAATGTGCGGATGTGATTATCGGTGTCAATACATTGATCAGATCTTGTGCATCTTGGTTGTAGGGATATCGTTCTCTAAATTTTTCTTGTACCTCGTCCAATAGCTTGGTCACCTCCGATAATTTCCTACCGTTCTGCAAGCATTTAATACCATATAAATAAGAAGCCTGCAAATAGGGACTGTCGCCCGATAATTGCCCTTGTTCATTTAATATCAGAACAGCCATACAAGTATTACCGGTTGGCTTCTCTAGCCAGTCTGGTTTTTCAGGGTTATCTTCTAGCGCTTTCTCTATTATATTGATTATTTTTTCCTTACTGTGCTTGCCCAAAAAAACAATATGCCTCCACATGCTATTCTGTTGAGGAACAAAAGGTAGCTCCCAGGGCAATGTCTTGTTCATATCTACCAATTTGGCACTGGAAGGTAAATCAGGTAGGGAGAAAATTTCGATATCCTTCCAGAATGATAATATTGATTTTTGAGTGTTCAATTCAGTTTTCAATCTAATATAAATACCTACAATTTATTAAAAATACACATTTATTAATTTATGGGCTCTTCGTTTGAACTTAAAAAATCCTAGGGTTACATTTCTGTGGATATAAAAAAGGAAACAACCAAAATATGTTGTTTCCTTAAGTAGCCCGTAGGGGAATCGAACCC
>DDEP01000037.1 GCA_002336465.1 Pedobacter sp. UBA1951
CTCTACCAGCTGAGCTACGGAATCTTGTCTTATTTGTTTTAAGACGCTGCAAATATAGAGATTAAATTAAATTTTCAATTACTTTTAACATAGAATTTATCTCAAAAACTTAAAAAAAGTTTTAAACGTTTGATTATTTGGCAAATAAATTTCCTATCCATTAAGCCTAACAATACCCAAGCATGTCAAACTTATGAATAAAAAACTTTTTACAGCACTTTCTAAAATTAAGTAAATTTAATTAGTTAATTTGTATTCGTAGTTTTAACACAATTTAACAGCGTTTAATCCACGTTTTTTTACATCTTTATCTCATGTTTAAAGAAATTAAAAATCGATATTTAAGATATTTTACCCTCTTTCTTTATTTTGTAATCATATTCTTTTGTGCACTACAAATTAACTTTTTGTGGCTCTTTGGATACTCTCCTACTTATGTAGATATTAAAAAACCTTCACAACGCATTGGCTCTGAACTCTATACCTCAGATGGCAAGCTTATAGGACGTTATTTTAAAGAAAATAGAACGCCAGTTAACTATAATGAAATCTCTAAAAATGTAGTTAATGCCTTGGTAGCTACAGAAGATGTTCGTTTTTACAAGCACATGGGTATCGATTTTCAGGCATTAGGCAGAGCTATTATTGGTTTTGGAGACAAAGGTGGTGCCAGTACCATCACCCAACAGCTCGCCAAAAACCTTTACCGTACACGCTATAACAAATCATCGGGCTTAATTAAACATATACCTTTAGTAAGAACTTTCGTAGCTAAACTCAAAGAATGGATGACGGCCCTAAAACTAGAGGCTAATTACAGCAAGAATGATATCATGACCATGTACCTTAACACGGTTTCATTCGGCAACAATACCTATGGCATAAAAACCGCATCACGCATTTATTTCAGTAAGGCCCCTCTTGATTTAGATGTTCCTCAGTCCGCATTATTGGTGGGAATGTTAAAAGCAACTACTTCTTATAATCCGGTAAAAAATCCTGAAAAAGCATTAGAGCGTAGAAATGTAGTACTTTCCCAAATGAACAAGTACAACTTCTTAAGCAAGCAAGACCTTTTAAATTATAAGTCAACTTCGCTGGAACTTAAAATAGGAACTGAAGATGAAGGCAGCGATGGCGACTCTTACTTAAGGTCTGCAGTTGACAAATACTTAGAGAAATGGTGTGAAGACAATGGCTATGATTTATATGAAGATGGCTTAAAAATCTACACCACCATCGATTCTAAGCTACAAACTTATGCCGAAGAAGCTGTATTGGAGCAAATGCGCATGCTACAAAAACGTTTTTACGGTGTATGGGGCAAAGAAGATCCATGGCAGGATAGCGAAGGCAAAAAAGTAGATTATCCTGAACGGGCAAAAAGAAACTTGCCTATTTATGCCATCCTTCAAAAGAAATTTGCAAACCAACCAGATTCGATAGAAGCTTACTTCAATAAAAAGAAGAAAATGAAAATCTTCTCCTATAATGGTGATAGAGATACCTTATTTTCTACAATGGATTCTATC
The DNA here is from genome assembly GCA_002336465.1 of Pedobacter sp. UBA1951. Taxonomy (GTDB): domain Bacteria; phylum Bacteroidota; class Bacteroidia; order Sphingobacteriales; family Sphingobacteriaceae; genus Pedobacter. The sequence goes on from DDEP01000037.1 coordinate 1,533, forward strand.
CGTTATTACGGAAAAATCCTAAATACCGGAATGATGACCTTAGAACCTAAAACTGGGAAAATTAAGGTATGGGTAGGTGGAATAAATCATAAATTCTTTAAATATGACCATGTAAATCAGGCCAAAAGGCAAGCAGGTTCTACTTTTAAACCATTTGCATATCTGGCTGCTTTAGAAAGCGGGATGACTCCTTGTGATAAATTCACAGATAAACCTGTAAGGATTGCTTATCAAGATAAAGGGAAAACAGAATACTGGGAACCTAAAAATGCCGACTGGAAATATACTTACCAAGATATGTCTCTACGCTGGGCTATGGCAAAATCAGTAAATACTGTTACTGCACAGGTAACCGAAAAAGTGGGTTGGGATAATGTGGTAAAATGGGCTCATGAGTGTGGTATAGATAGCAAATTAGAATCGGTTCCTTCAGTTTCCTTAGGTTCTAATGATGTATCTGTTTATGAAATGGTTAAAGCTTACGGTACTTTCTTAAATGAAGGCGTAAAAGTTGACCCTATTTTGGTAGAAACCATAAAAGACCAGAACGATAATGTTATTGCCGATTTCAAACCTAAAACCAAAAGAGCTTTAACAGAAGAAATTGCTTGGCTAATGCTATATATGTTTAGAGGTGGTATGGAAGAACCGGGAGGAACTTCTCAGGCGTTATGGAGTTGGGATCTTTTCAAGAAAAACAATCAAATTGGAGGCAAAACCGGTACATCATCAGATTATGTAGATGCTTGGTATATGGGCATAACCAAAGATTTGGTTACAGGAGTTTGGGTTGGTTGCGATGAAAGAACAGCGCATTTCAAAAATGGCGAACAAGGAGAAGGTTCAAGAACTGCCCTACCTATTTTTGCCAAATTTATGGAGAAAGTTTACCACGACCCTAACAGTGGCTATACCTACGGGCCGTTTCCAAAATCTACAGTTAAGATCAGCATAAACTACGATTGCCCTACTCCACGTCAACATGTGGATACACTCCAAAATGATAGCCTTTCAGCAGATTCATTAATGATTGATGCACCCGCTATCCCTGTAGAAAACCCTGAACCTATTAAGCAGGAACCAGTTAAAACAGAAGAAAAAAAGGTAAATGAAACTCCGGCAATCAAAACTGCAGAAGCAACAAGTGCACCTTTAACCAAAAAAGAAGAACGAGAATTAAGAAGACAACAGCGCCGCGAAGAGAAAGAAAAGAAGAAAAACGGAGGCAATTAAGCTTGTTATTGTACATACTAAACATACAACATCATGAACAGTAAACTCTACAAAAGACTCATCACACTTTTAATATGTTCATTGTTTCTGACCATTCATGTAAAAGCGCAATACTTTGGACAGAACAGGGTAAGATATAAAAACGAAAAATTTAAAGTACTACAAACCCCCCATTTTGATATCTATTACTATATCAAAAATGATAAATTGCTTAAGAGATTTGCTCAGGATGCCGAAACTTGGTACAAAATGCACCAAGAATTATTCAGGGATACTTTCTTGAAAAAAAACCCGATTATACTGTACAATAATCACCCTGATTTTCAGCAAACCACGGCACTACAAGGCGAAGTAGGTATAGGAACCGGTGGTGTGACCGAAGCCTTTAAAAACAGGGTAATTATGCCTTTCATGGAACTTAACAGCCAAACAAGGCACGTTTTGGGTCACGAATTGGTACACGCTTTTCAATACCACCTTTTGCTTGAGAAAGACTCCATTCCATTAGAGAACATTGGCGAAACACCATTGTGGATGGTAGAAGGTATGGCCGAATATTTATCTGTAGGTAAGAAAGATGCTTTTACCTCAATGTGGATGCGAGATGCCCTATTGAACAGAGATATCCCTTCTTTAAAAGACCTTACCAATTCAAATAAATATTTTCCTTACCGATACGGACAGGCTTTTTGGACCTTTATAGGATCATTATACGGCGATACTACCATTGTACCTTTATTTAAAGCTACGGCTAAATTTGGTTATGAAAATGGTATCAGATATACCTTTGGCTATGATGACAAAACACTTTCTGGTTTGTGGAAAAATGCTATAGAGCAGCATTACAGACCAATGCTTAAAGCTGATAGTTCACAAATCAAAATATCAGGTAATAAGATCATAGACAACAAAAATGCAGGAAATATGAACGTAGCACCTGCAATTAGTCCAGATGGTAAATATTTAGCCTTTTTATCAGAGAAAGATTTGTTTGGGATAGATTTGTTTCTAGCTGAGGCCAAAACAGGAAAAATTATCAGGAAACTAAGCAGTCAGATTTCAAACTCCCATATTGATGATTTTAACTTTATAGAATCAGCCGGAGCGTGGTCGCCAGATAGCAAGCTATTTGCATTCAGCATCTTTGGCAAAGGCAAAAATCAACTAATGGTTGTTAATGTGGCTAATGGACAAACTGTTTTAACCACCAATATGGGTAAAGTTGAGCAATTTGGTAATTTAACTTGGTCGCCAAACGGTAAAGACATTGCCTTTTCGGGTATGGTAGAAGGCCAAAGCGATATTTTCTCCTACAACATCGACACTAAAGCAGTAACTCAGATTACCAATGATGAATATTCTGATTATGCGCCTAATTTCTCTCCTGATGGGAAAATGATTGTTTTTTCTTCAGATAGAGTTGCCATGCAAAACGGGGTAAAAACAGCAGTATATCCTATCAATCTTACCATATATAATATTGATAACAAAACATTAACAGATGTTCCTGTATTTCCAGGAGCCAACAATTTAAACGCACAGTTCTCTGGCGATAGCAAACGCATATTTTTTCTTTCTAACCGCGATGGTTTTAGAAACCTATATGAATATCACCTTGAGACTAAAAAACTTAGACAACTAACAGATTATTTTACGGGAATTAGTGGTATAACAGAGTTTTCTCCAGCAATCAGTGTTTCACGTAACGATGAAATTGTTTACAGTTATTACCGCTACCAGCGCTATACTTTATACAACGCTACATTAAATAACTTCAAGGCAAAGGATGTAGATGCCAATGATGTTAATTTTGATGCAGCCATACTGCCTCCAAAAGAAAATACAGGCGTAAATATAGTTAATGCCAACTTAGCAAACTTTGAACGTTTTGAGCGTACGCCAGAAACAGCTATGGCTAATGTACCTTATCGTCCTAAATTTCAATTAGATTACCTAGCCAATAGCGGAGGTATAGGTATGAGCACCAGCAGATTTGGTACAGGTATGCAAGGAGGTGTAGTAGGTATGTTCAGTGATATTTTAGGACGTAACCAAATTATTGCTAATCTAGCCGTTAACGGAGAGATTTATGATTTTGGCGGAATGGTAGGCTACATTAACCAAAATCACCGTTTAAATTGGGGAGCAGCAATATCACATACACCTTATATTACCGGATTTTTATCTGCCAACTACTACAACCCGGCAGCCAATCCTAATGGGCAACCTATTGATACAATCAGTACCAATATTTTAAGAACTTTCGAAGAATCAGCACAGTTATTTACTGCCTACCCTTTCAATAAAGCGCATCGATTTGAAGTTGGAGGAGGTTTTTCTCATTACAGTTACCGTTTAGACAGATTTAACAATTATTACCAATATGCCAATGGTTATCAGTATTACCTAGGCTCAGATAGACAAAAAGTAAACAAAACCGACGCTATGAATGCATTGGGAATGCCATTAAACGCATTTACCATATACCAATTAAATGCTTCGTTTGTTGGCGATAATTCTATTTTTGGCTTAACGTCACCTTTAGATGGATTCAGGTACCGTGTGGGTGCAGAACAGTATTTTGGCGATTATAATTTTTCTGCTGTAACCTTGGATGTAAGAAAATATTTTAGGCTAAAACCAATAACACTTGCTTTAAGATCGTACAATTATTTAAGGCTAGGTAAAGATGGAGAAAACCTGTATCCATTATATGCCGGATACAATTACCTGATCAGAGGATACGAGCCTACTTCTTTTTACAATAACTCTAACCAAACACCAAATAGCTTTAACATAGATCAGTTATCGGGAAGTAAAATAGCCATCTTTAATTTTGAGCTTAGGTTACCTTTTACAGGACCAAAAAAATTAGCACAGATACCTTCTAAGTTCTTGTTTACCGATTTGAACTTGTTTTTTGATGCAGGGTTAGCTTGGACAGAAAATACAAAAGTGGCATTTAAAGGTCAACCAACTTACCAAACCGTAAATGTTACGGATCAACACGGCAACCCAGTTTTAGATGGTAATGGTAACCCAATAACCACTAGCTACACCAATGAACGTGTACCAGCGCTTAGTGCAGGTATATCTGTAAGAGTAAACGTATTTGGATATTTTGTGTTAGAACCTTATTATGCTATACCTTTCCAACGTAAAGATGTTAAAACCGGAGTATTTGGTTTAACATTTGCACCGGGATGGTAATCATTTGAATTTCTCATCATTTTGATAAAAGAGCTTTTGAAAAAAACAAAAGCTCTTTTTTTATGATAATGAATGTATCATAGGTAAACTCACTTGCATATTTATCTTCTGATGGTTTAAGATATTCTCAAAATCCAAACCTATAGTTAAATCGATCCAATCAGGATTGCATGAACGTACCAACCTCTCCTTCTGGGCTCTTGTAAATCTACTTACCAGTTTAAAACGGTTCAATGCCTGTGCTTCAGTTTTAAATTCTTCAAAATAAACTAACCTAGTTAATTGCTGCGCACTATCAAAGAATAAATTCGGCATCTGCTTATAAAAATCTAAAGTCTTGATCAGGTCAGCACTCATCCCCACGTGTAAACTTGTACGGTTTCTGTCTGTAACGATATAAACAATCTTTTTCATATGATTAAATAATCAAGTTAAAACTAAATTAATTAGATAAAATTTTGAACTACCAACTATAATTACTAATTTTATTGGCACAATAATACTAACAATTTTAGTAAAAACAAATTTATTTTAAATTATTTTCTATGTCTAATATTTCATCTAATCTAAAATACCTAAGAAAGAAAAAAGGCCACACACAACAGCAATTTGCTGATGCAATGGAAATTAAACGTTCTTTAATAGGCGCATAC
>DDEP01000180.1 GCA_002336465.1 Pedobacter sp. UBA1951
GGTAATGCGTGTGTTCAATGATACCTGAAAGATTACGGTAGTAATTACCATATTTTGCATTAGTAAAATCTTCCAGTAAACGCTCTTCAGGTAAATTCTCCAATTCATGAGTAAACAAGGTTGCGTCTGCTAAAGCTTTGTTGATCAGTGCCTGCCATTGCTCTTCATTGGTTACGGGCTCAAGATCAAAACTATATTTATCGCTCGCATCTAAAGCTTCGCCTTGTAAAACCTTTAGCACAGCAGCCACATAATAATTCATATGAAAAACCAATACAGCAATGGTATTGAGCTGATAAAGTTGGGTGGTCGCTTCCTGCCAAGTTACATCAGTTAAGAGATCCTTTAGGTTAACAGTGGTCCAGTTACCGCCAAAATGCACATCTTTAAAATGCTTTGCTACCTGTTTAACCAACATCTATATGTATATGAATTATTGCTTAAACCGTTGGTTTAGCACATTGTAAAATTTATCTACTGTAAGCTGCTTATCTGCCCAATTGTTTTTAACGGCATAATTTGTTTTAAAGAATTGGTCTGCTGCTTCAAAATTAGGTAGTTTATTCGCTAGTTCAATAGCTTCGGCATAGGCCAAATTGTAGCCGTTAAATAAATCCTTAATAAACAACAACTTATCATTTAAGCTTATACCTTGCTTAAGATCCGCTATTGCATTAAAATTTTGCTGACTGTTATTGATAGTTGCGCTTCCTTTGCTGGCTAGAATATCATTTAAGGTTGGCTTATAATCTTCTTGCTCTACTGGAATATCTGTTTTTGCTTGATTCTCTTCTATATCTAATTCTGTTAGCTGTTGTGGCTGTTCTTCTTCAATTGGTATGATAACTGGCTCTTCTTCTTTAATCAGGAAAGGCTCCGGGCCAATTTCGTCTTCCTCCAGCTCTTCTGTATTTCTGATCAGGTTCTCTTTAACTTTTTTCTTCTGTTCTAATATCCTTTGTTCTTCCTCGCTCAATGTCCTGTCAAATAATTCGTCTGCGCTCTTTTCTTCGAAATCAAATTTATCATCTGCACTGTACTCATTGTTCAGTACAAATTCAAAAGTTTTTATCGGCTCGGTCTCTAAGCTAAAAATCTCTTTTTCAAACACAGGTTCTTCATCCACAATATGAATATCTTCTTGCTCTTCTGCACTTGTATATTTTACAGCATCTGTCTTTTCTTCTATAGGTTCGTCTTCTGCTAAAGGAGATTCGATAGATGTACTTAGGATTGCTTGTGGCTCTTCTTTCTCTTCATGCTCTGCATTGACCGAATTTTCTTTAGCGACTATTTTTTTAACAATCTGAATGTGGTCAACCAAAAAATTAGCATTGGCTTGTAATAACTCAAGCTCTAATTCATTAATCTGCTGTGGATTTTGAGCTAAATATTGATAATGCTCATTTAACTCTGTAACTATGGTTCCTAATTTTTTGAAAAGAGATTCCTGTTTCATCATAACTAAGTAACGAAAAAATTGAAGCTTTATGTTGGTAAATGATAACCAAAAATACTATAAAATTCACTTATATTTGGCTAAAATACGGTTACAAATGTTATTTAGTGAGAGAAATTTCAGAAGAGGCGAATTTAGTGGAAGTATAGAGGTAATTTGTGGGTCTATGTTTTCGGGTAAAACCGAAGAATTGATCAGGAGATTGAAAAGAGCCCAGATTGCCAAATTAAACGTTGAGATTTTTAAGCCTAAAACTGATACCCGCTATGATGAAACAGCCGTAGTATCTCATGATTTAAACTCTATCCAGTCTACACCCGTAGAAAGTTCTGCGGCAATATTACTGTTGGGTACCAATACACAAGTGGTAGGTGTTGATGAAGCCCAATTCTTTGATGATGAATTGCCCGAAGTTTGTAATAAACTTGCTTTAAAAGGCATAAGGGTTATTGTTGCCGGATTAGATATGGATTTTCAAGGTAAGCCATTTGGGCCGATGCCTAATTTAATGGCGATAGCAGAACACGTTACCAAAGTAAACGCCGTATGCATGCAATGTGGAAGCCCTGCGGTTTACTCATATAGAACCGTTGCCAGCGAAGCAAAGGTATTATTGGGTGAGAAAGACAGTTACGAACCTCGGTGCAGAGCCTGTTATCATAATCTTTCTTAAAACTCTTGCTAAAATACCAGCTTTTAATTATATGGATAATGGAAGAAATTAGGTTTCTTCATATACACAAAATTGCTAATTATATTTTTGAAAAAGCCCTGCTACGTTATAGCAGAGCTTTACTTTTTACCAAGCCGTATAAGTATAACTGCTCATTGATGACACATCTTTTTTAAGATTCAAATAATTGCCTTTCTCAACCGTAAAGTTTGTATAGCTATAGGCCAACTTAGGACTTTCGCTACTATCGGTAATGATTGTTATAAAATACTGTCCTGCAGGTAAATTATAAGTCTCTGTTCTAATATTCTGATACGAATAATCAGCTTTATAAGATTGTTTTGAAGTATTGTCATAAGCATAAAGACCATCGTTAAGGCCATTATACTTGAAATTCTTTCCATCAGCTTTCCAAATCATAACTATACTGATATTGAAAGCATTTTCTACCGTTTCGCCAGAGTTAAGTTTCGAGCTTTTTACAAATTTTAAGTTTACACCTTGTTTGGTTTCTGGAGGTGTTACTTCATCTTTTTTGCTACAGCCTAAAAACACAGACATAAGCAATAAAATCATTACTGTTTTTTTCATCTAAAGTTTAATTTAATTCCATATATAATTTAGAGAGCGGCTAAAGTTAATCCATTTACTATTGGAAACATAATCATATTTATTCATAATGTTAAAAGCCATTTAACATTAATATTCTTCAGCTTTGCAGCACATAATTCCTAAAATATAATACGTTAACTTCCTTCTATCTAATGATAAGTCTATATTTACCTCGATTTAAGCTATTTTATACACGATTAGTTTTGTAACTTCACGTACAATCAACTCTACAATATCATGACCAAAGAAATCTGGCTTAATTTACCTGTAAGTGATATACAACAATCTACTGCTTTTTTTAAGGCAATTGGTTTTGAAATCAATAACCATGCACCAAATAGCGAAGTGATGGTTTCTTTTAAGATTGGTAGTAAGAATTTTATTGTAAACCTGTTCAGGAAAGATATTTTTCAAAGTTTTACTCCCTATGCTGTTGCCGATGTGAGCAACAGTTTGGAAATGTTGATTTCTATTGATGCTGAAAGCGCCAAAGAAGTGAATGCGCTTTTACAGAAAGCCGAAGATGCAGGCGGAAAAGTATTTGCAAAAGGTACCGAACAACAAGGTTGGATGTACGGCGGTGGTTTTACTGACCTCGACGGCCATAAATGGAATATCCTGTACATGGATGTTAGCAAAATGCCTGGGAAATAACCAATTGTCTTACTACATGTATCTATGACTGAAATAAAATCATTTAACAGTGCCGTTTGGAAAAAAGAATTTCCTGCAGCTGAAAAAGTTTTAGGAAGTACTATA
>DDEP01000108.1 GCA_002336465.1 Pedobacter sp. UBA1951
TTTAAAAGTAATTGGGATGCACTTTCAATTGATTTAAGTTTATAGCCAAAAGGCAATCTAAAAAGGTACAGGTATGAAGAAGATAAAATGCCATAACCTCAATGCAGAAAATAACGTTTTAATAGAAACCGTAGCCAAATGGTATCATCAGGAATGGCATATTCCTGTAGAAAAGGCTATTGATCTTTTAAAAGAAATTGCCGCTGATCCTAATCAATACCATTTGGTACTAATGATTAACGATAAGCCTATAGCAACTGCCGGATTGCATGATAAAGTAGGGATAACAAGCATAGACCCAAGTCTCAAATCATTCAAAAATTGGTTAGCTCTGGTTTATACCGTTCCAGAGCATAGAAAAAAGGGCTATGCTGCTTTATTATGTACACACATAGAGAAAATTGCTAAAGAAAGGGATATAGAGAATCTGTATTTATTTACACATACGGCCGAAAGTTTGTACATTTCTTTAAATTGGAAACCCATGAAACGGCTTAAACATAAGGATATAGTGGTAATGAAGAAAGAAATGTAAAGAGTATTTGATGTAAATTCAACCTCTCTAAACACCTGCACTTTATAGCAGCTATGTAAGATGAGTTTTTGATCAATGGTTTATTGCCTTTCTACAAACTTGTGGAAAGTGCTGGTATCGCCGTTCTCTTTTTCTTCTTGGTAGAGAAAATCTAACTTTTTGCTATCCAGTTCATCGAAAAAACTGTTCCAGTCTAGTTCTTCAAATTTATCTGGTCGGCTAAAAACCGGAAAACATATCCGCAATATGCCTTCATCTTCGTGATTTCTTGTGCCTTTTATTTTTGCAGGTAGGTTCTTTACCGTTGCTCGCTTCGCCTATTACGCAAAAATGCTCATGCGATTCTAAGAGTAACTTTATTCCATTCCGTACAATAGGATGGTCTTCTGCTAAAATAATTTTTATCATGTTTAAATTCATTAACAAACGGTTAAATAGTCATAAGTATCAATGAATAGTTTCAGATTGCAATTATTTAAACAAAAATTAGCTCAAAAGCATTTAGCATTATTTAGAACGAGCACGTTTAGCCGATAGAAAATATTTTCAATTCCATTTTGGTCTTGAAAATATTTTCTGATCAACCATAAAGCAGGATATCACATCTTCTTGTCATCATGTCCATGGGTTTTTACAATTTTGTTGTACACGCCAAACAATAGAAAAGGTGCAACCCATTGGCCCACAAAAAGTGCCGTATGCTTATGCTTCATACATTTTAAACCTAATGCAACTCCCATTGCTGCTATAGATGCCCATAAAAAGAAATCAGACGGTATTTTAGCGGTCTGGTTTTCAATTTCTTTTGTCATCTCGCCCTCCTGATGTGAATTTTCGTTTTCCATACAATATCCTCCTTTACAAAAATTAATTATTACATTATCTTATCTATTGGCATCAAAGCATATACCACAAAGCATTAAAATATAATTCTAGCTTATAATCAGGTATTTAACCTCATAAAATCCAAACAAATACTTAGCCATAGAAGCCCAAGTAAAGTCTTTTGCACCAAGGCTTATTGCATAGATTTAAGACCAGTTGCTCAGTTCTTTATAATAATAGAGGTATAGAACTGATTTAAAAATCAATCTTTATACAAGCTCGATTTATTTGTGCTTTTTCTTTTCTCCGGGAAACCGAATTAGTCCTTTTACCAACGCTTTCCATTGCGGATAAGAGAAACCTAACATAGCAGCCCAACCCACAACCATATTACGCAAGTTATCTAATGTATCACTGGTATAAGTATTGGCTTGTTCATTACGACCGTGTTCTTCGGCATAAATATGTTTGCCAACGCGTTTTACTTGAAAAGTAGAACTAGCTTGTTCGGTAAGGAAATGTGCTGTTTCGGTATTTTTAGATAAGGGGTTATCTGCCGGACGTACACGCATGGTGATCATGTCCATATCTGGCTTGCTCTCAGTTTTAATTTCTTCAATCTTTACCCAGTCATAACCTTTGCCTAATGCTGTACCCGGGCCCGGAATATCTATTTTAAGATAATCGCCCTCTTCGGCTGCTCTGTTTACTTGATTGCCAAAGGCATCTGTGAGCTGAAAAGTTGACATATTTGTTCCAGCAAATTCAGCCCATTTATTTACAGATAATAATCTTTCTTTTACCACCCCAAAAAAATCAATGGCCGTGGCTTCATCTGCCAATGATATTTTTTCGACTGCATCTACTTTTGATCCCACTTCTTGCTTTGGTATTCCTGTATCAGGATAATCATTTTTCGCTTTCATTAATCATTGATTTAAGTTGCTTATTAAATAATAGGTTTAAGCTTAAAAAAGTTCAGTTAATCAATAAAATGCGTATTTGATGCAATACCGTTGGTATAAATACCTAGTGGAATAAACCTTATAAAAACATCAAATCCCACTTGTAGGTGGGATTTGTGTATGAGGGTTAAAGAATTGATCCTTCTTCTGGGTGGCGTCCTTGCAAGTCCTCATCTCTTGCCTCTCTACGCTTGTCTTCACTAAGACCTTCTTCGCGTTCTTGGTCAGGTTTGTTGTTAAACCTTCCCTCATCGCCCCTCCTCATTTCTGTTTCGTCTCGGTCTGTGTCTTCCCAGTTGGTTTCTCCAGGATTTTCACTCTGCTCTCTGTTTTTTCTTTCTCTCTGCTCATCGTTGAAATTTCCGTAATCCTGATTGCCTCCTGCTGAGTTTGGCATATTTCCACCAGATACTGGCTTATTTTGTTCCGGATTTTGCTGAGTTGAACCTTGTTCCTCTCTTTTCTGCTGATTTTGATCTTGATAGTCCATGGGTATTAGTTTTTGATTGTAAATAAATAATGCTTGTCTTTAGCTTCTTATAAAACAATGCTCTACACAAATGTTTCTAACAGAATTCAAAATCAGTATTTCATACATCTTTTCTCAGTAAATATACTTTGAACCTAATTTTTACTACGTAGAAAAATGCGCTGTTAAGCTCTTTTTCTAAGGCTCTGCATCAATTGTTCATACAGGTCATCGCTAACATGTTTTACCGGCTGCATTTTCTTAACCATTACTTTTTTACCTTTAGCCTTGGCCTTTATAATTTTCATCAGTTCTTGGCTGTATTCATCTTTAAAAGCCGAAATATCAAAATCGCTACTATATTGTTTAATCAAGGCCATCCCTACCTCAAGTTCTTTGGGTTTAACATTCTCCGTTTCGATTTCAAGGTCTTTAACATTTCGGATCTCTTCTTGAAACCGAATACGTGTAATGACTAAAATATCATTTAGAGGATGGATAACGCAAAGGTGTTCATTACTGCGCAGTACAAAGCGGGCTACCCCTGCTTTATTAGATTTCTGAAGTGCTTTCAGCAATAAAGAATAAGCTTTTTTGCCTTGTGCTTCTGGTTGGGCGTAATAAGAAGTTTCATAATAAATAGGATTAATCTCGTCGATGTCAACAAAATTCTCTAATTCTATGAGTTTGCTTTTCTCAGGCATTGCGCTTGCAAAATCTTCATCTCCCAGTACCACATAATTGTCTTTTAACAAAAAGCCTTTTACAATACGATCATAGGGCACTTCTTTTCCGCTGTGCTCATTAATACGCTGATATTTGATCTTAGATAAGTCTCTACTATCGAGCATATCTAAATCGAGATTGCTGTTTTGTACAGCCGAGTACAATTTTACCGGGATATTTACCAAACCAAACCCGATAGCACCTTTCCAAATTGATTTCATTGTTTTTTCTCCTTATATCTTAAAATAAGTAGCGAGAGAAGTAATATTACTCTAATCAAAAAACAATGGGTGCC
>DDEP01000104.1:0-5753 GCA_002336465.1 Pedobacter sp. UBA1951
AAAAAATTAAGCGACAATAATTAAATAACAAAATAAAGTCATGTCAAGAGTTTGTGATTTAACCGGAAAGACTGCCATGAAAGGCCATAACGTTTCGCACTCGAACGTTAAAACCAAACGTAAGTTTTATCCGAACCTACAACTTCAGAAGTTTTATATCCCTGAAGAAGATCGTTGGATAACACTAAAGGTATCTACTTCTGCTATTAAAACTATCAATAAAATTGGAGTTTCTGAAGCGATTAACCGTTTCATGAAAAAAGGATATTTGTAAAAACATTGGCCGGTTGAATAGCGGCTGTAATTAATTATTAAAATGGCAAAAAAAGGTAATAGAGTACAAGTTATTTTAGAATGTACAGAGCATAAAGCTAGCGGAATGCCAGGTATGTCTAGATACATTTCTACTAAAAACCGTAAAAACACTACAGAGCGTTTAGAGTTGAAAAAATACAACCCGGTTTTAAAGAAAGTAACTTTACACAAGGAGATAAAATAATTAGATGGTTAAAATGAATAAACAGATTTTCATAACAGAAGATTATTTATTCAATCATTAAATTTTAAACAACATGGCAAAGAAAGTAGTTGCGACCTTAAAAACTGGTACTGGTAAAGAGTATTCAAAAGTGATCACTATGGTTAAATCACCTAAAACTGGCGCATATTCATTTAAAGAATCTATCGTTCATAACGATCACGTTAAAGATGCTATTGCTGCTGCAAACAGCAAATAAGTATAGTCTAAAATAACTTTAGAGCCGTTCCGTTACTATGGAAGGGCTTTTTTATTTTTAAATTATGGGTTTATTCGATTTTTTTAAGAAAAAAGAAACTGCTCCTGAAGTACAGGAAGCCTTAGATAAAGGTCTTGAAAAAACAAAAGAAGGTTTCTTTTCAAAACTAACTAAAGCCGTAGCAGGAAAATCAACCGTTGATGACGATGTATTAGATAATTTAGAAGAAGTACTGGTTACCTCAGATGTAGGCGTTAGTACAACTTTAAAAATTATAGAGCGCATACAAGAAAGAGTGGCTAAAGATAAGTACCTCTCTACTTCTGAACTCAATCACCTTCTTCGTGATGAAATCCAGTTGTTACTGGCCGAAAATAATAGCAACGATTTCAGGAATTTTGAATATGGCGACCATAAGCCTTATGTGATCATGGTTGTAGGTGTTAACGGTGTGGGCAAAACCACCACAATTGGCAAGTTGGCCCATAAGCTTAAAAAGGAAGGTCTTAAAGTAGTACTTGGTGCTGCCGATACTTTTAGAGCTGCTGCTGTTGACCAGATTAAATTGTGGGGAGAACGTGTTGATGTAAGAGTAGTTGCACAGGCAATGGGCTCTGATCCTGCTTCAGTTGCATTCGATACACTTCAATCGGCCGTAGCTAACCAAGAAGATGTAGTTATCATAGATACAGCCGGTCGCTTGCATAATAAAGTAGGCTTAATGAATGAACTGAGCAAAATCAAAAAAGTAATGCAAAAAGTTGTTCCTGATGCTCCTCATGAAATCTTACTTGTTTTGGATGGATCTACAGGGCAAAATGCGTTTGAGCAATGCAAGCAATTTACAGAGGCTACAGATGTAAATGCTTTGGCCATTACTAAATTAGATGGCACGGCTAAAGGTGGTGTGGTAATAGGTATTTCGGATCAGTTCAAAATACCTGTTAAATATATTGGTGTAGGGGAAAAAATGGACGATTTACAATTATTCGATAAAAAAGATTTTGTGAATTCGTTATTCAAATAATATTCATGATTACTAAAAATAAATCTGCAAAGGTAAAAGCAAGTGCTCAACCTAAGATCAATGTAATTACTTTGGGCTGCTCAAAAAATACTTACGACTCTGAAGTGTTAATGGGCCAACTAAAAGGAAATAATCTAAATGTAGAGCACGAATCTGATAAAGTAGGAAAAAATGATATCGTAGTTATTAATACCTGTGGTTTTATTGATAATGCCAAGCAAGAATCTATCGATACCATTTTACAATATAGCCAGTTAAAAGAACAAGGAAAAGTAGGCAAAGTTATTGTTACAGGCTGTTTGTCTGAGCGTTATAAACCAGAATTAGAAGCTGAAATTACAAATGTCGACGCTTTTTATGGCACTAACGATCTACAGAATATATTGCATAATTTAGGAGCAGATTATAAACATGAATTAATTGGCGAACGTTTACTTACTACGCCTTCACACTTTGCATATTTCAAGATAGCCGAGGGTTGTAACCGTCCTTGCTCTTTTTGCGCTATCCCGTTAATGCGTGGCAAACATCTATCACGCGATATGAACGAATTGGTAAACGAAGCGAAAATTTTGGCTGCCAATGGTACAAAAGAACTGATTTTAATTGCCCAAGACCTAACCTATTATGGTTTAGATTTGTATGGCAAGCGTAATTTAGATGAATTATTAAGACGCTTATCTGATGTTAACGGAATAGAATGGATTCGCTTACAATATGCCTATCCTTCTGGTTTCCCGATGGAAATATTAGATGCCATGAACGAGCGTGAAAACATCTGCAAGTATTTAGATATGCCTTTACAACATATTACCGATAATATGTTAAAATCAATGCGTAGAGGTATCACCAAGCAAAAAACAATAGACCTAGTTAATGAAATAAGAGCTAAAGTTCCAAATATAGCCATGCGTACCACATTAATTTGTGGCTATCCGGGCGAAACGGAAGCTGATTTTGAAGAGATGTACAACTGGGTAGAACAGACCCGTTTCGATCGTTTGGGTTGCTTTACTTATTCGCACGAAGAGAAAACCCATGCTCACAGCTTAATAGATGATGTGCCTGAAACTGTAAAACAAGAACGTGTAGATGCAATTATGGAACTGCAACAAGGTATTTCTTATGAAATTAACCAAGAAAAAGTAGGTCATACTTATAAAGTACTTGTTGACAGAAAAGAGGGAGATTTCTTTATCGGTAGGACTGAGTTCGACTCTCCTGAAGTAGATAATGAAGTTTTAATAGATGCTGCAACAGGTTATGCAGCGGTAGGTAGCTTTGTAAATGTTAAAGTTGACCGTGCAGAAGATTTTGACCTTTATGGACATATTGTACAATAAATGATTCATCTTAAATCTTGACATACATTAAAGCCGGCGCAAATGCTCCGGCTTTATTTGTAACTTACCCTACCCTGTGTACAGAATGTAAAATAACTCGACTTAATTACTTCATTTCGTAATTTCATTTAAATTAGCTGAACATATGAAGGCAAAATATATTGCATATCACGAAACACATGCATTTTCTAATCTCGTAATAGATTATGTTAACGATAATCCTTCTTTAAAACCTTTTTACAGCTATAGACCAGATATAGAAGGAATTAAAGCCGCAGCAGATAAAAGAAACTTTAAAGGTAATAGGCAAAAACTTGTAGAAGTATTACAAAATCAATATGCCAATATCGATACGAAACCTGCTGTTAGCAACAATATCAAACTTCTGCTCAATGAAAATACATTTACCGTAACCACAGGACACCAACTTAATCTGTTTACAGGTCCTCTTTATTTCATTTATAAGATTGTAAGTACCATTAACCTTGCACTTGAGTTAAAGATTGCCTATCCTGAAAAGAATTTTGTACCTGTATATTGGATGGCTACAGAAGATCATGATTTTGAGGAAATCAATCACATCAGTATTGATGAAAAGAACATCAGTTGGATACAACAGACCAATGGTGCTACAGGCAGACTTAGTACGCAAACAGTTGTAGCGGCAGTACAAGCATATAAAGGTTATTTAGGAATAAGTAAAAATGGCAAAAAACTGGCCAAGATGGTTGAAGATGCCTACTTCAAAAACAGCAATTTAGCCGACGCTACAAGGTATTTGGTAAACCAGCTTTTTGAAAAATATGGATTGGTTATCATAGACGCTGATCACAAAGCATTAAAAAGTGAATTTGCCGACATCATTAAACAGGATATATTAGCACAGCACAGCTCTACTTTAGTTCATAAAGCCAGTACTCAATTGGCAAACTTAGGTTATAAAAATCAGGTTAACAGCAGAGATATCAATTTTTTCTATCTTAAGGAAAACCTAAGGGAACGTATTGTAAAAAACGGAGAAAAATATCAGGTTAATCATACCGATATTTCTTTTACTGAGGATGAATTGGTAAATGAAATCAATACTCATCCCGAAAGGTTTAGTCCGAATGTAATTATGAGGCCGCTTTACCAAGAAGTAATCTTACCTAATATTGCTTATATAGGTGGTGGAGCTGAGGTGGCTTACTGGATGCAGCTTAAAGAAAATTTCGACTTTTATAAAATTGATTTTCCTGTTTTATTGCTCAGGAATTCTGCATTGCTTATAGATGAACGTAGCATGAGCAATATCCATTCTTTAGGTTTTGGCCTTGAAGATATTTTTTTATCTGTAAATAAATTACAAGAAAAATGGATAAAAGAAAACAGCCACGAAAAGCTGAGCTTAGCTGATGAAGCAGCAATCATCAATGCAGGTTTCGATCGGATCAAACTAAATGCATTTAAAATAGATAAAACTTTAGAACATTCTGCCGAAGCAGCAAAAATCAAGACCAATAAGTTATTGGCTCAATTAGAAAAAAAACTATATAAAGCCGAAAAACGCAAACACGAAGTGTCTATAACACAGATTGAAAACCTAAAGAAACGTTTATTTCCTAATGGGGTATTACAAGAACGGATAACAAACATAGCTCCTATGTATGTAAATTACGGCGACGACTTCATCTCTACCTTAATCGAGAACTTTGAACCATTAGGTGGTGATTTTACGGTTATCATTCCTTAAAAACAATTAAGTTAGATGAATTACATCAATTTTACCGAAGACAGGTTAAGAACATTTACTTATCATATTTTTAAATATATGGGCTGTTCTGACGAACATGCCAAACTAGCTACGGATGTTTTAATCAAAGCTGACCTAAGAGGTATAGATTCGCACGGTGTAGCCCGTTTAAGTGGTTATGTACGTTTATGGGAGAAAAAAAGAATTAATGCAAAGCCCAACATAAAAATTGTACATGAAACCCCTACTACCGCTACAATTGATGGCGATGCGGGTTTAGGTTTAGTGGTGGCCCCTTTTGCAATGCAAATTGCTATTGAAAAAGCAGAAAAATATGGAAGCGGTTGGGTTGCTGTAAAAAATTCGAATCACTTTGGCATAGCCGGCTATCATGCCTTAATGGCTGTAGAGAAAGACATGATAGGTATCAGCATGACCAATGCCAGTCCCTTGGTTGCCCCTACTTTCTCTAAAGAACGTATGTTAGGTACTAACCCTATGTGTTATGCTTTTCCTGCCTCAAAATATCCACCAGTAATTGTTGATATGGCAACTGCCGCCGCAGCCAATGGCAAATTGGAGATTGCGCAAAGAGCTCAAAAAGACATTCCATCTGGATGGGTACAAAATCAAGCGGGAGAATCTTCTATAAATGCAAATGAATTAAAAGAAGGTGGTTCTTTATTGCCATTAGGCAGTGATAAAGATCATGGTAGTCATAAAGGTTACGGTCTTGGCGCAACTGTAGATATTTTATCTGCTGTTTTATCAGGTGCTAATTATGGCCCTTGGGCACCTCCTTTTGTTGCTTTTCTAGAACCCTCGGCTAATCCGGTTGGACAAGGTTTAGGTCACTTTTTTGGTGCTCTAAGCGTAAATGGTTTCCGACCTGCCCAAGAATTTAAAGCACACAT
>DDEP01000104.1:5784-5975 GCA_002336465.1 Pedobacter sp. UBA1951
GAGTAGAAAAACTTTAAATAACAAATGCATCTAAAGCAAGAAAGCATTACCTAGGTAATGCTTTCTATTTTTTTAATGAATGCCTTTTAATATCCGGCTCCATCTTATCTTTTTAAAGAAAGAAGCATCGCTATCTATACTTAGCCATATAAATAAAGCTTTTCCTACAATATGATCTTCAGGTACAAATC
>DDEP01000194.1 GCA_002336465.1 Pedobacter sp. UBA1951
ACATAACGTTTAGCTTTGGTTTCAGCTTCCCACTCGGCTTTGGCTTTATCCAATTCTTCTAACAAGCTTTTTTCAGTATCACGCAATCTTGCAGCTTCTTCGTATTTCTGGCTTTTTACCACACGGTTTTTTTCCTGTTTAATATCCTCTATCTTACTTTCTATAGCGATGATATTTTCAGGCACATGAATATTGGTTAAATGAACACGTGAACCCGCTTCATCTAAAGCGTCAATTGCTTTATCCGGTAAAAACCTATCTGTAATGTATCTTGATGTTAAAGCCACACATGCTTTTATAGCGTCTTCGGTATAAGTTACACCGTGGTGATCTTCATATTTCTCTTTTATTCTGTTAAGGATCTCGATGGTTTCGTCTGGCGTAGCCGGTTCAATCATTACTTTTTGGAAACGACGATCCAATGCTCCGTCTTTTTCAATGAACTGACGGTATTCATCTAAAGTTGTAGCACCTATACATTGTATTTCACCTCTTGCCAATGCAGGTTTGAACATGTTTGAAGCATCTAAAGAACCCGAAGCACCTCCTGCCCCAACAATGGTATGGATTTCATCAATGAACAAAATCACATCAGGTGATTTTTCCAGTTCATTCATTACAGCTTTCATACGCTCTTCAAACTGCCCACGATACTTGGTTCCGGCAACCAAAGAAGCCAAATCTAAAGTAACTACTCGTTTACCAAACAATACACGCGAAACTTTACGTTGTACAATGCGCAAGGCCAATCCTTCGGCTATAGCACTTTTACCAACGCCCGGTTCGCCTATTAAAATAGGATTGTTCTTTTTACGACGAGACAAGATTTGTGATACACGCTCAATTTCTTTTTCACGACCAACTATCGGGTCTAAACGACCTTCTTCTGCTGCACGTGTAAGATCACGACCAAAATTATCTAACACCGGGGTTTTAGATTTGATATCTGAAACTTTTTTAGGGGTAGAGAAACTACCTCCGTCTTCTTCCTGATAATCATCATCGCCTCCGGCTGTACCTCCGGTCTGTGCTTCATCTTTAAAACCGTTTTTATTGGTTTCTACTTCTTGCTTAAATAAATCATAAGTGATGTTGTACTGCATTAAAATCTGCGATGCGATATTATCATCGTCTCTTAATATAGACAACAATAAATGCTCTGTACCTATCAAATCACTTTTAAATATCTTAGCTTCTAAATAAGTTATTTTTAAAATTTTTTCGGCCTGTTTGGTCAAAGGTATATTGCCCAAATTTACCGTAACACTTGAGGTGCCTCGTACGGCATCTTCAACTGAGCGACGTAATTTAGCTGTATCTATACCTAAAGATTTTAAGATCTTAATAGCCATTCCATCACCTTCACGTATAAGGCCCAACAATAAATGTTCGGCGCCAATATACTCGTGTCCTAACCTCAACGCTTCTTCCCTGCTGAAAGAAATCACGTCTTTTACCTGTGGAGAAAATTTAGCTTCCATAATTTGTTCATATCGAGACAATGCTAAGCTATAAATTTGTTTTATAAAACCTACGTCTCGATTTTTATATTTTATCAACAATTAAGCCATTTTGGTGGATTAAGGCGGTTATCTCTGGCAAAGCAAAGAGATTATTTCAAATGAAAAGCATAAAAACAGCGAAAAACAAGGCCATAAAGGGCTTTGTCGGTAAATTGTAAGGTTTATATGTTGCCTAAAACACGTCAAATTGCCAGTAATTATAAAGGAAAACGCTAAGTTGGCAGAAAAAAGAGGTTTCTCCAACCCTTATCTAAAGCCATAACCAGAGCTACATTTATATTTTTAGCTCTCGAGTTTTAACTGCATCTTTGTACGCTTAATTAAAATTACTATGTCAGACGAGAAGATCATTTTTTCAATGGCCGGTGTAAGTAAAATTTACCCGCCGCAAAAACAAGTCTTAAAAAATATATACTTATCCTTCTTTTACGGCGCCAAAATTGGTGTTGTGGGTTTAAACGGTTCGGGTAAATCATCGCTATTAAAAATCATTGCAGGCTTAGATAAGTCTATCCAAGGCGAGGTAGTATTTTCTCCGGGTTATTCAGTAGGCTATTTAGCGCAGGAACCAGAATTAGATCCAGAAAAAACCGTACGTGAGGTAGTAGAAGAAGGCGTAGCTGAAATTACTGCTATCCTTAAAGAATATGAAGAAATTAACGAAGCATTTGGTTTAGAAGAAAACTATTCTGATGCCGACAAGATGGATAAGTTGATGCAGCGCCAAGGCGAACTTCAAGATAAAATAGATGCTTCAAATGCTTGGGAATTGGACAATAAGTTAGAGCGTGCAATGGACGCTTTGCGTTGCCCAGACCCAGACACCAAAATCAGTGTATTATCGGGAGGTGAACGCCGTCGTGTGGCGATGTGCCGTTTATTACTACAGTCGCCTGATGTATTGCTATTAGATGAGCCTACCAACCACTTGGATGCAGAAAGCATTGACTGGTTAGAGCAATTCTTACAAAATTACGAGGGAACTGTAATTGCCGTAACCCACGATAGATACTTCTTAGATAACGTTGCAGGCTGGATTTTAGAGCTTGACCGTGGCGAAGGTATTCCATGGAAAGGTAACTATTCTTCATGGTTAGATCAAAAGGCGAAACGTTTAGCACAAGAAGAAAAAACAGAGAGTAAACGTCAAAAAGCGTTAGAACGTGAGTTAGAATGGGTTCGTATGGCACCTAAAGCTCGCCATGCCAAGTCAAAAGCTCGTTTATCTAACTACGACAAATTGGCTAGCGAGGATGGAAGAGAGCGTGAAGAAAAATTAGAATTATTTATCCCTGCAGGCCCTCGTTTGGGTAATGTGGTTATCGAAGCCAACAATATCTCTAAAGCGTATGATGGCAAGTTGTTATTTGAAGATTTAAGTTTCTCGCTACCACCAGCAGGTATTGTAGGTATTATTGGTCCAAACGGTGCGGGTAAAACCACCCTATTCCGTTTAATTACAGGACAGGAACAACCAGACAGTGGCGATTTTAAAGTAGGCGAAACGGTAAAATTGGGTTATGTAGATCAAATGCACAATGACCTTAATCCTGATAAAACCGTTTACGAAAACATTACCGATGGTTTAGATAATATGCTATTGGGCAACAAACAGGTAAACTCAAGAGCTTACGTTTCTAAGTTCAACTTTAACGGTGCTGATCAGCAAAAGAAAGTAGGCGTACTATCGGGTGGTGAGCGTAACCGCGTTCATTTGGCCATTACTTTAAAAGAAGGTGCCAATGTTTTATTACTGGATGAGCCTACCAACGATATCGACGTAAATACTTTACGTGCTTTAGAGGAAGCTTTAGAGAACTTTGGGGGTTGTGCCGTGGTCATTTCCCATGATAGATGGTTCTTAGACCGTATCTGTACACACATCTTGGCTTTCGAAGGCGATTCTCAAGTGTATTTCTTTGAAGGTAACTACTCTGATTACGAAGAGAACCGCAAGAAACGTTTGGGCGATATTGCACCTAAGCGTATCAGATATAAAAAACTGGGTTAATCCGCTACCCGTTTATAAAGAGGGTGTTCAAAAAGTTTTGCGTCATTCCGTACTCAATACGGAATCTTCCCAACCATGATATAACTTGTTTTCAAGATCCTGAAACAAGTTCAGGATGACGATGAAAGCCACTTTTTGAACACTTTCTTTGTATATACCCAAATAAAAAAAGGCATCCCGTTTAAAGATGCCAGATTTAGTATAGGTTAGTTAATAGTTTCACTTTAAAATTTCGCGGGCAATTACAATTTTTTGAATCTCAGAAGTTCCCTCTCCTATTGTACATAATTTGCTATCGCGATAAAATTTTTCTACCGGAAAATCTTTGGTATAGCCATAGCCACCAAAAATCTGAACCGCATCTGTAGCTACTTTTACCGACACTTCAGAAGCATAATATTTAGCCATTGCTGATTGCTTGGTTACTGGCATGCCGTTATTTTTCAAGTAGGCAGCTTGCCTGATCAGCAACTCTGCAGCTTCAATCTCCGTTGCCATATCTGCAAGCTTAAAACTAATCCCCTGAAAAGAAGAGATGGGTGCTCCAAACTGATGACGTTCCTGCGCATAAGCCAAGGCCGCATCATATGCACCTTTTGCAATACCTAAAGCCAAGGCTGCAATAGAAATACGACCGCCGTCTAAAACTTTCATAGCCTGTTTAAAGCCTTCGCCCTCTACGCCCAATAAGTTTTCTTTAGGCACACGGCAATTATCAAAAATCATTTCAGTGGTTTCTGATGCCCGCATACCTAATTTATTTTCTTTTTTACCTGCCGAAAAGCCCGGCGTTCCTCTTTCAACAACAATTGCCGAAATGCCTTTTGAACTTCCGGCTTCACCTGTACGCACCATTACTACGGCAACATCGCCCGATTTACCATGCGTAATCCAGTTCTTGGCACCATTAATTACATAATGATCGCCATCTAATACTGCTGTAGTTTTCATGCGCAAAGCATCAGAACCTGTATTGGCTTCGGTTAAACCCCAAGCACCTATCCATTGGGCAGTAGCCAATTTAGGTAACCATTTTTGCTTTTGCTCTTCATTGCCAAAAGCTAAGATATGACCTGTACATAAAGAATTATGCGCTGCTACAGAAAGCCCTATTGAACCACAAACTCTGGCTATTTCTACAATTACATCCACGTATTCCTGATACCCAAAACCCGATCCTCCGTAATTTTCAGGTACAAGTACTCCCATTAAGCCCAATTCTCCCAGTTGTTTAAAGATTTCAACCGGAAAATATTGCTGTTCATCCCATTCCATTACATTTTGCCTGATTTTTTTCTCGGCAAAATCGCTTACCATTTTTCTAATGATCTGTTGGTTCTCGCTTACTTCAAAGCTAAAGCCTGATTGCATAATTTTATAAAGATTTTAAAATAAAAAACTGTTTAAATCATTGCTTGTACGGCATTTTAATTTAAACAGTTTTGTTAGATTTATATTTGGTTGAGAGCAATGATAAACAAATTAAATTATACTTTCAAATGCTTTAAAAGCTCTTTTTAGCAGAACAAATTGGTATTTGGTCTATTTGTGCCACCCATTATAATTACAGGTATTTTTAAAGAATTTTAATGCGCTGATATTTTTTTTAAAGAATTTTCTCGTTACTTATCATCTGCATCAAACCAATTGTCTAAAAGCTCATCGGTTTCCCTTCGGTCTTTTTTGGTTGGGCGACCGGTTCCGCGATCTCTGCGCAACGTAGGCGCATAAAAAACAGATTTGTAGGCCTTGGTTTCTTCAACTGGTGTAAGATCTTTGTATTTGGTAACAGCTATCTTGGCATCTGTACGGTTATAAGAAAGTTCTACCACCTCTATGATCTTACGCTCAGGTCCTTTAGATAAATGGTAAACATCACCAATCTTTACAATAGCCGAAGGCTTTACATTTTGGCCATTTAATTTTACCCTTCCGGCCTTACATGCCTCTGTAGCCATGCTTCGTGTTTTAAACATTCTGATGGCCCATAAATATTTATCTACACGTAATTTTTCCTTATCGTCCATAAATAATTCAAAAATAAGCAACTAAAGCATGACCTATTACAATATTTTGATTTATTTTGTAAAAATTTAAATTTTATCATGGTTGCAGATTTAAAAAAACTTATAGAAGAGGCCTGGGAAGACAGAGGTTTGCTTATTTACAATAATTATTGCGAAGCAATTGAAGAAGTAATACAAAGACTTGATAAAGGTGAATTACGTGTTGCTGAACCAATATTAAACAGTTGGGGCATTAACGAGTGGATCAAAAAAGCCGTTATCTTATATTTCCCGATAAAGCAGATGAAAGAAACAAAAGTTGGCCCTTTTGTTTTTCATGATAAAATGGATCTGAAGACCAATTACAAAGATGCTGGCGTAAGAGTAGTACCGCATGCTATAGCCCGTTATGGTGCTTATTTAGCTCCCGGGGTAATCATGATGCCTTCATATGTAAATATTGGTGCTTACGTAGATGAAGGTACAATGGTTGATACATGGGCTACTGTTGGATCATGTGCTCAAATTGGTAAACGTGTGCATTTAAGCGGTGGCGTAGGTATTGGCGGTGTTTTAGAACCTGTACAAGCTGCTCCCGTAATTATAGAAGATGATTGCTTTATTGGTTCGAGAGCCATAGTGGTAGAAGGTGTTAGAGTAGAAAAAGAAGCCGTTTTAGGTGCTAACGTTGTACTTACTGCTTCTACAAAAATTATTGATGTAACTGGCGAAAAACCTGTTGAATATAAAGGCGTAGTGCCATCACGTTCGGTAGTTATCCCGGGTTCTTACACCAAGAAATTCCCTTCGGGTGAATATCAGGTGCCTTGTGCCTTGATCATTGGTAAACGTAAAGAATCTACTGATAAGAAAACATCCTTAAATGACGCATTAAGAGAAAATAATGTAGCTGTTTAAGCAATTCTGAAATTGAAGCAACAAAACGATTTACATACTACATTGCATGAGAGCTCAAAGCTGCCGAAAGGCTTTGAGCTTTCTGCTTTGAAGATTGGCTACGATGGTAAAAGAGCCGCTAATAACCTTACTGGCTTAGGTAATTACAGTCGCTCGCTCATTGAGCAGTTAGCTGTGATTTATCCTGCATGCAGCTTTTATGTGTACACCGCTAAAATCAAAGAAAGCCTGTTGCAGTTACCTCTCTTTAAACTCGGCAATGTACATTTAAAGCTGGCTAAAGTTAAAGGATTAGCCAAAGCCATGTGGCGAAGCTTTTCCATCAAAAAGCAGCTTGTTAAAGATGAAATCGACCTTTTTCATGGCTTAAGTCATGAAATACCTTTTGGCATACAGCATACCCAAGTTAAAAGCATTGTAACCATACATGATCTTATTTTTTTGCGCATGCCGCAGCTGTATAAATTGATCGACAGGAAAATCTATACATTTAAAAGCCGTTACGCTTGTATAAATGCCGATAGAATCATTGCCATAAGCGAATGCACTAAAAAAGATATTATCGAGCTTTACAATATCCCCTCGTCAAAAATTGATGTGGTTTACCAAAGTTGTGATGATATTTTTAAAAAACTGCTTACAGAAGAGTTAAAGAAATCGGTACGTGAAAAATACCACTTACCCGAGCATTATATATTAAGTGTAGGTACTATAGAAGCAAGAAAAAATTTAGGGTTGATCATAGAAGCCCTACCACATATTAATGAAGATTACAAGTTGATTGTAATAGGTAAAGAGACCAATTATGCTACGCTTGTAAAAGAAAAAATAAAAAATAAAAATCTAGAAAACAGGGTAATTTTTCTCAAGGATGTACCATTTTCAGATTTCCCGGCCATTTATCAAAATGCAAAATTGTTCATCTATCCTTCTAGATATGAAGGATTTGGCATTCCCATTATAGAAGCACTATACAGTAAAGTTCCTGTAATAGCAGCTACAGGTTCATGCCTTGAAGAAGCAGGTGGACCAGATAGCATATATATACAACCCGATGATGCTGATGCCTTAGCAAAAATGAGCAACAGTATTTTATCTGACCCAACCCTAGCACAACATATGCAACATAAAGGTTATGAGTACGTTCAAAAGTTTAATCACAATTTAGTTGCACATAACCTGATGAATTGTTACCTTAAAACTTTAAGCAACTAAAACTAAGCCCTTTATTTATCCCTTAAACAATTAAATCTCTTTACCATTAATGAAAGTTGCAGGTTTTACATTTGTTCGCAATGCCGTTAAGAATGATTATCCCGTTGTAGAAGCCATCACTTCCATTCTGCCCATTTGCGATGAATTTATTGTAGCTCATGGTAATTCTGATGACGATACGCTCAAGCTAATTGAACAAATTGGTTCTGATAAGATTAAAATCATACAAACTGTTTGGGACGATAGCCTTAGAGAAGGAGGCAGAACTTTTGCCCAAGAAACCGATAAAGCTTTCAACGCCATCAGCTCTGATGTTGACTGGGCATTTTACATACAAGCCGATGAATGTGTGCATGAAAAATACCTGCCCGTAATCAAAAAAGAGATGGAATTATGCTTAAATGACAAACGTATAGAAGGTTTGTTATTTAACTATAAGCATTTCTATGGCTCTTATGATTTTTTTGCACAATCTAGACGCTGGTACCGCAGAGAAATTAGGGTAATACGGAACATTAAGGGTATGCATTCTTATCGCGATGCGCAGGGCTTTAGGTTCAATGACCACAAAATCAATGTAAAACATATTGATGCTTACATTTATCACTATGGCTGGGTAAAGCCTCCTAAAGGGCTTAACCAGAAAGTTAGAAATTTCAATAAATTTTATACCCAAAATGATCAATGGATAGATACCACTTATCCTGAAGCTACTGATTTTGACTATGGAAATGCCGATGAGTTGTTCAGGTTTACAGATACCCATCCATCGGTTTTTAACTCAAGGGTTCAGAATGGCAATTGGAAATTTAATTTTGACCCTACGCATCTTAAAAACAAAATGCCTTTCAGACGTAAAGTGTTGGCATGGATAGAGAAATTAACAGGCATTAGATGTTTTGAATATAAAAATTATAAAAAGGTAGCATAGGTAAATGACAGAGAACTTTAAAAGTATTTCGGTAGTCTTACCTAACTATAATGGTAAGCATTTGTTGGAAAAGTACATTCCTTCTGTTTACCATGCATTGCACCACAGTCAACTCGATTTTGAATTTATTGTAGTTGACGATTGCTCATGCGACAATTCTGTTGGATTCATAACAGAACATTATCCTGAGATACAACTGATCAAGAACATTTATAACGGTGGTTTTTCTTATACCTGTAATCAGGGCATAAAACGTGCATCCAAAGATCTTGTTCTTTTGCTTAACTCTGATGTTGAACTTACTCCCGATTATTTCGAAAAGCAGTTAAGCTATTTCAATTTGCCCGATACTTTTG
This sequence comes from Pedobacter sp. UBA1951, assembly GCA_002336465.1. GTDB lineage: Bacteria > Bacteroidota > Bacteroidia > Sphingobacteriales > Sphingobacteriaceae > Pedobacter. The sequence goes on from DDEP01000194.1 coordinate 8,961, forward strand.
GGGTAATGGGCTGCATCATGAACTTTGATGGCAAGAAAATTGAAGATACCGCAAGGATGCCTAAGTTCAAGGGTTTTAAATTTAAGGCCAATCGTTTTTATTATGTTGAAGACACCGATCATTTAACACTTACCTGCTATTTATCGGGGGCCAATGCGTTAATAGATCGCAAAAAGCTTGTTATGCTAAATGGCTTTGATGAAATCTATTCTCCTTTTTATTTCGAGGATTTTGATTTAGGGCTTAGAGCATGGAAAATGGGCTGGTCTTCTTATTATGAGCATAAAGCTATCTGCTTTCATCAAATCAGTTCATCTACCAATAAGCTCAACAAATCAAACTTTGTAAAAATCATTTATAACAGGAATAGTTTTATTTTACAGAGCATCCATTTAAACGGAGCTAAAAGAAATTTATGGTATGTACAATTGTTTACGCTTACCCTCCTTGGTCATTTCGTAAAAGGTGACTTCTGGATATTAAAAAGCCTTAAACAATTCTTAATGATGCACACAGACATCGCCAGATCACGCCATAAAAATATGCAGCTTCAAAAACAAGCAGGTGTTAATATCAGTTTGGAAAATATTGTAGATACCATAAAAAATTCAATAATCGGTAAAAAAGCCAAATGGTTGTAGCCATGAAAGAAGAAATCAACAAAGCGTTAGAAGTTCTCAAAAACGGTGGTGTAATTCTTTATCCTACCGATACGGTTTGGGGCTTAGGCTGTGACGCCACAAATGAAACTGCCGTTGCAAAAGTAAACGAGATTAAAGGCAGGGCAGCAGATAAAAGCCTTATTGTACTATTAGATAATGACAATAAACTGGCATCCTATGTAAATGATGTACCTGAAGTTGCCTATGATCTTATTGAATATGCGGAAAACCCTTTGACCATAGTTTTTTCAAATGCTAAAAATCTTGCTCCAAGTGCAATCAACGCCGATGGCAGCATAGGCATTCGCATTCCAAAACACGAATTTTGCCAACAGCTTCTGCAACGTTTCAGAAAACCTATTGTTTCTACTTCTGCCAACATCAGCGGACAGCCTACACCTCGTTTTTTTGATGAAATCAGTGACGAAATTTTAGATGCAGTAGATTATGTAGTAAATTGGGAACAGGAGAACAGAACGGTTAAAAAACCTTCCACAATTATCAAACTAAGCCCATCAGGACAGTTTGAGTTTATCAGAAAATAATAGACTTTTTCTTTAAGTCTTATTTTTACTGTGTTTTATTAACTTTGCAGGAGCGTTTTTATTACAGGATCAATCCCTCAAATACACCTATCAACTTGTATAAAATTAATTTAGAAAACCCTGTTTTTAAGATATTAGCCGAAACCGCAGCTAAGGAAGGAACTGAGATATACGTAATAGGAGGTTTTGTAAGAGATATATTCTTAAAAAGACCTTCTAAGGATATTGATATCGTGGTATTGGGAAACGGAATAGATTTTGCCGAAAAAGTCGGTAAAAAACTAAAATCTACCGTTTCGGTGTTTAAGAACTTTGGTACGGCCATGCTTAAATACAATGAACTTGAAATTGAGTTTGTAGGCGCACGAAAAGAATCATACCGAGCCAATTCACGCAAACCCATTGTAGAGAACGGTACTTTGGCTGATGATCAGTTACGAAGAGATTTTACCATAAATGCTTTGGCCATTTCGCTTAACCCAAGTAATTATGGCGAGGTTATAGATCCTTTTAATGGGCTTGAAGATTTAGAAAATAAGTTAATCCGTACACCTTTAGATCCTGCTATTACTTTTTCTGATGATCCATTACGCATGATGCGAGCTATTCGTTTTGCAACACAACTCAATTTTAAGATAGACCAAGTTGCTTTAGTTGCCATACATACCCAAAAAGAACGCATCAACATCGTGTCAAAAGAGCGCATAACCGACGAGTTGAACAAAATCATCTTAGCTAAAACACCCTCTATTGGGTTTAACTATTTGTTTGATACTGGCCTATTGCACCTCATTTTTCCGCAAATGGCAAAATTGCATGGTGTTGATACTCGGAACGGAAAAGCGCATAAAGACAATTTTTACCATACCTTACAGGTTTTAGACAATATTAGCCAAACCTCTGATGATTTGTGGTTACGTTGGGCCGCCATATTACATGATATTGCCAAACCTGCTACCAAACGCTTTGAAGAAGGACATGGCTGGACTTTTCATGGACATGAAGACAAAGGCGCCAGAATGGTACCCCACATTTTCGCTCATCTTAAATTACCACTTAATGACAAGATGAAGTTTGTGCAAAAGTTGGTATTGCTGCACCTTCGCCCTATTGTTTTAGCGCAGGATAAAGTAACCGACTCTGCTGTACGCAGGCTCCTTTTCGAAGCTGGAAATGAGATAGAAAGCCTTATGTTATTATGTCAGGCAGATATTACCACCAAGAACGAATATAAAGTCAAAAAATACCGCAATAACTTTGAGCTGGTAAAGCAGAAACTCAAAGACGTTGAGGAGCGTGATCAGTTGCGCAATTGGCAACCACCTATTACAGGTAATGATATTATGCAAACCTTTGGTTTAAGTGCAGGTAGAGAAGTAGGCCTACTTAAAAATGCAATAAGAGAAGCGATATTGGAAGGTGAAATAAGCAATAATTATCAGGAAGCTTATGATTTTATGTTGCAAAAAGGTATAGAAATGGGTTTAAATCCCTTATCTGAATAATTTAAACGCTCAAAAAATCATTAATAATTTATATTTTTACGTTAGCAATTTATTTAATACCCAGAATGGCAATTTACAGATTTAGAATATCTTTTGAAGATTTTGATGACATTAACAGAGAAATAGATATTAAACCTGGTCAGACCTTCGAAGATTTACACAGAGCGATACATAAGTCAACAGGCTATAATGCCGAGAAATCTTCTTCATTTTATGTAAGCACAGATAACTGGATTAAAGGCGAAGAAATTGCGCTTATGCCTAATCAGCGTAAAATAGACAATGGTGTGGTACTAATGGAAAAGACAAAAATCAGTAGCTTTATAGAAGATCCTCATCAAAAATTTTACTATACCTATAATTTTGAACGTCCGTACGATTTTCATGTTGAACTGATCAAGATCATCATGGAAAACGACCCAAATATTGAATATCCTTACATTGTAAAGAGTGTTGGTGAAGCACCAAAGATCATGGATAAAGGATCTATAGGCAGTGCCAGCGTTGCCAGCAGTTCTTCATCTGATGATTTTGACTTCCTTAATGAAATGGATTTCGTACCAGAAGATACCGATGAACTTGAAGCCATGGGTGGCAGAGGCATCAATGCCCAAGAAGAAGAGGAAGAAGAGGAAAACGAAGAAGATGATGTGTTTTCTAACGACGAGGATGAATATGACAATGGTAATTATAGCGAAGAACGCGATGATTATTAAATAAACAGCCTATTCAATCCTTAAATATTACAACAAGCCCATGCCACAGAAAAATCTCATCGTTGTAGTTGGGCCAACAGCCATTGGTAAGACTGCCTTAGCCATAGACTTAGCTAAGGCATTTAATACCGAGATCATATCTGCTGATTCTCGCCAGTTTTTTAAAGAAATGAGTATCGGTACGGCCAAACCCTCAATAGAAGAACAGGCCGCAGCTCCACATCATTTTATTGATTCGCATAGTGTAACTACTCTGTTCAGTACAGGCGATTTTGAAGTAGAAGCTCTGCAGGTTATAGAAAAGCTGTTTAAAGCACATGACACTGTTATTATGGTGGGCGGATCTGGTTTATACATCAATGCGGTATGTAATGGTCTTGATGATCTTCCAGACATAGACCTTAATATAAGAGAGCAATTGAATCTTCTCTTTGAAAATGAAGGTATAGAAGCCATCAGAAATAAATTGGCATTGCTAGATCCTGAATATTTTGCAAAAGTAGATCAAAGCAACCCTCAGCGTATGATCAGAGGTTTGGAAGTGGTTCTATCTACGGGTAAAAAATTGAGTTCCATGTTAACCTCTCAAAAAAAACAGCGACCTTTTAACATGATAAAAATCGGTTTAAATACCGAACGTGAAACGCTCTATAATCGTATCAATCAAAGGGTAGATCTAATGGTAAAAGAAGGACTGGTTGATGAGGTTAAAAGTCTTGAAAAATACAGAAATTACAATGCGCTCAATACAGTAGGGTATGCCGAAATCTTTGAATATTTAGATGGCAAAACCAATCTTGAAACGGCTATAGAAAAAATTAAACAAAACACCAGACGCTTTGCTAAAAGACAAATTACATGGTTTAAACGCGATGAAGAAATCAAATGGTTTGAACCTCAACAAACCCAAGAAATCCTTACTTATCTAAAGACTGTTGTAACCTCTTAAGCACCTACACTTAATCTGTTCTCTACAAACAAGAAAGGTAACAGGCTTTTAATACCATTAACTTTTAAAATCTTTCCTCCTATACAATAGAACAGAACCGTTATGGGTGCATTTTGCTTTTGCTCAAACTCTGCCATAACCTGTAAGCAAGCGCCACATGAAGTTATCGGTTGTTCTATCTTAAATTGATCCGTATATGCTGTAATGGCCATTTTACTGATTATTGCATCAGGATACTTGGCCCCTATGCTAAACAAAGCTACCCGTTCTGCACATAAACCAGAAGGATAAGCCACATTTTCTTGGTTACTTCCTAAAACAATCTCTCCACTGTTCAATAAAACTGCATTGCCTACCTTAAATTTAGAGTAAGGAGAATAAGAGGTATTTAAGGCAGCTTCTGCTTTTTCGCAAAGTAGCCTATCCTCCTCACTTAACTCTGTTAAATTATGATATGCTTCGTAGTTAATTGTAAACTCCAATTTTTCCATAATTGCTAAACATACTCATTATTACAGCTTTTCAAGAAAAAAATCGCTTTTTTTATTCCAATCTCTAAACTTTTATCCTCTTTTATTGTTTAATTTTATAATGTTTAAATTAAGTCAGTTTTCAATTTTATAAAGCATAATTCTCCCGTTTTGAAGCAATTTTACAGTAAAAGTCTTAAAGTATTTCTGTGGATTATAGCCGGACTTTTGAGTTTGGTTATTTTGCTTATTATTCTAATTAATTTCTCATTTGTCCAAAACATCATCAAAAACCAGATTGTTGGCTATTTAAAAAACAAAACAAAAACCGAGATCAGCCTAGAAAAAGTACGTATCGCTTTTCCAAATGATATTTCTTTAAATAAACTATATGTAGCTGACCTAAAAAAAGATACGCTTCTTTATGCCGATAAGCTCAATGTAAACCTTAATCTATTTGCACTGATTTTTTCCAATAAAGTAGAAATTAAAGATCTTGAACTGAGTACCGTTACCGCCAATATAAAACGTGTAAACCCCGATACCACTTTCAATTTCTCTTTCTTGGTTGATGCTTTTATGAACGAACAGGAAAAACCTGAAGAAAAAGTTAAGAAAGACAGTAGCTCTACATTAAAATTTGCGGTAGATCAAGTTAGTTTTAATCAAATCAATATCCGTTACCGCGATGATGTTGCCGGCAATGATGTAAGTTTTAGATTAGGAAGTTTAAACACAAAAATAAAAAGCTTCGATTTAGACAATCAACACTATGTTATTAAAAGTTTAGCGATAAAAAACACTGCTCTAAACTATTTACAACAAAAACCTCTGGTAGAGTTGGCTCAGCATATTGTTAACAGTGTTGATAGCACGCAAAAACAAACCGGCAAGCTGCCTACCATAGAATTTGAAGCACTTGACCTTAATAAGGTTAATATAAACTATAATGATGAACTGACGGTAACCCGTTTAAAAACCTTGGTTGATACCCTTGGTTTTACCAATTTAAAGGTTGACTTAACGCATAGCAAATACACAGCCGACAAAGCATTTCTTAATAATTCAAACATAGGTTTTGCTTTTAAGCCCGCTCCCGCAAATAATCTTAGCAAACTAAAAGACACCGTATATAAACAGCCATCTCCCTTGTTGGTAACGGTAAAACAAATAGATCTTAAAAACAATGCTTTTAAATTTGATAACGTGGCCGCCAAAGCAGCTTCGTCAGGGATAGACTTTAATCATCTTGATGTTAACAAGCTGTTTTTAGGGGCAACAGACCTACAATACAATGCTACAGCTACAAAAGTAAATGTTAAATATGGGTCATTGACCGATAAAAGTGGTTTTAAATTAGATCAACTTAGCGGTGATGCCGTTTATTCGGATAAACAGATCAAGCTCTCGGGACTGATCCTTAAAACCCCTCATACCCGTATTGAGAACACTACTGAAGTAAATTATTCGTCTCTCGACGATTTTTCTAAACATCCCCAAAAGGTAAAAGTAAACCTCAGATTAAAAAACACCATTATTGGCCTAAAAGATGCCGCTTATTTCAGTAATGCTATTCCTAAAAACTATATCAACGAAAAAATTAAGGTAAACGGCCGGGTAAATGGTTATTTAGGCAATCTAGCCATTCCTGAGTTACAGATCAGTGGGTTAAAGAACACGCAAATAGATATTAGTGGTCATGCAAAAGGATTACCCGACATCAACAAAACTTTTCTTGATTTAGACATCAAGAGACTTAATCTAACTAAGAGAGATTTGCTCGTGGTTATTCCTAAAAAATCACTTCCCAAAAATATAGAGTTGCCAGATGTTATCCATGCCAAAGGTAAATTCAATGGTAGCATTTCTAACTTCAATACCCGATTCGACATCCGTACAGATATGGGCAATGCAAAACTCATAGCCAAACTTGGAGGAAGAAAAGATCATGAAACCTATGCTGCAGATGTAGATTTGTTAAATTTTAACGTAGGCAGGCTCATTAAACAATCGCAAACCATAGGTCGCATCACTACAAGAGCACAGGTAAGAGGCCAGTATTTTGATCCTAAAAAAATAGACGCAACTTTTAAAGCTCAGGTATTAGCCGCTTCTTATAACAAGTACACTTACAAAAACCTCATCCTTTCGGGCAGTTATAAAAAACAGAATATCAGTGTTAAAGGAGCTATGACCGATAGCAATGCCAATTTTAATTTGGACGTAGATGCTAATCTAGCTTCAAAATATCCTTCTGTTAAAGGCCTGATTAATCTTAAACAAATAGATTTACAAAAACTTAATTTCAGTAAAACACCACTAAAAATAGCTGGAAATATCAATGCCAATATTAAAACAGCTGATGTAGATTTTCTGAACGGAGATATCTTTGCAACCAAACTTCAACTGGTAAAAGATAATCAGCGCTATGCTTTAGATACCATACAAATCAGCGCAACCAGTACAAGCACAAACAATAAGCTCAGCATCAAATCAGAAATACTTGCTGCGAATGTAGAAGGTAAATACGAACTCAGTAAATTAGGCAATGCCTTTATTAACCAAATCAATAAGTATTACCAGTTTGGCGAAACTACTAAAATAGGTCCACAGTCTGTAAAGTTTAATGTTAATATATATTACCCTAAGTTTATAAAAGATTTTGTACCAGAGCTTACCGCTTTTACCCCTGCTCAGCTCAACGGTTTCTTAGACACCCAAAAAGACAGCCTGATTTTAAATGCTTTCTTCCCTAAAATTGTATATGGCAGCTTTACTATAGACACGATTAGGTTCAATACTAGCAACGAAAACGAGAAGCTAAACTATAAGCTGAATGTTAACCATATTCAAAGCCCTTCCATTCAGTTATTTAACACCGAGTTATCTGGTAATGTAGCCAATAATGATTTGGGTATAAACTTATTCTTGAGAGATAGACAACGAAAAGATAAGTATGCATTGTCAGGTCTCCTACAAGCGGTCAATAAAGATTTTAAATTCAATCTCATTCCTGATAGATTGATACTAGACTATGAAAAATGGACCGTATCGCCAGATAATTATATACAATTTGGCAAAGCAGGTATCTTGGCCCATGCCTTCAATATCAACAGGAATGGAGAAATGCTGAGCATAAATAGCACTTCAGATCAGCTCAATTCGCCTGTAAATGTAGAGTTTAAGAATTTCAAAATAGAAACTCTTACAAAATTTGCCGAGACAGACAGTACATTGGTGGGCGGAACGATTAATGGTTTAGTAAACGTTAAAGAACTTACGGGTAATCCTAAATTTGAGGCTGATCTTACCATTAACAAACTAAGGTACTTAAAAGATGAACTCGGTAATCTTAACCTAAAAGTTAACAATGCTACAGAAAATGCCTTTGAAATCAATGCTGGGTTAAAAGGTGTGCATGAGCTAAGTGCCTCAGGATTTTATTATACTGCGCCTAAAAGCAGCTTAGATTTAAAGGTAAATGTTTCCAAAATAGACCTGCAACAAATCGAAAGTTTGAGCATGGGGCAAATTAAACAGGGCAAAGGAACATTAAGTGGTGCATTTAGTATAAAAGGAGAACCAACTGCACCTCAAATCTTAGGTTCATTAAAATTTAATGATGCCTCTTTCAGGGTTGCCTATGTAAACTCATTCTTTAGAGTTCCTAACCAAGAAATAAAATTTGATACTGAAGGTGTACATTTTAATCGTTTTAACCTACTCGATTCGTTAGGGCAAGCAGCCGTAATTGACGGGACTATTTATACAGCTGATTTCAAAAACATCAAATTTGGCATCGATGCCAGAACCAATAACTTCAGGTTGATCAATTCAACTGTTCAGGACAACAATATGATTTATGGTACGCTTTACCTTACAAGTACCATTAAAGTACGAGGTACCATGAACAGTCCTGATGTAAATATGAACCTGAAAATAAATAAGGGTACTAAGTTCTTTTATGCACTTCCGGTATCGGATCCTTCGGTAATAGACCAAGAAGGCATTGTGCAGTTTATTGACGAAGATGCCCCTCCTTTTAATGGAGAAAAGAGCTTAAAAGTCGATAGCATCAGCCAGTCTTCTTTTAAAGGAATGAATTTGGTAGCCGATATCAGTATTGATCCCGAAGCAGAATTAAGTGTAGTAGTAGATCCTGCAAATGGCGATATGCTTACTGCCAAAGGCACTGCCGATCTAAATGCAACTATTGATCCAAGCGGAAAAATAAGCATGACGGGGAAATATGAAGTGGAAGATGGTTCTTACAACCTATCTGTTATTCCTTTAAACAAAAAAACATTTAAACTGGTTAAGGGCAGTACCATTACCTGGACAGGCGAGCCCACAGAAGCTAATGTTAATTTAACGGCTTTGTATGAAGTTAGCGCAGCGCCTATAGATCTTTTAAATCAACCCTCAAATGCTACCGCGAAAACCAAAATGCCTTTTCAGGTGTATTTATATATAAAAGGAGAACTATTAAAGCCAATAATCACTTTTAAGATAGATTTACCTGAAGATGAAAGAAGTTCTGATGTGGGTACTTTGGCTTATGCCAAACTGCAAGTCATTAACCGTGATGAAAATGAACTTAACAAACAGGTTTTTGCCCTACTGGCTTTAAACAGGTTCATTGCCGACAATCCGTTCCAAAGTCTTGCGGGAGGAACAAGCGTGAGTTCAATGGCCCGTTCAAGTGTAAGTAAATTATTAAGCGACCAGTTAAACAATCTCGCTTCAGATCTGATACAAGGCGTAGATATTAACTTTGACCTTAATTCTACAGATGATTATTCTAGTGGTGCCTTAGAGCATAAAACCGATCTAGAAGTAGCTTTATCTAAAAAATTATTTGATGATAGGCTAACTGTTACCGTAGGAAGCTCTTTTGCGTTAGAAGGTTCTAATACGTCTAACCAAAACGCGGCGAACATTGCAGGAAATGTAAACGTTGAATATGCTTTATCAAGAGATGGAAGGTACAGGTTAAGGGCTTACAGACGTAACCAGACCGAAGCTGTTATTGAAGGCCAGATCATTGAAACAGGTTTAGGCTTTACAATGGTAGTAGATTACAATAAGTTTCGCGAAATTTTTCAAAAAAGAAGAAACCGGGTAAGAAATGAGACTGAACAGAAACCTAAAAATTAATTTAATTGCCGTCGCAATCTTGCTATTTACCTATTCGGTTTTAACAAGTTGCAGTAATACCCGTTATCTAAAACCGGGACAGGTACTTTATACAGGTGCTGTTGTAAAAGTAAATCCCGATAGTGCCAAAAAAGTAGATAACCAAAAGCAACTTGTGAAAGATTTGGAGGGCAAGACAAGACCTGCTCCCAATAAATCAATATTGGGCTTAAAGTTTAAATTATTTATCTATAATCTAGCAGGAGAACCCACAAAACCTAAAGGTTTTAGGCATTGGCTAAGAACAAAAGTTGGTGAACCGCCAGTATTATTGAGCGATGTAAAGCTAAAATACAATACAGATGTGTTAAAAAGCTACCTGATCAGCAAAGGGTATTTGCAGGCAGCAGTAACTGGTGATACAGTGGTTAAAAACAAAAAAGGCAAAGCCATATATACCGCTAATACAGATATCAGGTACAAGATCAACCGAGTTACCTTTCCTCCAGACACAGGTAATCTTACTACGATTATTCAGCAAACATCATCTAAAAGCTTGGTAAAGCCAAACAACTTTTATGACCTTGAAACCTTTAAAAACGAACGTTTAAGAATTGACAACGAATTAAAAGAACGAGGGTATTTTTACTTTAACCCCGACTTTATTATTATGCAGGTTGACAGTACCATCGGCAAGAATTTGACCAATGTAAACGTGAGAATAAAAAACACCAGCCCTGTAGAAGCTCTAAAACCTTATCGAATCAATAACATCAATATTTTTCCGAACTATAATCTCCGTCGTGACAGCGTTTTAAGGGCATCAACACCAACTGCTTATAAAGATTTTAACATCTATGATAGTCGGAATACTTTTAAACCAAAAGTTTTTGATCGTTTAGTCTTCTTTTCAAAAGGCGAAACCTACAACCGTAAAGACCATAACCAATCGTTAAACCGCATGGTTAATTTGAATACCTTTCAAGATGTAAGGATGGAGTTCATACCACATAATGGTTTTAAAGATGATATTTTGGATTTAAACATCTATTTAACACCATTGAAAAAGAACTCGCTCACTTTTTCTGTTACGGGCACCAACAAATCAAACAACTTTATAGGATCCGAGGTTAAATTAACACAAACAACCCGCAATTTATTCAGAGGTGCCGAGCAATTAGATGTGAGTGTAAGCGGAGGTTTCGAAACCCAATATAGCGGACGTACAAGTGGCATAAATTCTTATTCACTTACTACGAACGGTAAACTAACTTTTCCAAGATTTATTATTCCTTTTTTCAAGTTCGAAAGCACAACAGCTTTTATCCCTAAAACCATCATATCATTAACTTACCAATTGTTAAAGAGAGATAGCCTTTATACGCTTAATTCATTTAAGGCAGAATATGGTTACAACTGGAAAGAGAATCAATTTAAAGAGCATAATCTGAACCCTTTTGTAATTAATTTGGTAAAACCAAATAAAGGAGATAGTTCAAAATTAGCTGACTTAGAAATCAAAAATCCAGGTATTAGTAAATCTTTACAGAAACAGTTCATACTGGGTAGCACCTATAACTTTACTTATACCGATCAGACTTTAATCCATCAGCGAAATAATATCTATTTCTTTGGGAGCATAGAAACATCAGGAAACCTATTGGGCTTATTCAATATAAAAAATTCAGCAGGCGAAAGAACGCTATTTGGACAGCCTTTAACTCAGTTTGTAAGAATAGAAACCGATTTACGCGATTATTATAAAATCAACCGAAAAGTAACTTGGGTTAATCGTTTAAATTTAGGCTATGGCTATGCTTATGGCAATAGTACCTCGATGCCTTTTATCAGGCAGTTCTTTGCCGGAGGAAGCAGTGACGTTCGTGCTTTCAGGGCACGGTCTTTGGGTCCGGGCACTTACAAAATACCTGATGATATAGCTTATGCAGACCAATCTGGAGATGTTAAGGCCCTTTTTAATTCAGAATTAAGATTTAAATTAGTAAGCATATTTGAAGGCGCTGCTTTTGTTGATGCGGGCAATATTTGGCTGCGCAAAGCTGATGATAGAGTTGGCTCTGGATTTAAACTTAAGAATGCACTAAATGAGATGGCCGTTGGTACAGGCTTAGGTTTACGCGTAGATGCCAAGATATTTGTTATAAGGCTTGATGGAGCATTTCCATTAAGAAAACCTTATTTACCCGCAGGAAATCGCTGGGTGTTGAATCAGATTGATTTTGGCAGCAAAAGCTGGCGTAAAGACAATTTAATTTTAAACATTGGCATAGGTTATCCGTTTTAATACCATGAAGAGATTATTGAGAATAATAAAGTTATTTTTCTATAACTTGAAACAGCTTTTTGCTGCTGCAGGACAAGGCTTTATTGATGATAGAGTAATGAAATTAAGCGCTTCATTGGCCTATTATACGATTTTCTCCCTAACTCCCCTTATCATCATTATTCTTTCTTCTGTTACTTTATTCCTTGGTGATAACTTAGATCCTGGCACAAAGATATTTGGAGGAATTAGTGAGCTTATAGGTACACAAGCCACAAATCAGTTAAGAACATTTGTGAGCAATGCCAATCTTACCGGACGGAGTACATTGGGCTTAACCATTGGTATTGTTACTTTACTGATAGGTTCGTCGGCCATTTTTGTAGAAATACAAGATAGCATAAACCTGATCTGGAAGGTTAAAGCCATACCCAAAAAAGGATGGTTAAAATTTATTGTTAACAGATTATTATCCTTTTCGCTTATTGCATCATTGGGTTTTTTACTACTTGTTTCTCTTATCCTTAACAGTGTGGTAGTTGCCATTGGCGATAAACTTGATGTTTATGCAGTGCGATTAGGCATTGGCTCAGTTTCTGAATTGCTCATGCTCGTCATTACCAACATCTTAACCTATGCCGTAATCACAACTATATTCGTTGTAATTTTTAAAGTTTTGCCAGATGTAAAACTGAAATGGAAATCGGCCATTGTGGGTGCACTTTTTACGGCATTGTTGTTTAGCTTGGGCAAGTATCTTATTGGAATTTATATCCAAAAAGGCAATCCGGGTTCTACTTTTGGTGCTGCCAGCTCTATTATCGTAATTCTGGTATGGATATATTATACTTCCATAATTTTATATTTTGGTGCAGAATTTACCCAAGCTTACGCCGAGAAGTTTGATAAAGGGATTAGTCCTTCCAAGTACGCTGTACACCTAAAAACCGTAGTGGTAGAAAAAGAAGTAAAAGAGTTACCTCCGCAACATGCAGAAGAAATTACGCCGGTAAAAACAAGTAAAAAGACCTAAATGCTATTACTTATTTTGAGATACAATCTTTTGATCTATACGCAATATTGAGTTTTATCAGTAAGTTTTCAACTGAATCTTTATTCAACAAAAAGATTAAGAGGATTAACTAATATATTTTGTGATCTTATCCATTAATTCTTTTTCAGAAAATGGTTTCAGTACCAGATCATTAATTCCAGATGATAAATATTTAATCCTATCTTCTTCCAATACGTTTGCCGTTATGGCTAAAATATGAATAGATGATTTACTTTTATTTTTAAGCTTCCTGATACGTTGCGTAAGTTCCACTCCTCCCATCTCTGGCATTTGGATATCCGTTAAAATTAAGTCGTAATTGTTGTTCTCGAATAAATGCAAGGCTTGTTTGCCATCCAATGCAGTATCTATATCGATATTGTATTTTTTGATTACAGTTTCGGCTAAGAGAATGTTCATTTTATTATCATCGGCAAGCAGCACACGTTTTCCTGATAATCGATTTAGGTTGCCCTCTCCAATAATGTTTAATTGCTGATGGTCTTTCATTTCAGCATGTTCATAACCAATCTCAAAGAAAAAGTTAGATCCTTTTCCCACCTCACTTTCTACACCAATTGTTCCTCCTTGCAGTTCAACGATACGCTTACATATAGCCAATCCCAAACCCGTACCTTTTTGTTTCACTTTAGAAGAAGAGTAATAAACTTGGGCAAACTCTTCAAAAATCATATAGATATCTTCCTGAGCTATACCAACGCCTGTATCAGCAACTTGAATTTTTAGAATTTCCTGCTTTTTTGTTCCCGTAACGATATCAGCTTTAAGCGTAACCAAACCATGATCGGTAAATTTAATGGCATTGCTCAGCAAGTTCATAACCACTTGTTTTAATCTTAGAGAATCTCCCTTAAGATTAATGCTATTGTTAAAATTGATATCTGCTTCGAGTTTTAATCCTTTTGCAGATGCTTGTATAGAAATACTGCTGATCAGTTCTCTCAATAATTCAGCGGGATTGAAAACAACCTCATCAAAGCTAACTTTACCAGTTTCATACTTAGAAAAATCCAAGATATCATTAACCACATCCAACAGCATAATAGATGAGGTACGGATAGCATTTACCTGTTCAGATTGTTTAGATGTAAGATCTTGCTGGATCAGCTGTTCTGAAAAACCTATAACCGAATTTAAAGGCGTTCTGATTTCATGACTCATATTGGCCAGAAACCTGCTTTTAGACTGTGCATATTGGGTAGCTTTTTTAGTATAATCTACCAAATACTTTTCATTTTTATACATCTTGAAAAGATTGTAGAGTATAATAATACCCAACAGGCAGAGCAGTATGAGAGCAACCTTATAAAGCTTATCTACCATGCTCATATTGGCATCTATATTATCTCTTAATATCTCTTCCGTTTTTTCATGCAATATAATCTCATTGGCTTTATAATTCTTCAAGGTTTTAACAACATCGCCAATTATGGTAGTGTTTAAACCTAATATGTCTAACTCTGCTTTTGATAAAAGGTCTTTTCTCGCATAAAGATTTCTGAAATAATTATTCATCCTTTTCAGGTGAATAAGATTATATTGTTTACTCTGGAATGCCGTATCAAGCTTAACTTCTTTACGAATTGTAGCCACCAATGAATCTTGGCTACGTTTATCTTTGAAAGCATCAACCAAACGCCCAAAAAGTTTTTTCTTGCTCTTGTCTTGAACGGTAGTTTTAATCGTATCTACCGTAATCATGGTCCTGAATTTACCAAACTTGAATTCGCCATAAACCTTAGGTGGTTCAGGTCTGATCACAGTATCTATACCAGCCGATACTTTAACTAAGCTATCGGTAAGTTTTTTAAGTTTAAGGTAAAGTTGTGTTTTTTGTCTTTTCTGCTCAAACAAATCTGCTAGTTTACCATTGCTGCTGGTATCTATATGAGCAACGATATTTGAGATTGTATCTAATTTTTTATTGAAGCTTTGTATGTACTTTTTGTTGGCTGTAACTTCATACAATCTACAATCGTTGTCTGCTCTATAAAGTAAAATAACACATGAATCAACCGCGGAAAAATCAGTTTTATTTTGCCAAAGTTCTTTTAGGTGGGCAATGAGTGCCGGCACTCTCTTTTTTTTCAGGTAGAAAAAAATAGAAGTGACCAACATGGTCAAAATAAATAGCGCAACTAACCAGTAACGAAACGTACCGCTCTTTTTATGGTTAAACAATTTTATCTCCGTTAAATGATTTATTTAAGCATCACATCATCTTAAATAACATAAAGCAGAGATTACTCACTTAATACCAATTGATCTTCTGCTTCAGCTTTGCTTACTTCCTCGGCTTCATCTTTCTCAACACGCAAATTTCTGATGATATGTTGCTGTCTTTCTGGTGTATTTTTTCCCATGTAATATTCTAAAAGACTTTTGATTGTTTGCTCTTTTAAAATAACGGGATCCAGCCGAATATCGTTACCAATAAATATACCAAACTCATCAGGAGAGATCTCACCTAAACCTTTAAAACGGGTAATTTCAGGCTTACCACCTAGCTTATCTATCGCATTCTTGCGTTCTTCGTCACTATAACAATAAATGGTTTCTTTTTTATTACGCACCCTAAACAGTGGGGTCTGTAAAATGTAAACGTGTCCGGCTTTAACCAGATCGGGGAAAAACTGTAGAAAAAAAGTCATCATCAACAATCGTATGTGCATGCCATCAACATCCGCATCGGTAGCAATAACGATATTATTATAATGTAAACCTTCAAGCCCATCCTCAATATTTAAAGCATGTTGTAAAAGGTTAAACTCTTCATTTTCGTAAACCACTTTCTTGGTTAGCTCAAAGCAGTTTAAAGGTTTACCCTTTAAACTGAAAACTGCCTGCGTTTCCACATCTCTGGATTTCGTTATCGATCCCGAAGCAGAATCTCCCTCAGTAATAAACAAAGTAGTTTCATACCTTCTATCGTGGCTAGAATTGAAATGTATCTTGCAATCCCTTAGTTTCTTATTGTGCAACGATGCTTTTTTAGCCCTTTCATTAGCCAGTTTTTTGATGCCTGCAATATCTTTACGCTCTCGTTCAGACTGCTTAATACGGGTTTCTATGGCATCTGCCACATCTTTATGCTTGTGCAAATAATCGTCTAATTCTTTCTTTAGAAAATCATTCACAAAAGTACGCACCGTTTGACCATCAGGTGCTATTCTTTCAGAACCTAATTTTGTTTTGGTCTGCGATTCAAAAACAGGTTCCTGCACACGAATAGCAATTGCAGCAATGATAGAGGCCCTGATGTCTGATGCATCATAATCTTTATTGTAATATTCTCTCAGCGTTTTAACCACGGCCTCTCTAAATGCAGCTTGGTGTGTTCCGCCTTGCGTAGTATATTGCCCATTCACAAAAGAATGGTACTCTTCTCCATACTGCTGTCCGTGTGTCATCGCTACCTCGATATCATGACCTTTAAGGTGTATGATTGGGTAACGGATTTCTTCTGGTTTATTCTGACGTGATAACAAATCATATAACCCACGTTCTGAAAAATATTTCTGATTATTAAAACTAATGGTTAGCCCTGTGTTCAAGAAAACATAATTCCATATCATGCTCTCTACAAAATCAGGGATATAATGGTAATTTCTAAAGATACTGTCATCTGGATAGAAAGTTATTGCGGTACCATTTCGCTGAGTGGTTTCAACTTCTGGATGATCAATGGTGATTAATCCTTTGCTAAATTCTACTTTCTTGGTTTTGCCTTCGCGGTAGCTTTGTACAATAAAAGTTGTAGATAATGCATTTACGGCTTTAGTTCCTACCCCATTCATCCCTACCGATTTCTGAAATGCGCTACTGTCGTATTTACCTCCGGTATTCATCTTTGATACGCAATCTATCACTTTACCCAAAGGAATACCACGCCCATAATCACGCACATTTACTTTATGATCAGACACAGTAATATCAATCGTACGCCCTGCTCCCATCATAAACTCATCAATAGAGTTATCCAGGATTTCTTTTAACAAAACATAAATGCCATCATCCTGTGCAGAACCGTCTCCTAACTTACCTATGTACATACCCGGTCTACGGCGAATATGTTCTTGCCAGTCGAGTGATTTGATACTATCTTCGTTATATGCAGGATTAGTCATTATGTTTTGATTTTATAGTTTGATGAAAAACTAAAGATTTAACCATTATAAGCAAAATTAACTGTTTATTCTGTCTTTTGTTAGCAGAAATATCAACATTTATACATTTTTGCTATATGACAAGAGCTTATGCCAATAATTGTTAAATTGCAGATTGAAAACCAAAACTAAACAATAAATAATGGAAGAAAAGAAGCAACTTTCCCTCTTCGACCTGTCGATGATTGTAGTAAGCCTAGTGATAGGCATGGGAATTTTTAGAACCCCTGTTAATGTAGCTGCTAAAGCTCAAATCCCCGAACTGTTTTTTTTAGCATGGATAGTTGGAGGTTTTGTAGCACTTTGCGGAGCTTTAACTTATGCAGAAATTGGTTCGCGCTACCCCGTAACCGGTGGGTATTACAAGATTTTTTCTGTTTGTTACCATCCTTCCATTGCTTTTGCCATCAACTGTATTATTGTAGTTAGTAATGCAGCTTCTGTGGCTGGTGTTTCATTAATTGGCGCCGAATATATAAACAAAGCACTTTTTCCTGTTGAAATGCAAACCAATGACCATCGTATCCTTATTGGGTTAGTGAGCATTATCATATTTTATACCATTAACCTCTTGGGATTAAGGACTAGCTCTAGAACACAGAACGTTCTAACCATCATTAAGCTGGTAATGGTAATCACTTTGATTTGTGCTGTTTTCTTTGGCGGACAAACACAACAATTGCCATCGGTTTTTAGTACCTCAGATGGTTTGCCTGCTACTTGGAGCGATTATGGAAAAGCACTTGGAATTTGTTTAATAGCAGTATCTTTCAGTTTTGGTGGTTACCAACAAACCATTAATTTTGGTGGCGAGGCCAAAGAAGCAAAAACAGTTATTCCTCGCTCTATTCTTGTTGGGCTGGGCATTATCATTACGCTTTACATGGCCATCAATTATGCTTATGTGAAAGTAATCGGTTTCGAACAACTGAAGTCGGCACAAAGTATTGCAGCCATTTTAGCGGGGCAGATATTTGGACCAACTGGCTTTACCATACTTTCAGTATTGATATTTTTATCTGTACTAGGATACGTAAATGTAAATTTATTGAGCAATCCAAGAGCCATGTACGCTATGGGAGAAGAAGGTGCATTGCCCAAAATATTTACTAAAAAAACAAAGAAAAATGATGTGATGGTGGTAAGTTTAACCCTCTTCACCATCCTATCTATCTTCACGCTGTTTTATGCCAAAACCTTCGACAAAATTTTAAACTACACCATTTTTATGGATGGAGCTGGCATGATTTTCTCGGCCGCTACCATTTTTTATCTGCGTAAAAAAACTGCGCATCTAGATAAAAATACCATTTACACCATGAAATTATATCCACTAATGCCCATCATTTTTATCTCGGCTTATTTATTTGTTGCGATCAGCATTTATAATGATGATCCAAATGCTGCATTAAATGGTATTTATATTTTCTTGGGATTTGTAGCAATTTATTTTATCAATAAGTTTTTAAACAGGAATAAAACGACTTAGTTCAATTTTAACTTTTAACTTAATAGAGTGGATATTTCATACATTTTAAACGAATTGGGTGAAGAAAGGGAAAACTATTTTAACGCCATTGCCCCTCCTATCATACAAACAAGTAATTTTAAATTCGATACGGTAGATGCTTTCCGCAAAGCGCTTTCAGATGAATACCAAGGTAATTTATATTCAAGAGGTTTTAACCCTACCATTGATATTTTAAGGAAGAAACTGGCCGCGTTAGATGGTGCAGAAGATGCACTGGTTTTTGGCAGTGGCATTGCCGCGGTAACCATACCCGTATTGGCTTTATTACAAAGTGGAGATGAGGTTATCTGCGTTGAAAATCCATATAGCTGGACCATCAAATTATTCAATGATTTTCTTCCAAAATTTGGCATTAAAACCATTTTTGTTGATGGTAGCCATACTGAAGCGATTGAACAAGCGATCACTTCTAAAACCAAATTAATCTATTTAGAGTCGCCCAATACATTTAGCTTTGATGTACAAGATCTAGAAGCCATTGCTAAAATAGCAAAGCAACATGGCGTTTATACAATGATAGACAATAGTTACTGCACGCCCTTGTACCAGCAGCCCATTAGTTACGGTATTGATCTCGTAGCGCAATCTGCCACTAAATATTTAAGCGGTCACAGTGATGTGGTAGCCGGAGTAGTTACAGGCAAAAGAAGCTTGATCAAGCAAATATTTGAAAAAGAATACATGAATATAGGCGCTTCCATGTCGCCTCAAAATGCTTGGCTCATATTACGTGGCTTAAGAACACTTCCCATTAGGTTAGAGCAAAGTAGCTCTACTGCCGAAAAGATTATTCATTTCTTAAACTCACATCCTAAAATAGATCAGGTTATCTATCCTTTTAATCCAGATAATGTAACCGTTAAGCTGGCTAAGAAACAGATGAAGAAATGTGGTGGGCTGTTCAGCTTTACTTTAAAAGAAAGCAGCCTCGACAAGATTGAAGCTTTTTGCAATGAGTTAAAACATTTTTCGATGGCAGTATCATGGGGAGGTTACGAAAGCTTGATTATTCCGGCCTGTGCGGGTATTAGCAAAGCCGATTTTGATCCTGAAAATAAAAGACATATCCTGATCAGAGTATATATCGGATTAGAAGAGCCGGAATATTTAATCAAGGATTTGGAATTTGGTTTAAATAAATTAACTACGTAAATATGACCTTACTGATTAATTTTAGTGAGGAGTGTGTAGTTTTCAGTTATAAATCTTGGACAAAAATTATTACCACACATTGGCACTTATTAAATAGTAATCTATTATGTTTGCGACAAACAAACGATCCATGCCGGAAGAAATTATTTCAATTGATTTTAAATCTATAGCTAAATTATTCTACAATAATCTAGTTTACTTTCTCGCTGGCATTATTGTATTTACACTCCCTTACGTGCTTTATAGCGTAAATAAAAAAACTCAATTTGCGGCAACAATTAAAATTTTACCCGAAATAGCTCATCAACCTAACAATGGATTAGCTAGCCTACTTGAAATGGCTTCAAATTTTGCAAAGAAAAAAGAGCTTTATAGTCAAGAAATAACCTCTCCTACTTTATACAAGGATATATTACTTACAGATAAATATTTCTCCAAACTTTCTAGAGATATTCCTGAAAGTAAATTATTGAATTTTCCCAAAACAGAAAGTGGTAGAAACCAAATAATTTCAGTTACAACAAGCAATAATAAACTTACTTCAATTACCGCAACAACATTCGCTCCAAATCTTTCAGAAAAAATAGTGGAACATGCTACCCATTATCTTTTGGATTTTTTAATCAACTATAGAAAAGAAAAAAGTTTAGCCGATTTGAAGTTCATACAGGCTAAATATATAGAGAATAAGAATAATGCATTTGGAGATAATCTTGCCAAATTAATTCTACTTCAGGAAATAAAAGTACAAGAAGATACCCCTGTATTTCAAACTTTAGGGAAACCAGAAACAAATAAATTAAAGAATTTTAGATTAATTGAAGTGACATGCTTAACAGTTCTCGGAGTACTTTTAACTGCTATAATAATATTATTAAAAAATCAAAATTACAGATTGATTTTTATCTCAGAAAAAATCGAGGGA
>DDEP01000216.1:0-7869 GCA_002336465.1 Pedobacter sp. UBA1951
TCAGGTAAAGGTAAATACGGAGGTAACGATGCACATGATAATTCAGGTGTATTAAAATATGTACGTGTAGAGTTTGCAGGTATCCCTTTAAGTCCAGATAACGAGATCAATGGTGTTACATTTGGTGGCGTTGGCGATGGTACAACTGTTGACTATGTACAGGTTTACCGTTCAGGAGATGATTCTTTTGAGTGGTTTGGTGGAACTGTAAATGCTAAGCACTTACTTGCTATTGATGGATGGGATGATGATTTTGATACTGACTTTGGTTATTCTGGTAAAATCCAGTTTGCAGTAGGTCAACGTTTAATCGTTACCGCAGATCAATCAGGGTCTAATGGTTTTGAGTCAGACAATGATGGTTCGGGTTCTAACTTAACTCCAAAAACAAGTGCTATTTTCTCTAATATCACTATTATTGGCCCAATTGCAGCATCTGGTGATAAAGGTAAACAAAATGCTAACTTCCAGCATGCAGCACAAATTCGTCGTAACTCTTCAATTAGCACCTTCAATAGTGTTTTTGCCGGTTTCCCTGAAGGAATATACATAGATGATAGTAAAGTTGCTACCGCAGGTGCTACTTCTACAAACTATACTTCTGGTGCTTTAAAATTCATGAATAATATTGTTGCTTCTTGTAACTCTAAAGGAAATGAAGTAAAAGGCGAAAACAAAACATTATTTGAAGCTACCTTAAGAGCTGATAACGTTTTTAACGATGCATTATATGCGGCAGATTTATTTAATGCACCAAACTTGTTCTCTAAAGATTTGAGTACTAAAGTTGGTCGCCCTGATTTTACTGTAAAAACAGGCTCTATTGCAGCAACTGGTGCTTTATTTACTGATGCTAAGTTTACAGGAGATACTTTCTTTGATAAAACTGTAGCTTATAAAGGTGCTTTCGGAACAACTGACTGGACTACTGGATGGGCTCATTTTGATCCACAATCATTAGCATACACTACTCCAGGAGCAGTAAAATAATATTACTTTAAAAGAATAAAAAAAAGCCCCAAAACATGCTTTGGGGCTTTTTTTATTTGATTGCTTATAAAGCAGGTTCATAAGCATATACAATTTCATACTTCTGCTTTTTTAAATGGTCAGCTACTTCGCCAATCTTAAGATTTCTTTTTTGGGGAGTAGGTTCGCAAACAGAATAGAGTTTACCATTATACTTTATACCTTCACCAACAGGTTTATCAAATGCTACAGCCATGGTAATATGGGTAGGATAAAGAATGGCAATCATTGGTAGGTTATATATTTCTTTAACCAATAAAAAGAACAGCCCCACGCGATCGTCACAATCACTGTAAGCAGAAAGAAGAGTCTGCTCAGGGGATAGGCGCTTTTCTTTGCCAAAATTCTCTTGGTCGTTTTCATATAAGAATGCATATCTTGTAAACTGCATCAGGTAATCTACACCTTTCTTTACAGGCATTCCTTTTACATTTTCTTTCAGCAATGGAATAAGAGACTGATAAGTTGCTCTGCTTAAAGGAATGTTAAAATAAGTTTCAAAATCAACACCAGGGTAATTGGCAAAAATCTGGGCAACTTCAGTGTTTACCTTTACGTTAAAATGATATGCTTTATGTCTATAGTTAAAAGTAATCTGTTTTTCGCTATAGTCTTCGGGCTTAAACTCGGGCATTTTAGTAACCTTGTAACTAAAAGCTTTTTCAGCTCCTTTAACCTCTATTTCAACGGGAATATAAGTATCTGCCTGTTTAAATAATTTTTGGTAATCGTGGTAATTCAGGCACATATACTTCCTGCTATTTATCATAAAAAATGGAACATCAGAGATGTCTTCGTCGCAGCGTATATAAAAAATAATCTGGTTGTTGCCTATTGCAACTCGGGCATCATAACCAGATTTTGTCATGAGAAACCATTTGTACAAAGTATAGCTTGGGTAATTCTTTGCTTTTGGGCTTAGCTGTTCTGCAGTTTTTCTTACTAGTTGGTAGTATAGCCAGTCATTTAGCTGGTATTTTTCCCTATAATCCTTTAAAGAAGAAATCAATTTTGCTGTATTGGCATTATTAAGCTGCTGATAAAACTGTTGAATGTTGCTCGCATTAAGCTCAGCAGAAAAGTTTTTTTGAAGTATGCTGTCGGCACTGAAATTAAAAGTCCCGTTATAAAACTCAAAGCTATACTGTTGCCCTTTTATATTGGCAAAAGCACATAAATTTATCAGCAGAACTAATAAATAAAATCGCTTATATTTTATAACAGCAATCATTTGTTAATATTGAGTTAACAATGAATTTAAATAAAATTAACATTATAAACCTATAAAATCTGGCAGAAAAACGATTGTTTTAGCGGAAAACAATTTTTATGGTTAAGTTAATGTAAAATATGAAGGGTTTGAAACGGAATTAACATGAAAAGATCAAACTTCTTAGTGTCCGTATAAACAAATCAAGAGTAGCTTTACTAGTATAATCTATTGTTAAGGAGATATAAGATAACCTATATTTTACAGAGTCTTAACACTACTATTTTACTTTTGAGGTGTAAAATATTTGGTAGTATTTTATTCATACAGTTTAGGTTAGTTGATGGTAAAAAGCCCTGATGGATGTCAGGGCTTTTACTATTTATTACATGTTTTTTCCGATTTTTTCCAGCATTTCTGCAGGTATTTTTTGGGTATCGACTACTAAAAAACCATCCAAGCAATCTGAAAACTTAGGGTCTATGTTAAAGCAGATAATTTTGGCATTTAAATTCATGTACTGACGCAGCAGGACAGGGATTTTGATATGATTGCTTTCAATATCAGCAATCAAACCATCTAGGTCTTTAAGTGATTCGCTGTTCTCTATCAACAGGTCTTTGTCAATAGAGGTAAGGTCTGCTTTGAATTTATTACGTGGTTTAACATAATGCGCCATTTCATAATCAAAGTGGTTTTTGGTAATAAAGTCAACAATAAGTGCTTTACTAAATTTAGAAAAACTGTTGCTTATACTTACCGGACCAAACATATATCTGTATTGTGGATTGAGTAGTAAATACTTTAAGATACCTTTCCATAATAAGAAAAGAGGTAAGGGCTTCTGCTGATATTCTTTTCTGATCCAAGAACGCCCTAGCTCAATACCCTGACGTAAAACTGGGTAGAAAGGTTCTTTGATCTTGAAAAGCTCAGAAATATAGAAACCTCTTTTGCCCATTGTGTTCAGGATTTCGTCGCCTTTACCAATACGATAAGCTCCCACAATCATTTGTGCTTCTTTATCCCATATAAACAAGTGATTGTAATAGATGTCATAATTATCAAGATCTATCTTCTTGTTGGTGCCTTCGCCTACCTGCCTAAAAGTAATTTCTCTTAAACGCCCTATTTCTCTTAGTATGTAAGGTATTGAGGTAGTAGGTACAATATATACTTCGTAATTTTTTTCTTCCCAAACTTTGTAATTTTCAAGTTGAGAAACTTCATTCACAATTAAATCTTTGGCTGTTTCTTCAACAATCTCTGTAGGCTTTTTCTTGATCTTGAACAAGCTTATAGGATTGAACAGTTTCTTTTCCTCATCAATGCTTGTACCTAAGGCATAGGTGCGTGCACGTAAGAAATCCAGTAATTTATTGGTATCTCTGTTATATGAAATATCCTCTATTTTGATCGGCTTACCAATCCTTACTTTTATTCTTAGTCCCTGTTTATTTAAGAACTCAGAAGGGAGCTTGGCCGTACGCAATGTAGGGTGTAGAAAACTCAAGATATTGAATAAAACACCATTATTTCCGTGGAAATATATTGGGATAACAGGTACTTTGGCTCTGGCAACTAGCTTACCTACTACGGGATGCCACAAACGGTCTGTTACTTCTTGCTGCTCTACGTTAAAAGTAGAAACCTCGCCTGCAGGGAAGATACCAATTGGCGTGCCGCTTTGTAATAAATCAAAAGTTGTTTTTAAGCCACTGATGCTCGATGAATGTTGTATATTCTCAAACGGATTTACCGCTACGAAGAACTGACTTAAATTAGGTATTTTTTTTAAGATGAAATTAACCATTACCTTGGCTTCAGGGCGTACAGAGCAAAGTAATTTAACCAAAGCTAAACCTTCAACACCTCCATAAGGATGGTTGGCAATGGCTATAAAACCTCCTGTTTTTGGAATGTTTTTAAGGTCCTCTTCATCAAAATCTATAGAAACACCAATGGTTTCCAATATTTTATCAACAAATTCTAACCCTTCAAAGTGCTGGTTCTGTGAAAAAACTTTATTAATATCATTGAGTTTCATTACTTCCATTAATAAAGCGGCAAGACCAGGAACACCTAATTTATCTATTTTTGTTGCCTGAGCAAATTCTTTAGTAGTAATAATTTTCATGTATGAGGCAGGCTTATTTTTTAATAAGCAGTTTCAAAAATAAGATTTATATTTATACTAAACGTTTTGCGCAATGAAAAATTGGTTGAATAAGTACATTGTGTTTACAAAAGCAGAGTTTAACGGTTTGATATTATTATTGAGCTTAATATTACTGTCTTATTTATTCCCTTTTATCTATCGGTATTATTATCATCAAGAGAACGTTTTGAACGCTAATGATGTAGCTGCAATACAAGAACTGAAATTGGAGAGTAATAAAACCTCATTGTACCCTGATAGGTATACTCCAAAAGATCATTCTCAAAGAAAGAATAAGCCTGAGATAGTTTACTTTTATTTTGATCCTAATATTATAGATGTCAACAAGTGGCAGCTGCTAGGCCTGTCTTTAAAACAAGCTCAATCTATTGTAAATTATGTGGCAAAGGGAGGTCGGTTCTACAAACCTGAAGATTTGAAAAAAATGTACACCATTTCACCTCAAAAATATGAAGAGTTGTTGCCATATGTACAGATAGCAAACCAGAAACAAGAAAACACTTTTAAAAGTTCTTTTATAAAGAAAGAACCTGTTATGGTTGAAGTTAATAATGCTGACACGACAGAGCTTACTTTGATCAGAGGGATAGGGCCTGCATTTGCCAAAAGAATTGTAAAATACCGTGAAAGATTAGGTGGTTTTTATCAAAAAGAGCAATTGATGGAGGTATTTGGTATAGATAGCGCAAAGTATGGCCAGATTAAAGATGAAGTTATGGTCAATAAAGAGAATTTGAAGAAAATCAATATCAATGTTGTTCAATATGATGAACTTAAAAACCACCCTTATTTAACAGGAAAACAGGCCAACGCACTTATACAATATAGAAAGCAGCATGGCAATTATAAAAGTGCCGAAGATTTAAATAAAGTACTTATCTTGAGCCCCGAAATTACCCAAAAGATTTCGCCTTACCTTCAATTTTAAAAATGCTGGAGCAAAAAATTAAAGACACCATTCGCGATGTTGCAGATTTCCCTAAACCGGGAATAATTTTTAAAGATATAACCCCTATTTTAAAAGACCCTGTTTTATGTAAAGCGATTACACAGGCCTTGGCAGAGCAGGTTAATCCTTTGAACGTAGATGTAATAGCTGGTATAGAAAGCCGTGGGTTTTTATTTGGAATGTCTTTGGCTCAGGCTTTAAATGTACCTTTTGTACCCATTAGAAAAGCAGGTAAGCTGCCTTATCGCACTATTCAGCAGTCTTATGCTTTAGAATATGGAACGGCAACTTTAGAAGTGCATGAAGATGCTTTTACAAACGGCCAAAAAGTATTGATCCATGATGATTTGCTGGCTACTGGAGGTACGGTAGTTGCTGCTTCGCAGTTAATTGAAAAACTAGGTGCGCATGTAGCGGGCTATTCTTTTATCATTAATCTCGACTTTTTGAACGGAAAGCAGCGATTGCAAACTTTTAACTCTAATGTGTTTTCGTTAGTATCTTATTTATAGGTTATAGCATTCACGTAGTAATTTTTCTTGGTGTAACACTAGTTGGGCAAGGTTGATCAAGTAGTAGCAGAACCATGTTCACCAAATTCTATGGTCAACTGTGTTGTTATCTGGAAAATAATTCTCCATAAAAAAAGGCACCCAAAAGGTGCCTTTTTTTATGGAGTTTGTAAATGCTTATTTCTTGTCTTTAGCGTAAGCTTCGTTCAAGCCTTTTAAAACTTCTGTAGTTACATCTAAGCCTGATTCAGCATATAAAATAGCACTATTTCCTTTTGCATAAGTTAATACCATTTTATAACCTTTGTCTTTAGCATAGGTTTTTAAGAACTCAGTTACTTTATTATATAAAGCCTCTTGCTCTTTTGCGTGCTCATTTTGCAAAGCAGCGCCAGCATTTTGCTGATAAGCCTGTAATTCTTGTTGCTTGCGTGCTAATCTTTGTTCAGTAGCAGCTCTTTGATCGGCAGGCAAACTATTGGCCTGCGATTGGTATTGTTGAACTTCGCGTTGGAAAGCCTGACCTTTTGAAGCTAAGTCATTATCTGCAGCTTTGCCTTTGGTTTCCATTTTTTTCTGTATATCTTTTGAATATTCGTATTTAGCTAGAAGCGTATCCGAATTAACATATACAATGCTTTCTTTTTGAATGTCGGTTGAAGTTGTTTTTGCAGCACCGCTTTCGGTTTTAGGGGCGTTGTTGCTACAAGCAGCAATTACAGAAGCCAAAGCTACGGCTGTTGCAATCCCACCTAATTTTAATGCGTTTATTTTCATTCTACTACTTTAAATTTTAACAAATATAAAAATCAAAACCGAAATCCTAAAAGCAAGTTTTTTTTCATGAATTTATTACAATTTTTATCGGCAAATAGTTATCCACACCTGCCTGTTTTACACTAAAAATCGCTATTTTTGAATCTTTAAGTATTAATTAAATTTATGAGCGAAGAAACAGTTCAAAACTCAAATTATTCTGCAGATAATATTCAGGTACTAGAGGGCTTGGAAGCTGTACGTAAGCGTCCTTCGATGTACATTGGAGATACCGGAGTTAAAGGTTTACACCATTTGGTTTATGAGGTTGTAGATAACTCTATAGATGAGGCTTTAGCAGGATATTGTACCGATATTTTTGTTACTATACATAAAGGGAACTCCATTACCGTAGAAGACAATGGTCGTGGTATTCCTACAGGAATCAATAAAAAGGAAGGCAAATCGGCATTAGAGATTGTAATGACCGTGTTGCATGCCGGTGGTAAATTTGATAAAGATACCTACAAAGTATCAGGGGGTTTGCACGGTGTAGGGGTAAGTTGCGTTAACGCCTTGTCTATACACATGAAAACGATTGTGCACCGTGAAGGTAAAATATTTACACAGGAGTATGAAAGAGGTAAGCCGCTTTTTGAAGTAAAAGAAATTGGTGTATCAGATAAAACAGGAACGATACAAACATTCCAACCTGATACTGAAATCTTTACGCAGACTATTGAATACCGTTATGATACATTGGCCTCACGTTTACGTGAGCTAGCTTTTTTAAATAAAGGCATTAGTTTAACTTTAACTGATGAACGTGAAGTAAACGAAGATGGTTCATTCCTTTCAGAAACTTTTAAATCTGAAGGTGGATTAAAAGAATTTGTACAATTTTTAGATGGCACTCGCCCTTCTTTAATTCCTGAACCTATTTATGTAGAAGGAATAAAAAGTGGCATCCCGGTTGAACTGGCTATGCAATACAACGATAGCTACTCTGAAAACGTGCATTCGTATGTGAATAACATTAACACGCACGAAGGAGGAACGCATATTGCAGGTTTTAGACGTGGATTGACACGTACCTTAAAAGCTTACGCCGAGAAATCGGGATTACTTAAGAATGTTAAATTTGAGATTACGGGCGACGACTTTAGAGAAGGTTTAACAGCTGTAGTTTCTGTTAAAGTAGCAGAACCTCAATTTGAAGGACAGACCAAAACCA
>DDEP01000216.1:8000-8263 GCA_002336465.1 Pedobacter sp. UBA1951
GGTAAACTGGCAGACTGCTCAGATAGTGATCCTGAAAAATGCGAATTGTTCTTAGTAGAGGGTGACTCTGCGGGTGGTACTGCTAAACAAGGTCGTGATCGTAACTATCAGGCTATTTTACCTTTAAAAGGTAAGATTCTTAACGTAGAGAAAGCCATGGAGCATAAAATCTACGAAAATGATGAGATTAAGAATATGTTTACTGCATTAGGCGTAAGTATAGGAACTGAAGATGATGATAAGGCTTTGAACTTAACCAAGCT
>DDEP01000130.1 GCA_002336465.1 Pedobacter sp. UBA1951
ACAGAAGAAAAGCAATGTTAGAAGATATTGCTATCTTAACTGGTGGTACTGTAATTTCTGAAGAAAGAGGTTATAAATTAGAGAATGCTGATTTAAGCTATTTAGGTACTGCAGAAAAAGTTGTTGTTGATAAAGACAATACTACCGTAATCAACGGTTCAGGAAAAACTGAAGACATCAAAGCTCGTGTTGGTCANNATCAAAGCTCAAATCGAGACGACTACTTCAGACTATGATAAAGAAAAATTACAAGAGCGTTTAGCTAAACTTTCTGGTGGTGTTGCCGTGCTTTACGTAGGTGCCGCTTCAGAAGTTGAGATGAAAGAGAAAAAAGACCGCGTTGACGATGCTCTACACGCAACTCGTGCAGCTGTAGAAGAAGGCATCGTTGCTGGTGGTGGTGTTGCTTTCATCCGTGCAGTAAATTCAATTGCTGATTTAAAAGGCGATAACGATGATGAGACTACTGGTATCTCTATCGTACGTCGTGCTATCGAAGAGCCATTACGTCAGATTTGCGAGAACGCAGGTATCGAAGGTTCTATTGTAGTGCAAAAAGTAAAAGACGGTAACGCAGATTTTGGTTACAATGCCCGTACAGATGTTTATGAGAATTTAATTGGTGCCGGTGTTATCGACCCAACTAAAGTATCTCGTGTAGCTTTAGAAAATGCGGCTTCAATTGCATCAATGTTATTAACAACAGAAGTTGTTTTAGCTGATGAACCAGAAGAAGCAGGTGCCGGAGCTGGTGCTCACCCTCCAATGGGCGGTGGCATGGGCGGCATGATGTAATCAAACGCTAATAAATAGCACTTTATGCTGAATTTATTTCAGCATCTATTATAAGAAATCCCTCAGAACTTACGTTTTGAGGGATTTTTATTTAACTAAGTTTTTTTCTTTCTCAAAAAACAGCCAAAGCAATTACTTATATTTACCTACATGGAAGAATTGTTTAGATTTCTTGGCGACAACAATAAATACCTTACCATGGCAGAGGTAAATAAATTTCTGCTAACCATACTTCTATGTGGCATTATCGGTGCCGAACGTGAATACCGAAGCAAATCTGCCGGATTAAAAACCATGATCATGATAGGACTGGGCGCTTCCTTATTTACTATTCTTTCAATTAAAATCGGAGTAAGCAGTCATGACCGCATTGCTTCAAATATTGTAACAGGTATAGGCTTTCTAGGTGCTGGTGTAATCTTTAAGGAAGAGAACCGCGTTAAAGGCCTAACTACTGCATGTGTAATCTGGATTGTGGCAGCCATTGGTATGGCTGTAGGCTCTGGGTATTTTATACAGGCCGTTGGCGTAACCATTGTAGTACTATTTGCGCTTTTAATATTTCCTTCGGTTGAAAGCATAGTAGAACGCAGATTTACCAAACGTACCTATCGTATTGTAAAACATTTTAACAATCAGGATTTTGATGAATATGAGCAACTCTTCAAACAATTTAAACTAAAGACCGACAGAGGTAAACACCAGTTAGCTAAAGGCATCATTACCGGTACATGGAATGCCGTTGGCACCCCACAACACCATCATATGTTTGTTCAGGCTATGCTAAAAGACACCAGCATTCTTGAATTTGATTTTTAGTATCAGATGGCTCCCTTGCACCTGCTTCGTCTTTCAGGTCTTTTATTTTATCTGCAAATAAGACAAAAGCCTTTTGATACAGCATATTTACCTTCTGATATAAAGAACTTACTGTTTGTTCTGTAATGGTATATCCATGGTTATAACGAGCATCACAATAACCCTTTTCAAGAATCTCAAGGTCTCGAAGCTCTTCTTCCTCATCCATAGAGAAAATACCGGTAAGGTAAGGTACAAAACGTTTCAGATTTCGCCTCAATACGGTAAGCGAATGGCATTTGATATCCTTGCCTCTCATAATGGTCAAAAAGCATCTATAGGTGAGTTCTGCTGTTTGCTGCAACATAAAAACTGCCAATTCATAAATTCCGGCATCAATGTAGAATAAAGCCCCATTCAAAAATGCAGAAGCTTTCTTCATTTCTGCATCAAATATGTTTCTACAACGAGTTATCGTCATCTCATAGATTTTAAAACCCGGATTAGGCAACTGTTCTGCAGTACTTTTTCTATAAACAACATTTTTTTCGATACATACAGAACTGTAAAAGAAATTCCCTTCTAACATCTGTTGTTTTAAATAACCAAAAGTATGCAGCGTGCAAACACTATCAGGATAGCCTAATAAGCTCATATCTATTACATTCTCAAAAGTATCTAGAGATTTACCACAACATTTTTCTAAGACAATAATCAAATCCAGTTTTTCTTTTTGATTACTAAGATTATAGATAGTGCCGATAGGTATAGCCTGTTTGAGCAAAGAAACAATCCCATCAAAACATACCAATGTATGCTCAGAAAAAGAGCAATCAATAAACATTTCTTCTTCAGAGTACTCACAACTTGAAGCTAAGCTGTTCAATACGTTTAAGAGTTCCTCTAAAAAATCTGCTTCTTTATGGCTGTTATGCCCTATTAAACGATTATTTTCTCTATAACATTTCCACAATTTTTGTAGATACTGATAAATATCACGCTGACTGTATTTGCCAAAAAACCTACTAAAAGCCTGCTCATGCATATCATGATCAGTTTCTCTATATATGATTTGATATGAATCCATAAATTGCTAATTTTTATGGGTGTCTTTATGGATGATACCATCTAATAAATTACTCAATTGAGAACAATCATTTACAACATCCTCAAAATCAACAGGCAGATCATTAGAATTATAGCACATATAGCCTATCAGCATTTTACGCAAACTCATAGATAACTTAGTAGGTGAAAGTGTTTTAAACAAATGATCTAGCGCTTTATCAACAGGATTAGGTATTACGTCGTTTGTGTCTTGGATTGGAGAAATATCTTTAGCCTGTGTCATTTCATTCTGATAGATAAGCCTAAAATAGACAATGAGCTTGCGAATATTCTTATACATTTCTTTCTCCTGTTTTCCTGGGTTTATATAATCATTTGGGGCTAAACTCAAACTAAACAGCTCATATAAATACTCATGATATTTACCTAAATTAAAATCTTTGTAAAGATTTCTGATTCCTAAATAGGGATTGTCTATTTCTTCTGGCTTTAAATAACGTATAGCTTCAGTATCCGTTAATAGTTCTCCTTTAAACCTATGTTTAGATACACTTACCAAATCAATAAACCTTAAACCAGTTTTATGAATTATCCATGCTGCATTTAACATATTTGACAGCAGTTTATATCGATAGAGCACATCTGCAACGCCATCTTTAAAGCATGTGACACCTATTGCATGCTTGCGCATTTTCTTCAATACCAACAGATGGTCCTTAATACAGGCTACTTCAAAAAACTGAAATATAATTTCATAGGGGTTTTCATTTTCTACAAAAGCATTGTTTTTTTGCTTTGCTTTGTTAAAATAGACTTTATAAAATGAATGAAGATTTTCCATAACATTAAAATTAAATTTCTGTATAATTTTTAGTATTTTGCATGCATAGAACGAATTTATTAGAAATATCTTATATTTTCTAATAAAAAATTAGAATTCAACAAATTATTTTGCAACAAACT
>DDEP01000168.1 GCA_002336465.1 Pedobacter sp. UBA1951
GAGGCCAAAGACTACATTTATACAGCAGTAAAATCTATATTGATACAAGAATGGGAACAAAAAGAAAATAGCATAGTCGTATGAACCACCAAATTGCAGACAACTTAAACCATATTCTCCAACGGATAGAAAAAGCCTGTACCCAAAGTAACCGTAAACCCGATGAAGTAAAACTACTGTTGGCTACCAAAACTGTTTCGGCCGAAAGGATTAAGATTGCTTTGCAAACTGGACAAACTTTAATAGCCGAAAATAAGATACAGGAACTCAAAGAAAAATATGAAACCTTAAAAAGCGTTCCGCATACCAACCATTTTATAGGACATTTACAGACCAATAAGATCAAAGATATCCTCAAATACGAGGTTGCGTGCATACAATCTCTTGATCGTATTGATCTGGCAGAAAAACTACACCAACGGTTAAAAGCTGAACATAAAACGATGGAAGTGCTTATTCAGGTAAATACTTCTGATGAGCAGAGCAAATTTGGGGTACATCCCAGTAAAGCTATTGAATTGATACAACAAGTTTCGCAGTTGGAAACTTTAAAGATAAAAGGTTTGATGACCATAGGGTTATTTAGTGCCGAAACCGAAAAAGTGCGTAAATGTTTCAAATTGCTCAAAAACATTCAAGAGCAAATTATGGCCTTGAATATTCCCAATGTAGAAATGAACGAACTCTCTATGGGCATGAGTGGTGATCTAGAAACAGCTATTGAAGAAGGAGCCACCATTGTAAGAGTTGGAACGGCTATTTTTGGGCAAAGAATTTATCCTGATAGTTATTATTGGAACGAATCTCTTTAACCCATTGCCATCTTCATTACAACCCCGATCATTGCAGAAGTGGCAAAACTAACTAAGGTTCCCACTAAAATATATTCGGTTTTTAATTGAGTATTGGTTTCCTTATCGCTAAATCTTAAGATTGACTTTGCTGTCATCAAAAAACCTATAGCAGAATATTGTTGCATGAGTACAAAGGTTAGAATAAGTACCCTTTCACAAATCCCGATCCATTTTCCGGCATTAGCTAACCCTATTCCTTGCTCTTCGTTGTTTTTCTTGATCATAGAAATCTCGGCTGCATGTTCGTTACTTGATTCTTCTGTTTCCTGATCATCCAACTTCGATATAGCTGCTTGTTCTTTCTCTCGGCCAATCTGGTCACGCCATTTTTGTGTTGCTTTTCCAATAATGATACCCAATGGAAAACTTACAAAAGTATATCCTGCTACAAGGACCCAGAATTTATTACTGCTGGTAACCGTTTCTATAAACGGACATGTTTCGGCCCATTTGTTTTCTACAGATAGCCAAAGTACTACAATAACCAATACGTGAGCAACCTGATCTGCTATAAAATAACTGAATTTGTTCTTGTCTGCTTTTGATTTGAGGTAATCTATAAACAGGTGCGTGCTAAAAATAACAAGTGGAATAACCCAATTGCTGTATAAACCAGAAAGAACATATGCTACAATAGTGGTAATCAGCACATGAAGATAAAGCTTTGAAGATTTACCTCTTTTTTCTTCACGGTCAATTACCCAGCTTTTTGGTTGCAATATAAAATCGGTGAGCAGGTGCGCTACGAGCAATCTCAGTAATAAATTTATCTCCATGATGTTATTGTACTAAGTTGGCAATATACCTTATTGCAGGTTCAAATTCTTTCCATCCTGCAGATTTTAACCTGCTGTTAACCGAAGGTTGAGATAGGGAAAGTGCTTCTGCGGTCTCTTGCTGGGTTTTACCTTCAAGTAACAGGAAAATAACTTCTGCCTGTGCAATTGTCCAGTTAGCTATGTATTTATTAACGAAGTTAAGGATAATTTCAATTCCCTTATTCTTTGCAATATCGTTGGTATGAACAGACAAAAACTGGTCATCTTTTAGCGCATCGAAATTCCTCCCCGAGAGATGGAATGCTTCGCCATCTGAATTGAGCACATTTTTACCACGGTAAGAAACCTCTCCAACACCTATGGATATTCTTGTGCTTAAAAATATTTTATTCTTTTCGTCTGAGTGTTTTTTAAACCAGCAAATGAGCTGTAGGCTTTTGGTTATAGCTTCTAGCGTATCGTTAAACAATACCTGATAGCTATCGCCTCTAAATATTTCTGCATTTTCCTTTTTCTCGATCCAGGTTTTGAGCAATATTTCTGTTTGTTTGATCAGCTCTTTTCTTTTGGCAGGAGATAATTTTGTGAAATTAACGATGTCTCCTGTGATTACAGCTTGTGTTTTCATAAACCTTGCTTTAAATACTTTATAAATATAGAGTTTTTGTTCTATAATTACAAAATATAGAGTTTTTAATCTATAATTTGTGTTTATAGAGTTTTTGTTCTATAAAATCAAGCTTTTTATTTACGTAAATAAAATATCTATTTTAGGCCCTGTACAAAATTTCACTTTTGGATAAGTATATCGTTGTTATTCGGTGTCCTTAATAATGATAACCAATTTTTGCAAAAGCTGATCCATGTTGGAAAAAGAAAGT
>DDEP01000141.1 GCA_002336465.1 Pedobacter sp. UBA1951
GTTTTAGGATTATAAATAACTGGGTCCAATGGTAAATAATTATCATCACCCAATATATCTACATAAACTTTAAGAATAGAAGGGAAAGCCGGCAAACCATCTGCCGCAAGACTCAAACCAAAATCAGGATCTGTACCAGAAATGTCTGCTGCTGTTTTGTTTAATTCTGAAGTACTACCTCCGCCACCAACATTGCTAAAAATCTGAAACCAGTTAGCTGTATCTGTTACCGGCGAGTTAATGCCAGATGTATTGAAATAATAATTTCCACCGGCATTAACTACTGTACCCACTCGCACTTTTAAAAGCAGCGACCAGATCAATGATTTGTTTTTAATTTTTGGGTTCAGTTGCATTTTGTCTTGGTGCTAGTTCTATTTCTTCTTTGTATTTATCTATGTTCTCGAAGTAATCACCGTTACCTAATTGCTCAGTAGCATCTTCATAAGTGATTAATGGTAATTCACCTTTACTTTCGTCACCAAGCATAATTCGTAAGGCATCTGCTTCTTTTTTAGGATCAATGTGTGGTATTTTCTGACCGATGAACCTACAGTTGGAATAAGCCTCTATCACATATCTATTTTGTTGCGAAAATGCAGGTAAATAACCCATTGAACTTACTTTGTTTTTAAGGATGTGGATATGAAGCCAAACTGTATATATTTTTTTGTAGAAGTTTTTAGCATACTTATCCCGATATTGCTCTAAAATAAAGGCGAAACCATTAATAGCCGCCCTAGATGCTGAATAGTTAGAGTTGTATTGTTGTAATGCCACTTCTGGAGGTAAATCCATACTGGCACAGATTTGAACAAAAATAGCTTTAAAGAAAGTTTCGTAGTTAATTTCAGAAGTGCTTTCCAATGCCTTCAATTTACTATCAATTGGCATATTCCAAACCAACTTATTTGTGGTAGCAGCAATTTGAGGAGCTAGTTTTGCACCAGTGGCATAACTACTTTCTAAAACTTCTTTGCCTTGATTTAACTTTAAATTTGCCATTAATGGATTTTCTCCATCAGAAAACCTGCTATGCTCTATAGAGTAAGGTATTTTGGCCCGTTCCTCTGCAGATGAAACCGATGCTTCCGTATAACGGTCTAATTTTTTTACTTTTTCTAAAATTGCAGAAAGTTGCGAAACACCTCTAACATGGTCTATGCGATGCTTATCGCCATAAGTTAGCCAAGCCATGTTTAAACCAGTTGATTTACTTTTAGCTTCTACACGTTCGTATGTTGGTAAGATACCATCATTATCTACTTTAACATAAAAAGCTACATGTTGGCCCTTCTTGTTGATCTCTACACCGTGTTTGATTTTGTTACCACGTTGTTCGGCAGCTTCAATAAACCCCTGGCTAAGCAGAGGTGTTTGTACATGCTGACCATCTACCACCTGAACGGTTAAGTTGTGATCATCATCAACCCTAAGGATTGTTAAACAATCACCACCTAAAAATGAAGTCTTTAGAACATCTTTTGCAATGTCATGTAAATCTTGCTGACCTGCGTAATCAGACATAGTACTACCAGCATAGCTATGAAAGTAACTCTCTACATTATCACGAAATGGTTTCAAAGGTTCTTTAATTCCTTCACGGATAAGTACACCTTTGTTGGGTTCTGATCTAAGCTTTAATCCCGTACCAATTACCCATTTAAAGAATTTGCCTGTAACAGTCTTTACAGTGTCATTGGTAAAATCAGCTTCGTATGCTCTAAGGCGTAAGGCTTGGTAATCTGGAAGCAGGTTAATTGGCTTACCTAATTCGCCATGAGATTTTTCGCCATTAAAAACATACGTGTTTACAATATAACTGCTTGAGGTTAGTTCTCCACCTAAAAAAGAGCTTGAGGTTTCTAGTTTTTGTTTTACGACAATATTATCTTGCATATATTGTTGCAAGATATTTTCAACCGATGCTGCATCTATTAGCGGTTTACCAAACCAGTTACTCCAAAACGCCATTATCTATAAAAAGTATTAGCATCACGGAGTTGCACCCCACGACCGTAAAGTTTGTTAATGTAAAGGTTTTTCATCCTCTCTAATGATTTAATGCCGGCTTCTATATCAGCAACACTTCTATATCCAGTTTTAATCTTTACTTGTCCATCATCTAACTCATATGTACTGATATTAGCACCAACGCCATCAACGGCTTCACTTATTGAAAGTATGGACTTATCAATCAAGGCATCTATAGCCCTAATTCTGTCGGCTAAAACTAATTTACTCTCTAAATATACAGTAATGGTACACTCCATGTTAAAGGGAAAAAACTGGCACGTACTTTATGCACGTACCAGCTAAACCAAGCTTAAACCTAATGGAAAGAAATATACATCTTTATTTCATATTTTTCATAAAATGAAATAAAAAAAATTATCCTGTAATCATAAGTACAAATTCTTCCCATGTAATACTCCTTAGTTTTGGATCTGATTGTTTAACGATATCTAGGTAAATAAGTGGGGCAGCAAGATTATAAATTCTTACATCCCAAAAGTGATTTAAGCTTTGGTTATT
Source organism: Pedobacter sp. UBA1951 (assembly GCA_002336465.1). Classification (GTDB taxonomy): domain Bacteria; phylum Bacteroidota; class Bacteroidia; order Sphingobacteriales; family Sphingobacteriaceae; genus Pedobacter. The sequence goes on from DDEP01000141.1 coordinate 2,536, forward strand.
TTTTTTCTCCCAACGGTATCCAACGACTTCATTGTTTTTTCTAATTTCATTTCTTCGCTCACCTTCATAGTGTATAAAATAACTTTTCATGTTATACTTACCGTTTGCAGGTTGAGGAAAATTCATAAATCCAGATGGTTGTGAACCATCATCTCCCATACGAAGTTTCATGTATTGAGCTAATTCATCCTTGACCTGATTTACTTCTACATTATATAAATGTTTTGGGTGTTCTTGACTTCGTTTTATTGGGGATTTGTCAGTTATTATTTTTCTGTAGTCAGCTTCTTCTCGGCCCTTAACCCCAAAAATCATGATGTTTTCAGCATAAAGTTTTTTGATGAACTGCATCGCTAACTTTTCACCAAACCCTGTATCTACAACCGTAATATCAATAAGTCGTTTTTCGCTGCTGTTGCTTTCGAGTACATATGATTTAGTTATGATTTCTTCGAAAAACGGCCAAACTGAAAAAGTCATTCCTGGGTTTAGTGTATATTTATCTCTATTATGGTCGTTTTCTCTTTCTACTTTGCTTTTATCTCTCAAACGCTTGAAAGTACCAATAGAGCCATGGTCAACTGAATACGTTGCACCAGAGCTGCTATGTGCTAATATCTCCCAATCCAAACGAACATCTTCATTGTCCTTTTCCATAATGCCATTGATGTCACAGGCCAAGGTAAGCATTATAATAGAACCATTTCCGTCTTTTTCACAAGTGCTATCGGGTACAACACCTAGAACATAGTCTCTTGTATTCTCCATCAATTCATTAACCCTCGGAGTTTCTCCAACATCTGCAAACGGCAATCCTAAACGGAGATTATAGAATACCTTTAATAGTAATACATTTTGCCTATCTCCTGGAGGATTGGCGGCCAACCACTCTTCAACCAGTATCAACCATCCATCAAAACCTGGTGGATTATAAATTGAATTTTTTTGAAAAGATCTGTGGTTCCTTTCAATAGGTACTTTAACAGTAGCAATCCATTTGCCTAATAAATTTAGATCGTACTTTTGTTTTTCTAGAATCACACCTTTACAACACGGCGTAATATATCTAATACTTTCAGGTATTAATTTTTTTTCATTGTCTAAATCATAGATCACACCAGATTTAGAACCATCTTCATGTTTTATAAGCCACTCAACAGGAAAATAAGTGCCACAATATGGACAAGGCCAGTTCCATTTCTCCTGAGTTCCTAACAAATACTCTTTATAAGTATTGCTTGTCTGTGTAACGGTTGGTGTAGATATTAAGAACATCTTTGCCTTTTCTCCATAGCTGTTTTGACGGGTTTTCATTACCATTTTTGGCGAACCTTCTTTTCCTATTTCAGTAGGTGATGTATCATAATCATCACCGAAAATAAATTTTGCAGAAAACATCCTAAATGTATTGGCACTATGAGTACTTGCGCTTGTCATGGTACCGCCGGCAAATTCTTTTTTCTTGGATGTATCACCAGTTCTGTTATTTGATCTTTTAATAACATTTGGCCTAATTAAATGGCTAAGGTTGGAGCTTCTTATTACAGGATCTATCCTTTCCTCTACTGTTTTTACGGCCAATTGAAGATCAGATGCAGTAAATAGTATACTGTCTGGAATTTCTGAAATAATATAGCAAATGCCACCAACTACAAGTGCCGTGGTAAATCCACTTTGGCCATCTTTAATAATCGATACAATACGAGTTATGTCGGTAGGGTGCAATATGTTTACGATTTCTCTCATATACGGAGTGAAATCGAAACTATAAAGACCTGGTCTAACAGAAGTTGATGCAGGGATATAGATATTTTTCTCTATCCAATCTGCCGGGAGAGGCTTAACTAAGTTAAAACCAAAAATATCTGCATTTATAGACTTCAAGGCAGAAATCCTTGCTTTATTTATCTTATCAAAATCTATCATAAAATTTTGGTAGATGAATGTTGGCTAAAATCATTCATGATGTTTTCTAAATCTTTATCAACATCTGAACCAGCTCTCTGAATAGCTACACTTAATTGTTTCTTTCCATCTTCGACAATTCTACTGTACATCGACATATCTCCATTAGACATTATTTGGCAATACACGTTGGCTATGTTTTCAATAGCATTATCAATGTTTGAAAATATAAACCGTGCTTGACTACGCAAAAGAGATGCAGCTATATCAATAGGTATGAGCTTGCCTGCTGCTTTATCTAAAAGAATCTGTTCTTTCTGTATTTTTAATTCAACAAGTTCTGTATCCTTTTTTAGCTTAACAATATAGGGATCTTCTGGATTAAATGAAGTTCCCTGCTTACCCATTTGAGCAATATATTTGCTTGCAAAATATTTATCTGAATCGGTTTGTTCATCTTGCCCGTCATTATCTTCATCATCGGCTGAAATATTTCTCCTTGGATTTGGTATAATATGACTGACTATTTCTGCAGCTTCTTTTTTAGCCTTGTTTATTCCTTGCCTGTTTTTTTTATACTGGAGGTTAACCAGATTATCCGTGTCTATCTTTTTACCATCCGCATCATGCAATACCACCTTGCGCCGGTTGATGTAAACGTTTAGTGTTTTAACGTCATCACCGCACATCTCTGCAAATTCCTTACGAGATACGATAGCCATGTTTTTTAACTTGTTATATTTTTGCTATTTATAACAAAAACCCTTCTGAATTGGTCGAAAACGGAATATACATCTATTTTATATAACAATGAAATTTTTTTATATAACAATTTATATAACATACTTAAAAAAACTGAGGCTACTTAAATGGCGGAATGCGCAACGTATTG
>DDEP01000111.1 GCA_002336465.1 Pedobacter sp. UBA1951
TATTTGCTTTAAGCGCAGGCAATAATCTTACCTTAGATGGCTTCATCAGTATCTTGAGCCTTCATAATGGCTTTGGTCAGGTGTTGTTTTATTATCTTATTTTTATCCTAGTTGATATTGCCTTTGCAGCATTGGCATTTAAACAGACCAATGAAAAAATGAAGAACCTTCTTTATTTATTTCCGCAGCGCTTTTTCTGGCGCCAACTCATGTACGTGGTATTGTTCAAATCATTTAGAAAAGCCATTAAAGGCGAACTGAATACTTGGGGTACGTTAAAAAGAACTGGAAATGTTAGCCCTAAAGCGGCTTAAAAACAAAGCGGGTGCCTGAATTTAACTCAGGCACCCGCTTTAATATTAGTTTATCTCAGTCTATGACTGGAATTTTTTAGCATTAACTTTACGCTCGTTCTCTGTTAAGTAAATCTTACGTAAACGCATACTTGCGGGTGTTACCTCAATGTACTCATCTGCCTGTATGTATTCCATTGCTTCCTCTAATGAGAATTTAATGGCTGGCGCAATACGAACGTTATCATCAGATCCCGAAGCACGCATATTGGTAAGCTGTTTTCCTTTTACGGCATTAATTACCAAATCGTTATCTCTAATGTGCTCACCCAAGATCTGTCCTTCGTAAACATCTACTCCTGGATCGACAAAGAAACGACCTCTATCTTGCAATTTATCAATTGAATAGGCAGTAGTCTGTCCTTTATCCATAGAAATCAACACTCCATTTAAACGCCCAGGAATTGTGCCTTTCCATGGTTCATAAGCTTTAAAACGGTGAGCCATGATAGCTTCTCCTGCTGTTGCAGTTAAAACGTTATTACGCAAGCCAATGATACCACGCGAAGGAATTTCAAATTCCAAATGCTGTAAGTCTCCTTTTGGCTCCATTACCAATAATTCACCTTTACGCTGTGTAACCAATTCTATTACTTTACCAGATACATCTCCCGGAACATCAACAATTAAAGTTTCTACTGGCTCGCATTTTACACCATCAATCTCTTTAACAATTACCTGTGGTTGCCCTACCTGTAACTCATATCCTTCACGGCGCATGGTTTCAATTAAAACCGACAAGTGCAGAATACCTCTTCCATATACCAACCAAGCATCAGGCGATTCAGTTTCAACAACTTTCAATGCCAAGTTTTTCTCCATTTCTTTAAGCAAACGCTCTTTGATACGTTGAGAAGTTACCAGTTTACCTTCTTTACCAAAAAACGGTGAGTTGTTAATAGTAAACAACATGTTCATGGTAGGCTCGTCTATTTTAATTACCGGTAATTGTTCAGGAGTATCAAAATCAGCAATGGTATCACCAATATCAAAACCCTCAATACCTACAACTGCACAAATATCGCCAGATTTAACCTCAGAAGCTCTTACTTTACCTAAACCATCAAAAGTGTATAATTCTTTTACACGTGATTTTACCATCTTGCCATCGCGTTTAATCAAAGTAACCGGTTGGTTTTCTTTAATTACACCACGGTGTACACGACCAATAGCGATACGACCTACAAAAGAAGAATAATCTAATGATGTAATCTGCATCTGCAAAGTTCCTTCATTTAATGGTGCGGCAGGAATATACTCTACAATAGCATCTAAAAGAGGGAAAAAGTTATCTGTTGGTTGTTTGTAATCTGTACTCATCCAACCATTTTTAGAAGAACCGTATATTACCGGGAAATCTAATTGATCTTCTGTAGCCTCAAGGTTAAAGAACAATTCAAAAATCTGCTCATGTACCTCTTCAGGACGGCAGTTCTCTTTATCAACCTTATTAATTACAACAATTGGTTTTAAACCTAATGATAATGCCTTTTGTGTTACAAAACGGGTTTGAGGCATAGCACCTTCAAAAGCATCGCAAAGTAATAAAACGCCATCGGCCATTTTTAAAACACGCTCAACCTCGCCTCCAAAGTCGGCGTGGCCCGGTGTATCGATAATGTTAATTTTAGTTCCTTTATAAGTTACAGAAACGTTTTTTGCCAAAATGGTGATTCCACGCTCACGCTCAAGGTCATTGTTATCAAGGATCAACTCTCCTGATGCCTGGTTTTCTCTGAATAAATTACACTGGTGTAAAATTTTATCTACTAATGTTGTTTTCCCGTGATCGACATGGGCAATAATGGCAATGTTTCTGATTTCTGACATGGTATATTTTAATAAGGGCGCAAAAGTAGTCATTTTAACGCGGTAAACCAATTTATCTTGTTGAAAATCTACACCTTATCGTTAAATAATCTTTAATTTAAGACTATTAGGACGATTTAAGGGATTTACGGCTTTAACAAATTGTTATCTTAATTTTGAAAGCCTTAATTTTAACCCTGATTGAAATCACTGAAATATATTGTTATCAGCCTGCCGGTGATCATTGGCATTGTGGTGTATTCCTGCCGTACGCCCGAAGGCAATAACACTACCAAACAACCGGAGAAAAAGGATACGCTGGTTTACCTCAACCACTCGGATACAGCCCGGTACGTGGGCATTAATACCTGTAAGCTATGCCACCAGGATATTTACAATACCTTCATCAAAACCGGGATGGGCAAATCCTTTGACGTGGCCTCGAAACAAAAATCGGCCGGCGATTACCACCATTCTGTTATTCACGACAAAATAGGGGATTTTTATTACAAGGCATTCTGGCGCAATGATAGTTTGCAGTTTTTGGAATACCGCCTGAAGGGGAAAGACACCGTTTACAAACGGCAGGAAACGGTTAATTTTATTGTGGGTTCGGGGCAGCATACCAACTCGCACATCCAATCGGTGAACGGCTACCTGAACCAAATGCCCATGACCTTTTATACCCAGAAAAAACAATGGGACTTGCCGCCGGGCTTTGAAGATGGGCACAACAGCCGCTTTATGC
>DDEP01000231.1 GCA_002336465.1 Pedobacter sp. UBA1951
CGCTCTTCAGGAACATACTGTTTCCAAATTTCATATGCTTCGGTATCTTTAGGCAAGCCTTCGCTTTCATCGCCTTGAAAAACAGAAACATAAAGCTGATCTTTAGGTATTTTATAAACTTCAGTCAACAATTCCCAGCTCCATNNAAGTAATCGCCAAAGCTCCAGTTACCTAACATTTCAAACATGGTATGGTGATAAGTGTCTATCCCCACTTCTTCCAAGTCGTTATGTTTACCCGAAACCCTTAAACAACGCTGGGTATCGGCAACTCTTGGGTATTTAATGGCAGCCTCGCCTAAAAACAGATCTTTAAATTGATTCATACCCGCGTTAGTGAACATTAATGTAGGGTCGTTTTTAACCACAATTGGAGCCGATGGCACAATATGGTGCTGTTTTGCTTTGAAAAAATCTAAAAATGTTTGTCTTATTTCTTTTGCTGTCATTACTTAAAAATGTTTACAGCGCAAAATTAAAATTTTTATTACGGTTTTATGCTAAAATCGCCTTACATTTGAATACTTTAAGTAAAACCTGCAAAACATTAATAATCAATTACAATTATGCCATACAAAGAAAGAGAAATCAATAAAATGTATTATACCATGGGCGAAGTAACCGAAATGTTTGGCGTAAATGCTTCCCAAATCAGGTTTTACGAAAAAGAATTTGATGTACTTAAACCCAAGAAAAATAAAAAGGGAAACAGGCTCTTTACTCCTGAAGATATCGAAAATTTAAAAATCATTTTTCATTTGGTTGATGAAAAAGGTTTTACTTTAAAAGGTGCTAAAGAGCATCTTAAAAGCAATAAAGACGAAGTAAAGGAAAATCAAAAAATCATCGAATCTCTTGAGCGCATAAAAGATTTTTTGCTAAAATTAAATGGCGAGATTTAAACTTCATGCCCTGTTATTGTTTGCCTGCATTTTAACGCTAAATTGTCAGACCAATTCTCAACAGAACACTGTAATTTATCGAGATACGCTTTTAAAGTACACCATTACACAAGGTGATTTGGATAAATATGTTTCTTACAAAAATATTAAAGACACAGTTGGAAAAAACAAAGAGCTTCTCGAAATTCTAAATGCTTTACATTTTCAGCTTGCTTCAAAATTCAAAGCAAATAATCCTGTACTCACTTATGAAGAAGCCGTTAAACGTGCTGAAGATGTGGTAAAACGACGCCATATGGTCAACAAAGTGCTTGTGGTCAAAAGCAAGCGAAAAATGTACCTTCTCAAAGACGATAAAACAGTTAAAACTTTTAACATTGCCTTAGGCCCCAATCCTGTTGGACAAAAAGAATATGAAGGCGATGGAAGAACTCCTGAAGGATCATATACTTTAGACTGGCAAAGATGGGAAACTTCAACATTTCATTCTTTCCATGTATCCTACCCTAACGAAGCTGACCTTGCCAGGGCAAAATCAAAAGGACTAACCGCAGGTAGCAATATTATGGTACATGGAACATCAAAAGGTCTAAAAAAGAAAAAAGACTGGACAAATGGTTGCATTGCACTTACCAACCAAGATATGCAAGAATTTAGGTCTATCGTTTTCCAGAACACGCCTATAGAGATTAGAAAATAATATTTTGCAACATCAATAAAATAACATAAATTGGTGATAACAAACCATTTATGTCTAAATTCTCGCTTTCAGTTCTCACGCTCTGGATCTCAGGGGCGGTAAGCTATGCTCAATTCAATATGGGGCCTAAGATAACCTCTATGGGATTAAATGGAGCTTCTGTTGAAGATATATGGAGCACAGTTACCAATCCGGCAGGTATTACAGCTATAAAATCAATAACTACTGCTATTAATTACAGTAAGTTTCTGTTTGACAGTGAACTAAGCACACAAGGTATATCCTTAATTGTTCCTTTTGCAAAATCAGCCAGAACATTCGGTGGTTTGAGTTTTTTACGCTATGGCTTTACCGAATATAATGAAATCAAAACTGGTATAACGGTTGGCAAAAAATTTTCAGATCATCTCTCAATAGGTCTAAGAGCCAACCTACATCAGCTCAGCATAGCACATTATGGTAGTTCAACAGCTTTTTCAGTTGATTTAGGAGCTATTTATACTTTAAATAACCAGATTGATATAGGCGCTTACATTACCAATCCTTCAAAGCAGCATTTTAATTCTTCAACTGTCCCAACCAACATCGCTACCACTATAAATATAGGTGCCTCTTATTTTTCGTCAGACAAAGTATTGATTGCCGCGAGTCTATCTAAAGAATTGGAGGCTAAAACCGATGTAAGAGTAGGAATAGATTACAGCCCAATCAGCCTATTAAGTTTACGTGGAGGAATCAGTGTCCAACCATTCAAACAATTTTTTGGAATAGGCTTGTTTTACCAGAAACTTGCAATAGATACTGCTATAGAAAATCACCCCAAAATAGGTTGTACCCCTCAAATAGGTTTAAGTTATGCGTTTTAGACTACTCATACCTTTATTTGTGGTGTTTAGCGAAATTACGGTTAAGGCACAAACAGCAGAACAAGATATAATTAGGGATCTCATTGAAGCTATGGCTGAAAACCTGCC
>DDEP01000007.1 GCA_002336465.1 Pedobacter sp. UBA1951
TCTACCAACTGAGCTACTTCCGCTTTTTGATTTATAATTGAGAGATTTACGAGCTTCCGATTTAAATCTAAAATCATCAATCTACAATCTAAAACCAAGTGGTGGGGAGAGAAGGATTCGAACCTTCGAAGTCTTGCGACAACAGAGTTACAGTCTGTCCCATTTGGCCACTCTGGTATCTCCCCCCTTTTACTCCAAAATAACATCCTGAAATAAAAAGAGCCTCCTATCGGAATCGAACCAATGACCTACTGATTACAAGTCAGTTGCTCTACCAGCTGAGCTAAGGAGGCTTTTATTTTATGTGGCGCAAAGATATAAATAAATTGTTAATTCCAAACTTTGCTCACATTTTTTTCTCTTCAGAGAACAAACTCGTTTCTTTTAAAGACCAAGCCCTTTCGGAAACGGATTGCAAATGTACACAAATATTTTTTTGTTAAAAATTTATTTTAAAAAAAAGTTGATGAATTTTCATCCATCAACCTTGTTTAACTGTATTTAAACAGCATTTATCTAATAATCAGCTATTTGATCTGGGCTCAATATAACTTTATGTTCGCTTAATTTTGATCTGGTTTTATCTTTATGTTTGTTAATCTGTTTTCTTAACGATTCTATTGCTAAATCTGTTGCCTCTTCAAAGCTTTTGCACTGTTCCTTTGCAAACATCGTCATCCCTGGCACTATTAATTTAATTTCGGTAATCTTATTCGACTCGTCTTCTACGTTTTCCAGTTTTAAATAAACCTCACCTCCTATGATCTGATCAAAAAACAGATCTAACTTGTCTACTTTTTTCTGAATAAACTCTAATAACTTTTTGTCAGCATTGAAATGAATTGATTGAACTCTGATTTTCATTTTTCCTCCCTTTTTTATGCCTTTGGATGGGCTTGTTTATATATAGATTTTAATCGCTCTATTGAATTATGCGTATAAACCTGAGTTGCGGCCAAACTGGCATGACCCAGCAATTCCTTTATCGCATTTAAATCTGCCCCTCTATTTAAGAGGCTAGTAGCAAAACTATGCCTTAAAACATGTGGGCTTTTTTTGGATTGTGTAGATACCAAACTTAAACACGCGTTCACAATCCGGTAAATTAACTGGGGATAGGCCTTTGCTCCTTTATTGGTTACGATCAACCATTCTTCATGAACCGAGAATTTCTGCATTTTTTTAGTTTTATTGTAATCTGCTATCGCATTCAATACATTAATATTTAACGGCACTATTCTCTCTTTGTTTCGTTTACCTAATATTTTTACCGTATGGTTATAGTAATCTATATCTTGGTCTTTTAACGAAATTAATTCTGCCAGCCTTAAGCCTGTACCAAAAAGTATTTCAATAACCACTTTATTGCGCAACCCCGCAAAACTGTCATCAAAAGCTAGCCCTTGATCTAACAGGATTTCCATTTTACCTTCTTCTACAAAAACAGGTAATTTAACAGATTGTTTCGGGGCTTTTAAAAGCTGAACAGGGTTATGATCTACTCTGTCTTCTCTCAACAAGAATTTATAGTACGAACGCAGAGTTGATAATTTTCTGGCAACAGTTGACGAAGACATGCCTTCATCCATTAAAGTGGCCATATAAGTTCTGATATGCGAGCTTTTTACGTCTAACAGAGCAACAGCAAATGTGTCTGTTATGAAGTTAGAGAATTGTATAAGATCTGTATGATAAGATTGTGATGTATGAAATGAATATCTTTTCTCATGTATTAAATATTTTAAAAAATCTTCTACATACATCATCTCTCGCGCTGATTTGGTTCAAAAGTGAATATACAAAAATTTTAATCAAAGTCAATAAAAACAAAAAAGCCTTTAGATTTTAAAAATCTAAAGGCTTTTAAAAAGTTTTATATGTAATAATTACGCGTTAACGTCTTTATTTAGGCCCTGTACATAAATCGCATGTTTAACCTCAGTACGACGAGCTACAGATTTTTTTTCAAACGCCTGACGGCTACGTAGTTCTCTTAAAACTCCAGTTTTTTCGAATTTCTTCTTGAAACGTTTTAACGCTTTATCTAATGATTCACCGTCTTTAATATTAATAATAATCATATCGTTGAAAATACCTCCTCTCGTTTTTTTATTTTTCTTGGGGCTGCAAATATATAAAAAAGAAATCAAAATTTAAATTAAGCAGAAAAAATATTGAATATCTTATAGTTACACCCTGCTTAAATCATAGGCCTATGGCCGTTAATAAAATAAGATTTCACTTCTGGAGAACAGGATTTTCAATTTTTAAAAATAAATTAAACTGATTTTTTTTTACGTTGTTATTAATACCATGAAACAAACTATATATTTGCTGCCGTATGAAAAAAATACTTGTTGTTGACGATGATGAAGATGTGCTAGAAACGATACAGTTAGTGCTTGAAATTGGAGGATATGACGTTGAGCCTCTTGATAACGCCGAACGCATTTTTGATGCCATAAACAATTTTAGACCTGATTTGATTTTATTGGATGTAGTTTTAGGAAAAATTGATGGGCGTTCGCTTACCCATCAGCTAAAGTCTAGTGTAATGTATAAACAAATACCTATACTCTTAATGTCTGCTCTATATAACGAGCAAGAAATCTTAGCATCCGTAGAAACAGCTCCTGATGATTTTTTACCTAAACCATTTAAACTAGATAATTTTTTAAGCAAGATCGATCGCCTTACGCAACAAGAAAATCACAATTAAGCTTGTTTTTCTTCTTTAACCCCGCGTTTATAGATTACAAGACCATTTAAAAAATTGCGTAAGATCTGATCGCCGCACTTTTTAAAATTGGGATGATCTTCTTTTCTGAAGATATCGCCCAGTTCGCTTTTGGTAACTTTAAAATTTACCAAATTACATATTTCAATAATTTGCTCTGAATTTAAAGACAGTGCAACCCTTAACTTTTTCATGATTTCGTTATTACTCATCGTACATTATATATAAGTCTTAATTTAAACGGACGGCTCAATCCTTATTTTTTTTTGCTTGATCTTTTCATCAGACACGGTTTTCAACACTTCATCAACCCTACTTCTTTTCACCGCAACATAGGCATCATAGTCTTTAACTTCAATTAACCCAATGTCGTCTTTATTAAGATGGGTCTTATTGATCAATAAACCAACAATATCTATTTTATTTATTTTATTCTTCTTTCCAGCATTGATATAAAGTGTTTTCCAATGAGGATCTTTTGGCAGTGCATAATTGCCATTTAGTTCTTCCTCCTCTATATCGGTTTTCAAATAATCAATCTGCTCATTGGCATCTAAAAAAAGATAAGCGCTACCATCAGCCTGCATACGTGCTGTTCTTCCATTACGGTGTATAAAAGCTTCTTCGGTTTTAGGCATCTGGTAATGAATTACATGTTTGATCTCGGGTATATCAATGCCTCTCGCTGCAAGATCTGTGGTAATTAAAACTTGGTTACTCCCGTTTCGCACTTTAAGCAATGCTCTTTCTCTTTCATACTGTTCCATTCCGCCATGAAAAATATCGTGCACCAAATCTTTATCAACTAAATAATTACTTATGTTATTTACCTCGTCTCTATAATTACAAAATATAATAGCGGTCTCATTACCGATTTTACACAATAACTTAAACAGCTTTTCGTCTTTATCTGTTTCGTGGTGGAAGACAACTTTTTGCTTCAACTTAGAGCCAGAACCTTTATCTCCCAAGAAATTTAGTTCATGTGGAGCTAAAAGCTTTACAAATTCGGGGATATGGTCAATTCCGGTGGCAGAGGTCAATAAACTTTGTTTATTTTCAGGTAGCCTTGCCAAAATATAAGACATATCATCTGCAAAACCATATTCCAGAGATTTGTCAAACTCATCAAGCACCAATAAACGGATATTAAAGGCCTTAAAATTACCGCTACTTAAATGATCTGCTATTCTTCCGGGAGTACCAACAATTACCGCTGGCGTATGAGAAAGATTATTTCGTTCTGTTTTGTAAGCATGCCCACCATAGCAACTGTTGATTTTAAAATCTGTAGTGATTTGCTTAAATACTGTTTCAATCTGCAATGCTAGTTCACGAGTGGGTACCAAGATCAATGCCTGAACTCCTGAAACTCCATGCCGCAACTGTTGAATAAGCGGCAGCAAAAATGCCAATGTTTTACCACTACCCGTAGGCGAAAGCAAACACACATCATTACCTTTATTAAACACCTCCATTACCTTTAGCTGCATGGTGTTTAATTGCTCTATTTTTAATTTGGATAAAATCTGAGGCAAATTCATATTACATCAGCAAAGGTAACGCTTTATTACAATAAGCCCTACATTTTGCATTTTACATCAAACTTTTTCGCGTTAGAACAACGGAAGTTCAGCACAACATATCTTGTTGAAAAACAAGATATTGTTAAAAAATAAACCGCATTGAATTAATATATATTTAACAACAACCATTTATTTTTATGCTATGCAGCTATAAGACACGATCAATTTTAAACTTATATAATTATGACTTGGAAAAAATTTAGTGGAGAACTTATCCGTTCAAGCATTTTAGAGGAAGTGGAACAAGCTATCATTCGTGAAACCCAAAACGGTTACAAGCTAAAAGTTTGTATAGGAACAGACTCACAGGTAAAAAGCAATCACATTGATTTTGCAACCGTGATTGTATTGCTGAGAGAGCATCATGGTGGTTTTATGTACATTAGCCAAGACAAGACAACCACCAACATGGGAATTAAAGAACGTATGTTGCTAGAGGTACAAAAATCAATAGAAACCGCTTACTCTATTTGCGATCTGTTAGATATTTATGACGTTGCCCTTGAAGTGCATGCAGATATCAATACAAACCCAATGTTTAAATCTAACAAGGCATTGAACGATGCAATGGGTTATATTTTAAGCATGGGCTTTATTTTTAAAGCAAAACCTGAGGCTTTTGCCAGCTCTACCTGCGCCGACAAAATGGTTCACTAGGCTTTAAAAACAATTCTTTTTAAACCTTAGCTGTATAAGCAGAGCCTTGTACCACACCTCTGCGCTCAATTTCTTTATCCATATAGGTTTGTATGGCCGATTTGTTCAGCCCCCAATTTGGAGCAATCAACAAATCCCAATCTGAAATCCCGAACAGTCGTTGTATCACAATATCTGGACGCAACAAAGGAATAAGTTCGCATAACAAATCCGTATATTCTTCAAGCGTAAATAGTTTAAAAGGTTCTCTCTTGTATTTAACGCCCATAATAGAGCCTTCTACAATATGCAAATGATGGAATTTCACGAATTTGATTTGAGGGAAACGATTGATTTCGTGGATATAACCTTTCATCATTTCGCGGGTTTCCCACGGAAATCCAAAGATGGTGTGTACGCACAAATCAAGCTTACTATCTTTTAATAGTTCAACCGCAGCTACAAATTCTTCATGGCTACAACCTCTGTTTATTTTTTCAAGCGTTTCATTGTAAATCGATTCCATCCCCATTTCCAAATCCACATCATACTTATCTGCATAGCTTTCTAACAACGCTACTTTTTCTGCATCGATACAATCAGGACGAGTGCCAACGGCAAAACCTACTACATCTTCTTTATTTACAGACAAAGCCTCATCGTACATCATCTTTAAATAATGTGCAGGCGCATAGGTATTGGTATTAGGCTGAAAATAAACAATAAATTTATCTGCACGGTACGAAGTTTTTGCTCTTCTGATCCCTTCTTCCAGTTGTTCTTTTATGGTAGGCAATTTTCTAGATGGTTCAGGGGTAAAACTATCTACATTACAATAGGTACATCCTCCGTAACCTTTACTACCATCCCGATTAGGACATGTAAAACCTCCATCAACGATTACTTTAAACACGCGTTGCCCTTTATATTTCTCGCGCAAGTAATTGCCGTAATTCCTATATCCTTTAATTCCGCTATCTACCAGTGTTGCCATTGCTGCAAAAATACAAATGATTTAGCATATAATTGTAAGCGGTTTTCTTTAAGGCTTTTATCCCTCAACCTTTTTCCGTACCTTTGCACTTTATTTTTTCAAGCATGATTTCAGTTTCAAATTTATCGTTGCGTTACGGAAAACGCACTCTTTTTGAGGAAGTTAACCTTAAATTTACGCACGGCAATTGTTATGGTATTATTGGCGCAAATGGCGCAGGCAAATCTACTTTTCTAAAAATTTTAAGTGGAGATGTTACTCAAACAGGTGGCTCGGTAGCAATTACACCGGGCGAGCGTATGGCTGTTTTAAAACAAAATCACTATGAATTTGATGAGTTTACCGTAATTGAAACCGTAATGATGGGGCATAAACAACTTTATGATATCATGAAGGAAAAAGATGCCATTTACATGAAAGAAGATTTTACGGAAAAAGATGGCGAACGTGCCGGAGAACTGGAAAATCTTTTTGCGGAAATGGATGGCTGGAACATGGAAAGCAACGCCGCCACCCTACTGAGCAATCTTGGCATTAAAGAAGAATTCCATTATAAAACCGTAAAAGAATTAGATGGTAACCAAAAAGTACGTGTGTTATTGGCACAGGCTTTATTTGGTAATCCAGATATATTAATACTGGATGAGCCTACCAACGATTTGGATATCGATACCATTGCTTGGTTAGAAAACTTTTTGGCCGATTACCAAAGCATTGTTTTGGTAGTGAGTCACGATCGTCACTTCTTAGATGCGGTATGTACGCATATTGTTGATATCGACTTTGGTAAAATGAGCATTTATACCGGTAATTACAGCTTCTGGTATGAAAGTAGTCAATTGGCATTGAAACAACGTGCTGACCAGAATAAGAAACTTGAAGATAAAGTAAAAGAACTACAAGAATTTATCCGCAGGTTTAGCGCCAATGCAAGTAAATCAAAACAGGCAACTTCACGTAAAAAAGCTTTAGAGAAAATAGATATTAGTGAGATTAAAGCGTCTAACCGTAAATATCCGGCCATCATGTTTAACAATGGTGCAAGAGAGGCTGGCGACCAGATTTTACAAGCTGAAAATTTAACCAAAGTAGTAAATGGCGAGACTTTGTTCAAGAACATTACTTTTATGGTTAACAAAGGCGATAAGATTGCCGTTATTTCTCAAAATAGTTTAGCTACTACTGCATTCTATGAAATTTTAAACGGTAATGATAAAGACTACAGCGGCGAGTTCAAGTTTGGTGTAACCATCAGTTCTGCAGATATCCCGAATGATAACGCTAAGTTTTTTGAAGGTAAGGATGAGAACCTAATAGATTGGTTAAGAGAATATTCGGGTACTGAAGCCGATGAGCAATTTGTTCGTAGCTTTTTAGGTCGGATGTTATTTAGTGGCGAAGAAGTACTGAAAAACGTTAAGGTACTTTCGGGAGGAGAAAAAATGCGCTGCATGTTCTCTAAAATGATGTTGCAGCAGGCTAACTTCTTAATGTTTGACGAACCTACCAACCACTTAGATCTAGAATCTATTACTGCGTTGAACAACGGCATGAAAGATTTCAAGGGAACTATATTATTTACCTCTCGAGATCATGCACTTACAGAATCGGTTGCAAACAGGATCATTGAAATTACACCGAAGGGAGTAATCGATAAACTGATGACTTACGATGAGTATATCAGCAGTGAGGAGATTGCCAAACAAAGAGCTGAAATGTATAAATAAATAAGAAGGCTGTCTAAAGAATTTTAGGCAGCCTTTTTTCATTAAACTTTATTTCTTCACAGCATTTAAGCACAGAAGTAGCAAATACTTTACACGCTTTACATTTTTTACTTTGATGCAATAAATTATTTTTGTGACAAGGCTAAAAAAATGATCGAAATAAAAGATATAAGGCATCAGTACAACAACAATCACGAGATTGTTTTTAAAGACTGGCAAATCGAAAATAATCAGCAATGGTTACTTTTAGGTGAATCAGGTAGCGGAAAAACCACACTCTTACATATCCTAACTGGCATCTTAAAACCTACACAGGGAAGTGTCAAGATCAACAATACTGAAATTTATCAGCTTTCACCTAAAGCATTAGATCAATTTAGAGGCCAGCATGTGGGCATTGTTTTTCAAAAACCTCATCTTTTAAAAAGCCTTAGTATTACAGAAAATCTTCAGCTTACGCAGAGTTTAGCAGGCTTAGAGGTAAACACCAATCGCATAGATGAGGTGTTAGATTCATTAAATATCTTATCTAAAAAGAACAGCAAGCCCGATCAGTTAAGCCAAGGACAGTTGCAACGTGCTTCTATTGCGCGTGCCGTATTAAATAAACCTACCTTGCTCATAGCTGACGAACCAACTTCCAGTTTAGATGATAAAAATGCACAGGCCGTACTTAACCTGCTCTTAGAACAATCTCAACTAAATCATACAACTTTGGTTATTGCCACGCACGATCAAAGAATTAAAGAAGCATTTACAAATACCTACAGTTTATTATGAGCCCTTTTAAATTAAGCTGGAAAAATTTATGGTCCAAACCCTTAAATGCTATACTGAACATTCTGTTGATCACGTTCGGCACTTGTATTTTAACCGTGCTTCTACTCGCATCCACTCAAATAGAGCAAAAATTAGAGAACAATTCAAAAGATATAGATTTAGTTGTCGGGGCTAAAGGCAGTCCCTTACAACTCATTCTCAGCAGCATCTATTACATTGATTTTCCTACCGGAAATATTCCCTTAAAAGAAGCAAACGAATTGGCCAGAAATCCGTTTGTAAAGCGGGCTGTTCCTCTCGCTTTAGGAGATAATTACAATGGCGTACGTATTGTAGGAACCGATACAAATTATATAGGTCTTTACAATCTTAAAATCAAAGAAGGCAAGTTTTGGCAAGAGGACATGGATGCCACCATTGGGACTACAGTAGCTAAAGAGCAAAACCTTAAAGTTGGCGATACTTTTTACGGTGGCCACGGACTTACAGGAATGAGCGATCAGCATAAAGAACATGCTTATAAAGTAGTAGGTATCTTAACCCCTCAAAGAAACGTAACGGATAACCTTATTTTAACCAATGTAGCCAGCATATGGCATATGCATGATGATGGAGAGGCGCATGCGCATGAAGGTCATAATCACGCTGATTTTAAAAGTGAACAAGAAACCGAAGGTAAAGAAATTACTTCTTTGCTTATTCAATATCGTTCTCCTATGTCGGTAGTTATGTTTCCACGTATGGTAAATCAGATGGCAAGTTTACAGTCTGCTAGTCCGGCAATGGAAAGTACCCGTTTATTTTCTCTAATAGGCGTAGGCGTTGATACTCTGCAATGGTTTGCAGTATTGATCATGTTGGTTGCCGGCGTAAGTGTATTTGTTAACTTATACAATTCTTTAAAAGAACGCACTTACGATTTGGCTGTTATGCGTACTTTAGGTGCTTCGAGATTAAAATTGTTTATCATTATTATTTTAGAGGGATTAATCTTAACGGTAATAGGCTCTTTAATTGGGTTAGCAGTTGGGCATGGAATTTTACAAATTATAGGTTCTTATCAAGAAAGCAGCCAAGCACGCTTAACTGGACTGATCTTTTTATCACAGGAGATTTATCTTCTGTTAATTGGATTAGGTATTGGTATATTTGCAGCCATTATTCCGGCCATTCAAGCTTATCGTTCAAACATTTCAAAAATTTTAGCAAAAAACTAATATCATGAAAAAACTCGCTTTTTTATTTTTAGTATTTATCGGCCTAGGTATACAGGCAAAAGCACAGCACGACCCCAGTGATCAAATCCTTTCGGCAAACTGGGATATTATTGGCTCAGTTGATTTTAAAACTGTTAAAGAAACCGAAATGTATGCCATATTTGGCAACGAGATAAAAAAATATGCCAACAAGCCCTTTGAACTAGAAGGCTATATCGTTCCTATAAAAGACGGCATGAAACAAACCAAATTTATGCTTTCTACTTTACCTATAAATCAGTGTTTTTATTGTGGAAAGAACGGCATACCAATTATGGTACATGTAGATTTGGCTGAACCGGTAAAGTTTACCTACCAGACCATTAAAGTTAAGGGCATATTAAAACTGAGTACGGCAAACGCCATGGATCAGCCGCCTGTAAGTTTGGTTAGCGGAAAAGTACTTTGAGGTAAAAGCTTATGTCATAAAAAAGCATCACTAATTAGTGATGCTTTTTTTATTTATAATACAGATTATATTAATGTCCTGAATGGCCATCTACACCGTGTGCATGACCGTGGCTTAACTCTTCTTCTGTTGCCTGTCTTACATTTAAAATCTTACCTGAGAAAATCAAGTTTTTTCCTGCCATAGGGTGATTTAAATCTACTGAAATAAATTCTTCATGAACACCAGTTACACCTGCACGGAACTGATTTCCTTGATTATCTTGTAAAGGAATAACATCGCCAACATTTGGCAATTCGCCTCCAGCTTCTTTAAACATAGTGATTGGTAAATCAACATGTGCAGCAGGGTCTATTTCTCCGTATCCTTCTGAGGGCGATAATTCAAAACTATATTCATCGCCTGCTTTAAGGCCATTTAAATGCTCTTCAAATTTAGGCAGCATCATGCCTACTCCATATAAAAATACCAATGGATTTTCATCGTTGGCTTTTTCTACAAAGACCTGGTTACCCTCTGGGGTGGTAGTATGTAGCTCATAAGTTAAAGCCACAACGCTGTTCGAACTAATATTCATTCTTTTTGATTTAATTGATATAATTAACCGCCTCTCCTACTGTTTCTACAGGAAGCTGACAGGTCTTATTTCGGCAAATATAGATTTTTGTTTTGTCGCTTTGCTTATCTTTTAACAAAGGAAGTGTAGAATTTGTTCCTCCCAACATCATTTTATTAGGGATATAGACTTCTGCAAAATCTGATCTTACGTCTTCAAAGTCATTACCTGCAATAGCTATTTCGTTAATTCCATATACTTCATTTAAAAGCTGTATACACCAATTTGAATAGCCTGAGCCATAATTTTTGATACGTGGCAATACAGATTTAAGCATAGCAGCAGCTTTTTCAGTGTATTCATTTTGGTCAAAATACAAGCCTAGTTTTTGAAGATTTTGTGCCATGACAGAATTAGAGGCTGGTATTACATTATCCATAACTTCATGCTTACGTGCAATCAGTGCCTCTTCCATTTTATCGGTGTAAAAGAACATCTCTGTTTCATCATCCACAAAATGTTTCATTACGTAAGCTGTAAACATTGATGCTTTTTGCAGCCATTTTTCGTTGAAGTCATATTCATACAAAGTAATAAGTGCTTCTATCGTAAAAGCATAATCATCTAAAAAGCCACTAATGCTTACTTTGCCCTCTTTGTAGTTTCGGTATAGCCCACTCTTATCGGTAATCATGTTTTCCAACATAAATTCCATTGCACATTTAGCCCAGCCATAATATACCGGGTAATTAAACACATATGCAGCATCTGTCAATGCTTTTATGGTCATTGCATTCCAAGCAGTAAGGCATTTATTATCCAAACCCGGTCTTACTCTTTCGTTACGAACAGCCAGCAATTTTGCTTTTGCCAATCCCAC
>DDEP01000234.1 GCA_002336465.1 Pedobacter sp. UBA1951
GTATGTAACTGCTCTTCAAAGTCTTCTTTTACATCACATGGATGCAAGCCCAACATGGCAAAGCAGTTATCAGGATAATTTTTCACCATCTCATCAATCAAAGAAATAGAATTTACATCTACATTGGGCAAGAACAAACGCTCTACTTTTTGTTCAAAGCACCTATCCATTAGTTGCTTAAGCAATTGTGGGTCTTTCTCGTAATAAAGGTGGGTATGGGTATCTGTGAGTTGCATACTACAAAGTTATTTTAATTTAACCGCTATTAAAACCCTAAATAAAAAACCCTGTTTGAGCATGCTCAAACAGGGTTATAGATGGATAAAATCGTTCTTAGTCTTAAATTATTTTTTTACAGGAGCAGGAGGCACTACTTGTGCAGGTGCTGCCTCTTTAGCTTTAATAATATCTAATACTTCTATTTCAAAAACCATTGGTGTATATGGTGCAACTGGACCACCACCTTCTTCGCCATAACCTAATTTAGAAGGGAAAACAGCCGTAATTTTACCACCTTTACCTACTAATTTTAACGCTTCTGCAAAGCCTGGCACTACATTGGTAAGTGGCATTTTTGTAGGCTCATATTTACGCCCAGGTTGTATATGATCACCTTCTTTAGCTGCTTTTTCAACATTGGTATCAAATAAAATATACTTGCCTTTTGCATTTTTCTTAGTAAATCTGCCGATGTAGTTAACCAATACAGTATCAGTATTGCTAGCTTTCTCGCCAGTGCCCGGAGCAGTAATTACATATTCCAAGCCACTTGGCGCAGTAGTTACTTTCAAGTTGTTTTCTTTGATATACTGTTTAATCTTACCTGCCTCTGCAGTTTTTCTTTTCTCCATATCAGCTTTAAAATCTGCTTGGAAGAAATCAGTTGCTTTTTTGTGGAATACAGAATCAGGTTCGTTAGCTCCTTTTTTGAACACTTTCTCGAACTTAACTGTAAATACCATGTATTTATCATTTTTAAATTGCTCTGGTTTAGGCTGACCAGTACGTGCAGCCATTGTATCCAAATTAAGTTTAAAAGTTACACTATCGCCTTCACCAAAAAGTTCAAAAGCGTCACTCATATCTCCTGGGTAATTCTTTTTCCCTACAGGAAATACTGCGGCTTGTTCATTATCGTAAGTGCTACCTAATAAAGAATCTCTTTCATTTTTTTGGACAACATTAATTTTAATAATATCTCCTTCTTTAATTTTGTCTTTCCCACCAGATTTATGAATGGTATATAATAAGCCTCCCGGCCCCTTCTTTTCGGTGTTACATGCAGCTAAGCCTAAGGCAGCTACAAAAAGAATTGCTAAACTTTTTTTCATTTAATTTTTATGTTTAATAACGTGATGCGAATTTAATAGCTTTACACTTTACTTTATACTTATTGTTAAAATTTATGCTAAACAAAAAGTAGTGCTTTATATTCGGGTAATATTGATTTGAAAGTTTCCAACGTTTGCTCAAGGCTCTGATCAGATGAACCGCCTGCAGCATTCCTATGCCCACCTCCATTAAAATACTTTTTACAGATTTCATTTGCCGGAAAATCGCCAGTAGATCGTAATGATAGTTTAACCTTATCTGTACGCTCTATGATAAAAGCAGCCAGTTTGATCCCATTAACAGATAAAGCATAATTTACAATGCCCTCTGTATCGCCGGTTTCTATTTTGAACTGCTCTAACTCCTGCTTATTCACCGTAATAATTGCAGTATTAAAATCTCTCAGTATTTCTAATTTATGCGATAGGCAGTAACCCAAAAATTTGATCCGGGTCTCTGAAACATTATCATAAACCAATTGGTGGATACGCCAATGTTCTGCTCCAGCATCAATCAGATCGGCAGCAATGCGATATACTTCAGCATTAGCCGAAGGGAACCGGAAAGAACCAGAATCTGTCATGATGCCTGTATATAAACAGGTAGCCACATCTTTATTGACCAGCTGAGGCTCTTCCATTACATGCATGATAAAATCATAAACCAGTTGCGCAGAAGCACAAGCATTGATATTCCAGTGCCTGTAATCATCAAAATCTTCGGGATCCAAATGATGATCGATCATTACTTTTATAGCCGAAGCTTCCCTAACATGTTCGCCTAGATTATTGATACGCCCTAGCGCATTAAAATCTAAACAAAAAATAATAGCAGCCTCATTTACTAGGTTTACAGATTTCTCTTCTGCTTCTGTGTAAACAATAACCTCGGTATTATTGGGCATCCAATGTAGAAATTCAGGATAATCTGTAGGTGCAATTACACTAACGTGATGACCTTTTTGAATTAGGTAAGCATATAAACCTAATGATGACCCCATGGCATCGCCATCAGGTTTGTGATGTGTGGTAATCACAATCTGCTGAGGTACTGACAATAAGCTTTTTAAATCGGCACTTGTAATCATATATAGCTTGCGAAGTTAAGGATTTTAAACATAAACACATCTTCTTTTACTGTCTCTTTAATTTTAATTTTATAAACTGTATTTTTGCAAAAAATTTAATACAAATGATAACTAACAGAACATTTACTATGATCAAACCTGATGCTGTTGCAAACGGACACATCGGTGCAATCATAAATGATATCACAAAAGCAGGATTTAAAATCATTGCCATGAAGTACACTAAACTTAGCCCTGAAAAAGCAGGTGAGTTTTATGCAGTACACAAAGAACGCCCTTTTTACAATGATTTAGTTAGCTTCATGTCTTCAGGACCAATTGTTGCTGCTATTTTAGAAAAAGACAACGCTATTGAAGAATTTAGAAAACTGATTGGATCAACCAATCCTGCAGAAGCTGCAGAAGGTACCATTCGTCAGAAATATGCTAAATCTATTGATGCAAATGCTATACACGGATCAGATTCTGATGAGAATGCACAAATCGAAGGCGATTTCTTTTTCGCTGCAGACGAGCGTTTCTAAGCATTAAAAATATTTTTTTTAAATCTAAGCACCCTTTTCAGGGTGCTTATTTTTTATTTGTATATTTCGCCTCTCAAACTTTTAACATGAAAAGAACCTATATTCTAATATTTGCTTTAGCCCTATCTACTCAGCTAAAAGCCCAAAACAAAGTTAAAACAACCGCTCCTAAAAAACCTGCTTCAACGGGTAAAACAATGACCAAAACTACATTTATAGCAAAACCAGTTTTTGGCAGCCTGCTCGACTCTGCAAGTTATGCCTTTGGTCATGCCATGGCCAGTAACTTAAAAGCTGGAGGCTTAAACGGTTTAAATTACGATTTGCTTGTTATGGGGTTGAAAGATGCTTTTGGCAACAATACTCCTATTTTAAATGAGGAAGCATCGCAAACTACCATCAACAGGCTTTTTGAAAGTTTAGCTGGAGCAAGAGAAGAAAAAAATAAAACCCAATTTGCTGCCCAAATTAAAGAAGGTGAAGATTTCTTGGCAAAAAACAAGCTTAAGAATGGCGTAATCACTACACCAAGCGGCCTACAGTATGAAATTATTAAACAAGGTACTGGTAACAAACCTAAAGCCACAGATCAAGTAACCGTACACTACCAAGGCACTTTACTTAATGGTTTTGAGTTTGACAGTTCTTACAAAAGAGGCGAGCCTATAACCCTAGAATTGAACCGTGTAATTAAAGGTTGGACAGAAGGTGTTCAACTAATGCCTGAGGGTTCAAAATACAGATTTTACATTCCTTATAACCTAGGTTATGGAGCAAGTGGCGCCGGACAAAATATACCGCCATACGCTACACTAATTTTTGAAGTTGAACTGATTAAAATAGGTGCCCCAGAAGCCAATTAATATAGAATTTCAATTCAAGATTTTTATAAAGGTCATTAGGAAAAGGTAAGTAACCTTTTCCTAATGACCTCTTTTTTTGCCCACAGTTATAAAACCTTTTAATATGTAAAAACGTTAACTATAGAAACAAGAGGCTATGAAAAATTTTAGTTTGATTACTTTGATATTGTTATTCTGTACCACCTTACAAAGTTGTGAGTTTATAGCAGGTATTTTTAAAGCAGGTGTATGGTCGGGTGTGTTGATCGTTGTCTTGGTTTTGGCCCTCATTATTTGGCTAGCTGCAAAAATTTTTGGAGGAGGTAAGGACGCTTAACGCTTATAAAAAAACGATTTCGCTGATTACTTGCGCACCTATTCTTTCATTGATTTTGTGAATGATGGCCGAACGAACCATTAACAGTTCATTTTTAATCACAGAAGATTCTATACGGACAAACAATTTATGTTGATGCACATAAATTTGCGTGGTGCGATTAGACACAGCGCTTCCCATGATCTCAGGCCATAAGGCTACCACTCCCGTCTCATCAAACTTACCTTTTATGCGGTAATGTTTGAGCATTTTCTCAATAGCTTCTTTCAGCGTTATGTCGTTAGGTTTACGCATGTGCTACATTTCCATTTGTTACTTCAAACAAATTAATCTCTGCTTTTATCTGGTTAAATACATTTACTACACGCTCTTTATTGGCATCGGTAATGAAGATTTGCCCAAAATCATCGTGCGATACCATTTCCATAAGCTTATGTACACGCAGACTGTCTAATTTATCAAATATATCATCCAGTAAAAGCAGGGGTTTATAACCTTTAAACTTTTGCAGGTAACTATACTGGGCTAGCTTCAATGCAATTAAAAACGACTTTTGTTGCCCCTGAGAACCAAATTTCTTTAAAGGTACATCTGCAATACTGAACAAGAGTTCGTCTTTATGAATACCTGTGGTAGTGCGCTCCAATATGCGGTCTTTTTCCAAGCTTTCTTCAAGTAAAACCTCAAAAGATTTTTCGCTCAACTGAGACTGATAGTTTAAAGACACCTCTTCGGCATCGCCCGAAATAAAACTATAATGTTTGTTGAACAAGGGAATAAACTCTGTTAAAAACAGCTTACGTTTTGCAAAGATGGCATTGCCCACATTGGCTAACTGTTCATTCAGGATCTCTAAGAGCGCTACATCCAGTTTATGCGTAGCAGCAACTTGTTTAAGCAGCGTATTCCTGTTCAGTAAATGCTTATTGTACACAATTAGAAGGTCTAGATATTGTGTATCTGTTTGCGAAATTACATTATCGATAAAACGTCTGCGCTCTTCACTCCCTTCCATGATCAGATTCACATCATAGGGAGAAATCATCACCACCGGAAACAAACCTATATGATCAGCCAGCTTTTCGTATTCTTTTTTGTTCCGCTTAAACTGTTTTTTCTGATTTCGCTTAACCCCGCAACTGATCTGTTCAGGTTTTTCATCTTTATCAAAATTACCTTGCACCAAAAAAAGCTCTTCCCCTATCTTGATCTGTTGGCTGTCAATGGGGTTAAAATAACTCTTACACAGGCACAAGTAATGTATGGCATCCAGTAAATTGGTTTTACCAGCACCATTATTACCTACAAAAGCATTAACAGTAGGTGAGAATGTAAGTTCTGCCGATGCGTAATTTTTAAAATAAAGAAGGGTTAAATTTTTTAGCCACATAAGGTAAACAAAGTTACCATTTTTTAGCCTCGTGGTAAATGATTTATTTTGCAAAACGTTTTTAACTAAATAGGTCGATAAAATTTGTGCTGAAATCCACGGTAAAACGCTAAACTTTAATTAAATAGTTAAAAAGGGGTTGATACTTTCATTGAAAAATGTATTTTTGCAATCCTTTAATTCTAAATCATAAAATGTCTGTAAAAGAGAAAGAAATAGAACACCCAGTAAGAAAAGGTTCTTTTGTTCAGGAAAATGCTAAAAGTTTACTCTTTATAGCTGGTGCAGTTGTAGTTTTAATTGGTATCTACATCTGGTATCAGAATGTTTATTTAAAAAACAGAGCCGAAGAAGCTTCTGCGCAAATGTTCAAAGCTGAACAATACATCGGCGTTGACTCGTTAGCCAACAAAGCAATTAACGGTGAAGGCGGATACCCAGGATTAGAAAAAATTGCTGAGGAATACCAAAATACAAAATCAGCTAATTTGGCTAATTTATATTTAGGAGGTATCTATCTTCGTAAAGGTGAGTATAAAAAAGCTGTTGATGCTTTAAATAAATATTCGTCAACTGGTAGCGAAGTTATCGACCCACTTGCTTTAGGTTTGTTAGGCGATGCTTACAGTGAACTTAAAGATTACAAGCAAGCTGCTTCTTTTTACAAAAAAGCTGCTGATAAATCTAACAATAAATTTACCGCACCTATGTTCTTAAAGAAATTAGGTTTGGTTTATGAAGCACAAAAGGATTTTAAAGCTGCTGAAGAAGCTTATACTAAAATAAAAAGTGAGTTTCCTCAAAGTCAGGAAGCTGCAATGATCGATGAGTATATTGCTAGAGCAAACGCACAGGTTAAATAAGGAATAATCTCTTGATATAAAAAGCCCTGCAAATTGCAGGGCTTTTTTGTTTTCTGCTCATCTTATCGCAAAACATATAATTTAATTTATCTTTGCTCCCATGGCAACACACCTTAAAAATCTATCAGATTTCTCGCATACCACTATTCCGAGTGGAGAAAATTTTAAAATTGGCATCATTGTAGCCGAGTGGAACGCTAAAATAACTGGAGCGCTTTATGAAGGTGCTTTCAGTACATTAAAAAAACATCAGGTTAAAGAAGAAAACATTGTTTCTTTAAGTGTACCCGGTACGTTTGAGCTTTCTTCGGCAGCAGATATCTTGTTGGCCAAACAGCAAGACCTAGATGCTGTTATTTGCATAGGTTGTGTTATACAGGGCGATACCAAACACTTTGATTTTATTTGCGACGCTGCCGCACATGGCATAACTAATGTTGGGCTTAAACATGGCAAGCCTGTTATTTTTGGGGTGTTAACCACCAACGATGAGCAACAAGCCATAGACCGTGCAGGTGGCGTACATGGAAATAAAGGCGACGAGGCTGCTATTACCGCCATAAAAATGGCTCATTTTGCAGCACATGTTTAAGTTTAAAATTTTGTGTATTTTAGAACCATTAAACTTTTAACGATGAAAAAAATAGCAATCATTGTACTTGTTGTATTTTGTGTATTAAGTGTACTGCAATCGTGCTCAAATAAACTTTGTCCGGCTTTTAGCTCTTATCCTGAATATAAGGGGAGAAAAAATTAATGCGCTGGCAAGACCTTACAACAATTCATCAGGTTGATGAGATCAAGCAAACATCAGGTTATAGTGTTATTTTTAAGCACAGTACAAGATGTTCTGTAAGTTCAATGGCTAAAAGGAGCTTTGAATTTGCTTGGGAAAGCATCCCTCCGCATACCAAACTTTATTTCTTAGATCTTATTGCCCATCGCGATGTTTCTAATTATATTGCAGAAACCTTTCATGTTCACCATGAATCGCCCCAAGCCCTTCTGATCAAAGATGGAGCATGTATCCTAGATGCCTCTCATAGTGATATATCGGCTGAAGAAATTGCTGAAGAGATAGAAAAATCTTTATAAAAAAATAAGGATACCTTGATCAAGGTATCCT
>DDEP01000137.1 GCA_002336465.1 Pedobacter sp. UBA1951
TTTTATATGCGTACTTTGTTTTATTAAACGCGAATTGGTCGAACACACCTGTTACGCTAGTGCATTCCTTAATACATTGCTCTTTTATCTTCTGTACTTCATTGATGAACTGCTCACTAAGGTTTATTGCATTATCGTGGTAGGTAGAATGTATGTGCAATACGTCTGGATGTGTGCTAATCTGTACCTGAACACCATCTATATATTCTATTCTGTGCGTATTTTCAATGTACTTGGTATAAATCCAATGGTCGGATGTAGTAGGGTTAAGGATTAGTATTATCCGGTTTTGAATGCCCTTTTGCCTAATTGATAGCATTAATTTATCGTAGTCATCCTCGCTTTCCCATTCTTCCATTTCATCGCCTATAAAGGTGGTAAGTCCTTGTATTGACTTTAGGTTAGCCGTCTGGTTGCCTGATGAGGTTTTTATCCCCCTAAACATTATTTCGCTTCCAGAACGCTTGTTCGTAATACCCTTATTCGTTACGTTAAAGTATTGTCCTGATCCATCTAACTGTATCTTTTCTGTAAATTCAGGAATTACAGAAATAGCGGCCGAAACCATCGTATAACGACTATACAACATCTTGTGTCCTGTTTCAAAGGATAGTCTTTCCACGAATGTAGAAGCGTTAAATGATTTAGCTCCGCCACGACCGCCAGTAAGGAGAATAATGAATTTATCCTTATTGGTGTATATTGGTTCGTATATGGGCTGGACTTGTATCATGTGCTTATTCGTTATCCATTTTAGCCTCTTCAATATCAATCGTATTCCGTTTCAGCCAACTATCAATTGGTACCGTACCTTTTACATCAACTTCTACTTTGTCAACAATGCCGTCATCACCCTTGAACATCTGCATTAGTTTAAAAGCCGCATCCAAACGTACCGTTTCGGGTAGGGCGGTTATAATCTTACCGCCAGTAGGTTTACCTTCTTCGTCTAGTTCAGCGCGGGTCATATAGCCAGTTTTTACTGCATTTTCAACAAGATCTGACATATCCGAAAAAAGCATAGCACGTGCATTAGCTCTAATCTCGCTTAGTTCAACGGACTTCTTTATCCTGGTATGCAGATGCGAACGATTAAGTGATAAAGCTTTTGCGGCCTCGCTTATTCTTCCATTAGAGGCTATTAATGCTGCTTTTACTTCTTCGTCAGTTACGCGGTTGTATACCATACGATTATTATTCAATTAGCCCTAATACTTTTTCGCCTTTGCAGAAATTCTCGTCTGAAGCAATTCCCATCAAATCACAAAAAGCCTCTTTAGCCTCCATTGTAGTAAAGGATAGGGTAATATGTGCATTCTCGTTACGGTTACGCTCAATTGCCTTCTCCTTAATCTGTTGCTTCATGTCTTTAACCTTTTCCTTGCGCTCGTCTAAATCATCTGGAGTGTTAAGATCTGGCATAATCATATCGTCAAAGGTTTCAACCTCTGGAATGGTTACAGTGTCCATCAAAGCTGATATTGCGTTAACATCGGCAGATGAAAGCCCAATTCCAGTGAAGTCTATCGAGCCTGCATAATCTGCTACAAGGGCATAATCAGCTTTTGTGTTTCCCAAAGCTTCATAGGTCATTTGCTCCATTTCCGTTTTGTTGTCAAACTCAACGGCTTCAACTTTTATATCATAGTCGGTTTGGGGGGCGCCATCATATTTATTGATGATGTCCATAGCCTTACAACGCCTATGCCCATCAATCAGGTTTCCTGATAACCTGTTCCATTTAATGCCACCGTTAAAACCTACTTTCTTGATGTTCTTGACTTGGTTTTTTACTTCCTCGTCTGTGTGGTTTTTTGGGTTAAAAGGATTAAGGTTGATCTGCGAACGCTTGATTATTATCGTTTCGCTCTGCTTTATTGCCATAATCGTATTCAAATAATTTTCTTTCAGCTAAAGGATATTCTTTCAAAACTTTTTTTAAATCGGCAGGATGTTCTTCACGCAAAAACAGCAAATAATTAACGTCGTCTATTGATGTTCCAGAGGACTGCTCGCTGCTGTACCGCTCTGGCTGTATCAACCGGTTAGCTTCAATATATTTCAGTACATCGGTATTCTTGTACTGCGACAAGGGGTAAGCCTTGCCGTTTTTTTCGTTAATTGCCTGTTGCTCATAAGTGCGAAGCATCAAGCGCCTGTTCATGCTATCGGACTGCTTGAAGCCCAGTACCGTCCATTCTATACCTGTTCTAGCCTTAACCAAATCAATCAGTTCAGAAAGATTGTAAAGTCTTTGCTTTTCATTTCTTTTGCACCCCAAATAGCCAGTTTTAATGTATGAAAGAACGCTAAAGTGTGGTATCTGCATTACTTTTGCCTTTGGGTAATTGGTATTGATGTAATTGATATACCTATTGATATGCGATAGGTCTTTAACAACATACATATAAACACAAATAACCTCATCAAAGTGAAGGTAAAGCAAGTTTAAAAGGGCTATACTATCTTTACCGCTCAGCGAATGGAATAATATAACCCTTTTTGTTTTTGTTGCAAGCTCGCTTATTATGTCAATTGCTTTATTTAGCATCTTAACCTAAAATACGGCTTCTGCGTTTTCTGGCAGCATCTTCAGCCTTAAACCTACCTGCTTGATAATCTGCTCTAGTTTGGTAAGTTTGTCTTTTACCACCAGTCATTCTTACTGCATAT
>DDEP01000114.1 GCA_002336465.1 Pedobacter sp. UBA1951
CACATCAATCAACTTAAGTAACTAAAACCTAAACCAATTAGCGTATGAAGTCTTTCAACACGTTTAAGAGGATGTTTTGCAGTTCTGAACCGGAAAACTTAACATCTAAATCTACCATTAATCTAAATATTTTTAAAAAGCTCTCTATTTTCATTTTAAGTATTGCCTTTCTTCAAGTAAATGCAAATGGACAAAGGCAAAACAACATTACCCTTTCAAAAAGAAATGTTTCTTTTGAGTACGTGTTATCTGAAATCAGGCAACAGAGTGGATATGGGATATTGTACAATTCTGACATGATGCAGAAGGCAAGTCCTGTTTCTATCAACGTAGTAAATGTTTCATTAGAAGAGGCGCTCAAAGCCTCTGTGGTAGGGCAGCCCTTTAGCTTTCAGCTAAAAAACAATACTGTAGTTATTACACCTAGAAAAGAAGAGCAAAACTCAGCCTCGGCAATTGATGTAAAGGGTAAAGTTTTGGACGAAAAGGGCCTGCCATTACCAGGAGCTTCTATACGTGTAAAAGGTACCACACAAGGAGTGGTAACAGATGTAAATGGTGTTTTTGCCATTAAAGCACTTGATGCCGAAGCAATCTTAATTGTTTCTTACATCGGTTACCAATCAAAGGAAGTTAAAGCAGGTGCAAATTTAACCGTTAGATTAGAGCCTAATAACTCAAACTTAGGTGAAGTGACCGTAATCGGTTATGGTACTCAAAAGAAATCTGAGGTTACGGGTAGCATCACAAATGTTAAAGGCGGAGATGTTGCTGATCAACCTATAACCAGTTTTGATGCGGCATTAGGCGGTAGAGCAGCCGGGGTAAACATTGTTGCTGGTTCAGGAAATCTAAACCAAGCTCCGGTATTTCGTATCAGAGGTACCAACTCTTTATCACTGAGTTCTTATCCGCTTATTGTAATTGATGGGATACCGAGTTTTACAACTGATGACGATTCGGGTTCTGGAAATACAGAAAACAATCCATTATCTTCTATCAATCCAAATGATATTGAAAGTATAGATATAGCAAAAGATGCTGCTGCAACAAGTATTTATGGTAGCCGTGCAGCAAATGGCGTAGTATTTATTACAACAAAAAAAGGTAAAGTGGGTAAAGCCAAAATTAATTTTTCTTCAAATGTTTCGATCAATACAGTATACAACCTTCCTAAATTGTTAAATGCTGCTCAGTATATCGAAACAAAGAACGAAGGCTTAAGAAATGAGGGTACTTACAATGCAAGCACCAATTATTATGGATATTCATTAGATGCATATGGAAATCAAATCGATACCAGATGGTATGATTATGTGTACCAAACGGGTGTCTCAACCACTAATAACCTAAATATTTCAGGAGCTACAGATGCAACTAAATATTATGGGTCAATAGGCTATACAGATCAAAATGGGATATTTAGGCAGACCAATTTTAACAAAAAATCGGTTTTGTTTAATATTGACAATAAAACAACCTCTTGGTTAAGCCTAGGTGCTAAAATAAATTATAATAACGAATTAAATGGTTCGGCCATGTCTAGCGGATCTAGGGGTAACTCTTCTGCTTCTGGCGGTATGTCTAGAATAGCCATTATCAGCGCTCCAATTGTGGGACCTTATAATGCCAATGGTTCGTTTAACTCTAACTCAGCCGGATTTATTGGTATTATGGATAATAATGGGCACTTATCTTCGCAATCGAGACTTGGATTTTATAATCCTGTAGTTTCTATGGATGCCAATTATTCAAATAGTAAGGTAAATAATATACAATCTAGTGCTTTTGTTAAGATTAATCCGTTAAAATGGATAACTGCTCAGTCAATTTATGGTATTGATTACAGATATGGAACAAATGAAAACTATTCGAGTCCATATAGCGGAGAGGCAATATCTAGTAATGGTAGTGCTTCGAGCATACAAACTACAAGAGAACGTGTTGTTTGGACCAATACTTTAACTTTCGACAGAACCCTTGGAAAGTCACATAATTTCTCTTTGTTATTAGGAGAAGAAGAACAAACTACTAAAGGTAATCGCTTTGGTTTATCACGTACCGGACAAACAGACCCTTTATATAATAATATTCAAGGTGGATGGCAAAACGTAGCGATAAGCGGTACAGCAAATAGCGTATTTGATAATTATTTGTTCTCTTTGTTTAGTCGATTGCAATATAACTACAAACAGAAATATTATGCTACGGCCAATTATAGACAAGATGAATATTCTGCCTTGGGAGTCAACAATAAGAAAGGTAATTTCTGGGGCGTGTCTGGCGGTTGGGATATTTCTAAAGAAGATTTTTGGGCTAACTCAAGTATAAATAAAGTATTTAATAATGTTAAGCTACGTGCCAGTTATGGTAAAGTGGGTAATATTGGTGGATTAAGTGATTTTGGAGCCATCAATACCTATTCAGCCAGTTTGTATGGTGGGCAAGCAGGTTTAATCTATTCGGCAACCGGAAATGCTGATCTGCAATGGGAAACCAGTAAAAAGACAGATATAGGTGTTAATTTCGGCTTGTTTGGAAGTAAGATAATAGGAGAGATTGCCTATTACAAAAACAATATTGACGGGTTGATTTTTGGAGTTCCACTTCCTCCATCGGTAGGGTTGCCTAACTCTTCTAACAATACGATCCTTAAAAACGTAGGCAAAATGTATAATACTGGATTTGAGCTAACTTTAAGTGGTTTTCCTATGAGAACAGATAAGTTTAGCTGGAATTCTTCGTTTAACCTTACCACCAACAAAAATAAAGTATTGGAGCTTGCTGATGGCGTACCAAGCATTATCGTAGGTTCTAATGATGGATTTACCATCACTCTTCCGGGCTATTCTGCTGGTATGATTTACGCTATCCGTACCGGAGGTGTTGATCCAGCATCAGGAAGACGTATTTTTATTAATGGCGAAGGCAAAAAAGTATTGTATCAACAAGTGATCGGCGCAGGAGCTCCATCTCCATACCAATGGTCATATGAAGACAATACCCGTGCACCTGCAATTACACCTGCTGCTGATGCAGTGATTTATAAACAATCGGCACCTAAAGTATTCGGTGGTTTCTCAAACGTATTTAATTACAAAGGTTTTGAGTTAAACGTATTAATTACTTATCAATTGGGCGGTTATATGATGAATGGTACACAGGCAACAATGCGTGATAACCGTTTCTGGAATAACTCGGTTGATATGCTTCGCAGATGGCAAAAACCAGGAGATGTAACTGACATTGCGAGAATTGTAAATGGAGATAATGTTTCTAACGGTAATACGCTTCCATTGGATATCAATGTAAGTTCTACCGATTATTTAAGGCTAAAGAGCGCAATGTTATCTTATAATATACCAAACAGCTTCTTGAGCAAACTTAAATTATCTCATACCAAAGTGTATGTAAGTTCACAAAACTTATTTATGTTAACTAAATATACTGGTTTTGATCCTGAAGTTACTTCAAATGCAAACAATGCAATTTCGCAAGGTATAGATAAAAACCAATCGCCAAATGCCAGGACCTTTGTTTTTGGATTAAACTTTGGCTTCTAAAATTAGAGTAGGTAATTAAAATTGAATATTCATTAATTAAAAGATCATGATAAAAAGATCAACAATATATAGATTTAATGTCAGGACCGTACTTATTGTAGGTATAGGGATGATGCTTTTTACTTCGTGTAAGAAAAATGAAAAATTGAATCCGAAAGCAACTACATTGATAACAGATATCGACGCATTTGCTACTCCTGAACGTATCGAAGCGCAGGTAAATGGCTTGTATGTTAGATTAAAAGCGGGTAGCTTTTTAGGTTCATTTTATTTTATTGCAACAGATATTCGCTCAGGAGATTTTATTTCAACAAATCTGAATGCAGCGGTTGGGGCCACAACCTATCAGTTACAGACCCAAACTACAACAAACGATGTTAAGGATATATGGGAAGCTGGTTACCAAGCTATTAATGCTGCCAATGTATTTATTGACGGCATGACAACATTTAATGGAACAACTGTAGTAGGCGATGCGAAAAGTAAAAATTATATAGCAGAAGCCAGATTAATAAGAGCAATTTCATATTATTATCTGCTGCAACTTTATGCCCAGCCTTATTTGAACGGAGCAGGCTCTAAACCGGGCTTACCATTAAGATTAAAAGGAAATACTGGTGGCGGCAATTTTGATTTAGCAAGAAGTAGTGTGAAAAAAACTTATGAACAGATTATAGATGATTTAAATTTTGCTGAACAGAATTTACCTTTAAAATATTCGACGGCAGATTTTAATACCACCAGAGCGCATAGAAATACTGCAATAGCTTTAAAAACTAAGGTGTATTTGAGCATGCAAGATTACCCTATGGTAAAAACAGAAGCAGACAAAATTGTATCGTTAGCAGCACCATTTAAAGCAACATCGGGTGTAGAGAATACATTAAATGCAAGCATACAAGCTGTTTTTGGCGGTTCTTATAATACAACAGAATCTGTTTTATCGATGCCATTTACTACAAATGATAGGCCAGGTACTGCTTTAGGTAACTATTACCTTCCGGGAAAAACAGATGGAGGTTCTGCTACAAGTAATGGTTCTGCAAACTATTCACTTAACCCAAATGGTATTCCTGCCGATCCAACATGGACCACAGCTGATGATAGACGTAAGTTCCTTGTTAAAGGACCTCTTACGGGTAAATTATGGCTAACTAAGTTTAGTCAGGCTACTCCTTATTTAGACTATGCACCGGTTATTCGCTATTCAGAAGTAATGTTAAATCTTGCGGAGGCCATTGCACGTACCACTACTACAGTAGATGCAAGAGGAGTTGCTTTACTTAATGCGGTAAGAAACAGATCAGACAAAACAACTACTTATACGGTAGCTAGCTTTGCAGATAATGCCGAATTTCTTGCAGCAATCCTTAAAGAAAGACAGATAGAGTTTTTGGGTGAAGGAATCCGAAATTCAGACATCATGCGTTTGGGACTTGATATCCCTGCTAAACCAGCACATTCTATTCCAGCGGCATCCCCTTCAGCTCCAAATTATATCTTCCCGATCTCAATTGACGAACTGATATTGAACAAATTGATGACAGATAATAAATAAACCAAGTAAATTATGAATTATAAAAAAATTATTTGGAGTTCGGTTTTTGTAGCTTTTGTTGGCATTATGCCAACAAAAGCTCAAGTCGTTCCAACGCCTAAGGAATTTTTCGGTTTTAACATAGGTGATGATTATAAACTGGCAAATTATACACAGGCCGAAGCCTACTTTAAAAAAGTAGCTTCGGTTTCTGATCGGGTATTGCTAAAAGAAATCGGAAAATCAGAAGAAGGCCGCAATCAATATGTAATGGTCATTTCTTCGCCAGAAAATCTGAAAAAAATAGATCGTTATAAAGAAATATCTCAGAAACTGGCACGGGCAGAGAATCTTAGTGACAAGGAAGCAGCGCAACTTGCTAAAGAAGGTAAGCCTATAATATGGATTGACGGAGGCTTGCATGCTACTGAAACGGTAGCAACTCAGCAGCTTTTGGAAACCTATTATACTTTAACCAGTCGTACCGATCCAGAAACCATGAAGATTTTGGATAATGTGATCATTCTGCTTTCTCAGGTAAATCCTGATGGACAAGAATTGGTTTCCAATTGGTACATGTCTGAAAAAAACGATGCTAAAAAGAATATGAGCATTCCTCGTCTATATCAAAAATATGTTGGTCACGATAACAACCGCGATTTTTATATGATGAATATGAGCGAGAGTGCCAATATTGCAAGGCAACAGTACATAGAATGGATGCCGCAGATTATTTATAATCATCACCAGTCGGCTCCAGCAGGCGCAGTAGTGGCTGGACCTCCATATAGAGATCCTTTTAACTTTGTTTATGATCCTTTACTGATTACAGGAATTGATGGTGTTTCTGCATCTATGATCAACAGGCTTAATGCCGAAGGAAAACCGGGTTATACCAGATTGGCAGGTTCTGTATATTCAACATGGTGGAATGGAGGCTTGAGAACTACTCCATATTTTCACAACATGATTGGTTTGCTTACAGAAATAGCAGGTAATCCTACGCCATCCGAAATTCCGCTTGTTCCACAAAGATTGATTCCTAACAATGCCACTCCATTCCCGGTATTGCCGCAGGCTTGGAAATTTAGAACCTCTATTGACTACTCTGTATCCTTAAACTATGGCGTACTTGATTATGCCAGCAGAATGAGCGATAAATTACTATATAATATATATGTAATGGGGCGTAATGCAATAGAGAAAGGAAATAAAGATACTTGGACTTTACAGCCTAAATATATTGCCGCTATCGAAGCTGCTTATAATAAAGATAAAAAGGATGGGAAAATAGCAGCTGATGCAGGTAGAGGTACTCAAATTCCTATGAAATATTACGATGATGTGCTGAAAAACCCTATCTATCGTGATGCTAGAGGATATATTATTTCTGCTGATCAGACCGATTTTCCAACTGCAGTGAAGTTTGTTAATGCTTTGATAAAATCTGGTGTGCTGGTAGAACGTGCTACGGCGGCTTTTACGGTTAACGGAAAAGCATACCCTGCAGGTTCTTACATCGTGAAAACAAATCAGGCATTCCGCCCACACGTACTAGATATGTTCGAGCCACAAGATCACCCTAATGATTTTCAGTATCCGGGTGGCCCTCCAGTACGTCCTTATGATGCTGCAGGCTGGACCTTGGCTTTTTCAATGGGAGTAAAATTTGATCGTATTCTGGATGCATTTAACGGCCCTTTTGAGCGTGTGGGTTATGGTGTATTACAAGCCATGCCAGCAAAAACAACTGCTGCATCTTCAGCAGGTTTCTTATTGAGTGCAAATATTAACAATTCTTTTATTGCTGTAAATGAACTTTTAAAAGCTAATATACCTGTATATAGAATCAATAAAAGCCAAGATAACATGCCTGAAGGATCATTTTATATTCCTGCCAAAGGCTTTAACATCTTGAAAAATGCAGGATTGGAATTTGGAACAGCTGCAAAAGCCGTGAGCAAAAAACCAGCGGATATGTTGCAATTAAATCGCGCACGTATTGCTTTATTTGATCAATATGGAGGCTCTATGCCATCAGGCTGGGTTAGATGGATGTTTGAACAATTCCATTTTCCTTTTCAAGTTATCTATCCACAAGATATTGATAACGGCAATCTAAACGCTAAATATGATGTAATTCTATTTATAGGAGGAGGAATTCCACCTTATGGCAATGCTGGTATGAGCAGAGGAATGGGTCGTGGACCTAAACCAGAAGATGTTCCAGAAGAATTTAGAAACAGATTGGGCAGTGTTACCGTAGAGAAATCTATTCCACAACTTAAAACCTTTATGGAAAATGGAGGGAACGTAGTTACCGTAGGTAGCAGTACAGCTTTAGCTTATCATTTAAATTTACCAGTTAAAAATGCCTTGGTAGAAACAAAAAATGGTAAAGAAGTTTCCTTGCCATCTGATAAGTTCTATATCCCAGGTAGTATATTAAAAACTTATGTTGATACAGAAGCGTCAGATAACTGGGGTATGCCTGCAGAAGTTGACATGATTTTCGATAATAGCCCATTATTTAAAATAGATGCTGATGCTAAAGGCATCAAGTCGTTAGCTTGGTTTGGCAAAGAAGAAGCCTTAAGAAGTGGATGGGCTTGGGGGCAATCGTATCTTAAAGAAGGTGTAGTTGCATTTGTTGCGCCAATAGGCAAAGGTGCCTTGCATGTTTACACACCTGAAATTACTTTCCGTGCCCAATCACATGGAACTTTTAAGATGTTATTTAACAATTTATACCTAAAGAAATAGTTTTTAGAAAATGAAATACAATTTATTTATAAAAAAATCTTTTCTGGCTATTGTTCTTGGAGCAAGCTTTTCTACCCTAAGTTTTGCCCAGAACAATCTAAAATACCAAGTACCACCTAAAAGTATTGTAGATCTTGTAGATGCTCCAGAAACACCTATCGCCATATTTAGTAAAAATGGCGCCATGATGTTACTTGTTCAGGCTCCGGGCTATGCTCCAATAAAACAAGTGGCACAACCTATTTTAGGTATTGCTGGAATTAAAGTTAATCCGGCAAATAATTCAACCGAAGCAGAAGTTTCTGGGGTTTATCAGGATTTGGTACTTAAAGAAGTGAAAACCGGGAAAGAATTGAAAATTGCCGGAATGCCAACAGACATGAGGATAACCAATATCTCATGGAATGATGTAGGTACTCATTTTGCTTTTAGTAATAATACCTATACCGGAGTAGAATTATGGGTAGCAGATGTGATTAATTTAAAAGCAATGAGGTTAACCAATGGCCTGCTTAACGATGCATATGGAGAAACCTTACAATGGGCACCAGATGGCAAACATATCCTTGCTCAATTTATTCCTGCTAACCGTGGAGCTAAACCTGTACAGGATATTGTACCAACAGGACCTATCATTCAAGAAAATCTAGGTGTGGTTACCCCTTCAAGAACTTATCAATATTTATTGCAGAATGAATATGATGAGATTCTGATGGATTATTATTTAACTTCTCAACTTCAATTGGTTGATGTAAATGGGCAAACCACTAAAGTTGGTACTCCTGCCATTTATCGTAGTACTAAGTATTCACCAGATGGCAATTACTTAATGGTTCAAACCGTTAAACGACCTTATTCTTATTTGGTTCCTATTAACTCTTTTCCTTTTCAAACAGCAGTATTAGATGCGAATGGCAATTTTGTGAAAGAACTGGCTATGTCTGCAACAGGATATGATGGTGCAACAGGAGGACAAAGAGGACATTCATGGAGAAACGATGCGCCAGCAACACTCACTTGGACAGAAACTGAAGGGAAAGGAAATAAAGAACGCACCTCATTATATACTTTAAAAGCACCTTTTACAGCTGCAGGAACCAAAATTTTTACTTCTAGTGAAGGGCAAAGATTAGGAAACGTTCAGTGGGGAAATGAAAAATATGCAATCATTTCTGAGAATAATAGAAAAGACAGAACAGAGAAAATGATGGTGATTAACCCAGAAACGGGAGCCATTATTAAAGAGATGGAAAAAAGATCTTCTGAAAATACCTATACCGATCCGGGACGTTTTGTACAAAATGCCAATGGCACCGTTCTATTTGATAAAGGAACCCAACCTATTGTTTTTACCATAGGGCCCGGAGCTTCGCCTTTGGGTGATCGCCCTTTCTTGATGAAATGGAACTTGATGACCAATAAGCAAGATACCTTGTTTAAATCTAAAGCGCCTTATTTTGAGAGCCCAGTATTCTTTAACAATAACGGAAGTATTTACATCTCAAGAGAAACAGCATCTGTACCAGCCAATTACGTTGTAATCAATGCAAAAAACAAAAAAGAACAAGTATTGACCAATTTTGGTGATCCTTACCCAAGCTTACAAGGAGTAGAGAAAAAGCTGTTATCTTATCCACGTAAAGATGGTATACAACTATCAGCGGTATTGTACTTGCCAAAAGGCTATAAAAAAGAAGATGGTCCTTTACCAGCCTTGGTTTGGGCTTATCCACGTGAGTTTAAAACTGCCGAAGCAGCAGGTCAGGTTAAAGGTTCTCCTTATCGTTTTACCAGACTGGCATTTCGCTCGCCGGTATATTGGGTAACTAGGGGTTATGCAATATTAGATCAAGCAGATATGCCTATAGTTGGCGAAGGAAAAACAGAGCCTAATGATACCTTTATAGAGCAAATTACTTTAAATGCCGAGGCGTTAATTGATTACGTTGCTGGTATGGGGGTTGTAGATAGAAATCGTGTTGGCGTTGGCGGACACTCTTATGGTGCATTCATGACAGCACACTTATTGGCACATACTAAACTTTTTGCTGCGGGTATTGCACGTAGTGGGGCTTATAATCGTACGCTTACCCCATTTGGTTTTCAGGGAGAAACGCGTACTTATTGGCAAGCTCCTGAGCTTTACAACAAAATGTCGCCTTTCATCTATGCCGATAAAATTAAACTTCCATTATTGCTTACACATGGAAGTATTGATGACAACTCGGGTACTTTCCCTATCCAAAGTGAACGCCTATATAGCGCAATTAAGGGACATGGGGGCACAGTTAGATTGGTTATGTTGCCAAATGAGTTTCATGGATACAGAAGTAGAGAATCAGTGCTACATACTTTTTGGGAGCAAGACCGTTGGTTAGAACAATATGTTAAGAATAAAAAAACTGATAAGAAATAGTTCAGTTTCCCTATAAAAAGAGAGAATTTGTTGAAGTAACTTTGTTTCGTTGACTTATAGCACCGTAGGCCATAGAATAGTTATTTCAGCAAATTCTCTTTATAGGAATAGTGATTTTCTCAGAAACTAATTCATTTAATAGCAGTACAAATTGATGATTAGTTTTTTATCTAAGAAAAATAGTAATCTGTATCTTTGTTGTGTATCGAGATAAAAACTCGACCAAAATATGCAAAAAGAAATAGAGATTACTTTGCTCCCGCATCAGGTAGAGCAGTCGTTTACCATAGCTAAAAAATCAGCCGAAGCTTTAAAAATTAATCCAGAACGGGTAAAATCACATGTGATTTTAAAAAGGTCTATTGATGCACGTTCACGGAAAGTTATTTTTCGCTTATTGGTACGTGTCTATATAGACGAAGATTTTGCCCCTGAAATTTCTTTAAGGCAATACCCTAATGTAGGTTCTGCAAAATCAGTAGTTATAGTAGGTGCCGGACCTGCTGGCTTATTTGCTGCTTTGCAATGTATTGAAAATGGGGTTAAACCTATTATTATAGAAAGAGGAAAAGATGTTAAGCAACGTCGTCGTGATCTGGCGCTTATTAACAAACAGGGAGTGGTAAATACCGAATCTAATTATTGTTTTGGCGAGGGGGGAGCAGGTACTTATTCAGATGGTAAATTATATACACGTTCCAATAAACGTGGAGATATAAATAAAATACTGCAGATTTTTGTAGATCATGGTGCATCAGAAGATATTTTGATGGATGCCCGTCCGCATATTGGTACCAATAAACTTCCTCACATCATCACTGCTATTCGCGAAACAATCCTGAATGCAGGGGGAGAGATACATTTTGATACCAAGCTAACCAATCTCCTTATTGAAGGAGGTAAAATAAAAGGAGTAGAAGTAAACCATCAAAAAGAGATTTATGTTAAATCGATTATTTTGGCAACTGGACATTCGGCACGTGATATATACCATCTGTTGCATCAGAAAAATATCTTGATTGAAGCAAAACCCTTTGCTTTAGGCGTACGTATAGAACATCCGCAATCTGTTATAGATGCTGCCCAATACCATTGCGATATTAGAAGTGAGTTCTTGCCGCCTGCATATTATAGCTTGGTGCAACAAGTAAACGATAGAGGTGTTTTTTCTTTTTGTATGTGCCCCGGAGGTATTATTGCACCTTGTGCAACTTATGATAACGAGATTGTAGTTAATGGCTGGTCGCCATCTAAACGAAATAATCCTTATGCCAATTCAGGTACGGTAGTGCAGATTACATTGGAAGATGTACCGGGATACGATCCTTTGCGCATGCTAAATTTTCAGGCACAGATAGAACAGGCTGCTTTTGAAGCTGGTGGAGGTAATTTAGTAGCGCCTGCTCAGCGTATGGTAGATTTTGTTGAGAATCGTTTATCCTTAGATCTTCCTAAAAACTCTTACCTGCCAGGTACAAAAAGTGTAATGTTAGATAATATCCTACCAGATTTTGTAAGTAACAGTTTAAAAGGAGCCTTGCCGCAGTTTGGTAAAAAACTGAAAGGTTACTATACCAATGAAGCTATTCTAGTAGGGGTAGAGAGTAGAACA
This sequence comes from Pedobacter sp. UBA1951, assembly GCA_002336465.1. Lineage (GTDB taxonomy): Bacteria > Bacteroidota > Bacteroidia > Sphingobacteriales > Sphingobacteriaceae > Pedobacter. The sequence continues at coordinate 11,892 of DDEP01000114.1, forward strand.
TCATCACCCGTGCGTATTCCACGTGATAAAGAAACTTTGCAGCATCCACAAGTAGAAGGTTTATTTCCTTGTGCCGAAGGAGCAGGTTATGCAGGAGGTATTGTATCCGCTGCAATAGATGGGATAAACTGTGCCAACGCATTGGTAAACTTTTAAGAAGAAACAACGTTTATATTATATAAAGCATCAGCATGAAAAAGACATTAATTATAGGAGCAAGTACCAACCCAGAAAGATATGCTTATAAAGCTGCACATATGCTAACAGCTAAAGGGCATTCTATTATAAATATAGGCGTAAAAGAAGGTGGGGTGGCTGGAGTTAAAATAGAGAAACCAGCAGAACCTTATCATG
>DDEP01000074.1 GCA_002336465.1 Pedobacter sp. UBA1951
ACAGAAAGCAAACCTTCCATGGTATTTTCAAATAACAAGTTCAATAAGCTTGTTAATAGCTTTAGTGATTCTATAACGCTGGCTGCCACCAACCAATGCAATGTGGGCAATAATGCAATGCTAGGCCAGTTGCTATTTGCCAGCAAACTTTATCATATGGACACCTTAAGGGTTAATAAAGTATTTGACCTTGGATTTGATTATGAATCGAGCAAAGCAGCAGGAAAGATTGTAGGCTTAACATCTGGCAGCAATGCAGCCAAAGCCGGTTTAACTGAAAATATGGAACTGACCGAGCAATGTTCCATCTGGTTTAATAATACCGAGAAACCTGCTGTAATTGGCGTTACCGACAGTGGAAAAGAAAGGGCAATTCAATATATCCCGGTGCGAAGTGTGGATATAAAAATACCACAGGTAAGCATTGAGAAATAGGTATTCTAAAGATGCTACCTCTGCTCCATTGTGTGTATATATTATGAGAAGTAAGCCGTAAATTTTTAGAGATAACGGGAGAGCACTTGCTGATTATAGGATGGTTAACCTTCCCTAAACCTCCATTTAATATAAGTTTAGCTTTAAATTAACCGGGTTTTAGGGTTGCTTTCTTTTTTTCTTCCAATTGATTTTATAAGCCTCTGTTTATTAGTTTTTTAAAAGGGTTTCTTTACTATTTGTAACTGTAACGGCTTTTATACATAGTTTAATGTACGTTAATAGCGTAGTAATACAGGCTTTATCTGGTTGCTTCAATTTTGTTTCCGCATCTTCTAAGGTGGAAGATGGTGATGTAAATTAAAAACAAAATGAAGAAACTATTTACTTGTTTACTTTTATTATTCGCAGTATTGGGCGTTCATGCGCAAATTACAACTGGCACTTTGACCGGAACCGTACGCGATACTAAAGAGGCACTTTCTGGGGTAACCATAAAGGCTGTTCACGTACCTTCGGGCACAACCTATACCGGGAGTACCAACAAAGATGGACGTTATACGCTCCCTAACTTAAGACCTGGTGGTCCGTACCGCATACAGATCAGTTACGTGGGCCGTACACCTAAAGTAATAGAGAACATAAATATAGGTTTAGGAGATCCGTACCTATTAAACCTTACCATGGATGAAAACGGACAGCAATTGGGAGAGGTTAAAATTATGGGAGCATTAAAAAACTCAACATTAAATGCCAACCGCACCGGAACATCAACCAATTTATCTACTAAAGAAATTGAGGCTTTGCCTACGTTGAACCGCAGTTTAAATGATCTGATCAGGCTAACACCTCAATCTAATGGCGTAAGTATTGGCGGAGGTAACTCTCGCCAGAATAATGTAACCGTTGACGGGGCCGATTTTAACAACAATTTTGGTATCGGTAACAATTTGCCTGGTAATGGTAACCCGGTTTCTATAGATGCCTTAGAAGAAATATCGGTTAATGTTACGCCTTATGATGTAAAACAAACAGGATTTATCGGCGGATCTATCAATGCCGTTACCCGTTCTGGTACCAACGATTTTTCGGGTTCTGCTTATACTTATTTTAGAAATCAGAAACAAATAGGACGTAAAGTAAGCAACTATCCAGAATTGGATATGCCTACCGATCAAAGCTACCAAACCCTTGGATTTAGACTGGGAGGTCCAATCATGAAAAATAAACTTTTCTTTTTTGTGAACGCAGAAAGAGAAGACCAGAACAGACCGGGGCAAACTAGAGTTGCTGCTACACCAGAAGCGCCATATGGTACGGGAGGCCCTAATGTGGTGCGCCCAACAGCGGCAGAGTTAGATATGATCAGCAAATATTTAAGAGAGCATTATGGTTATGAAACTGGTCCATACCAAGGTTATGGCTTTAAAACAGAACGTACAAATTTATTGGCTCGCTTAGACTGGAATATCAACAACAACAACCGCTTTAACATTAGAGGTAGTTATGTAAAAACCAAGAGTCCGTCTTTTGTAAGTGGCTCAAGAAGTCCATTGGGTAATTTCCCGGGAGGAGGTTCACGTACAGGAAGCAGCGCTTTGCCTTTTAAAAACTCAAACTACTACCAAGAAAGCAATTTGTACTCTATTACAGCAGAGTTGAACAGCAAAATAGCCAATAGATACAACAATACTTTACGCGCTTCTTATACAAACCAGAACGATCCGAGAAGTTCTGATAGCCAAGTTTTTCCATTGGTAGATATTTTAAAGGCCGAAGGAAACTCGCAACCTACACCATTTACTACGTTTGGTTACGAACCGTTTACTTATGGCAACCTTAGAGATGTGCAGGTATATTCGTTAAATGACTATTTAACTTGGTCTGTGGGCAAACATAATTTTACAACAGGTGCTCAAGTAGATTACAATGTTACTAAAAACGGTTTTCAGCGTTTTGCAACAAGCTATTATACCTTTAACTCATGGGATGATTTTGTAAATGGCGCCAAACCTATCGAGTTTGCGCAAACTTATTCTTTATCACCAAATTATGAGCAGGCGTTTCCTTCTTATAAATTCTGGCAGTTTTCTGCTTACGGGCAAGATGAGATTTCTGTTACCGATCGTTTACGTGTAACAGCAGGCGTTCGTTTTGATTTGGGTACTTATCCAAATGTGTTAAAAGAACATCCTTTGGTTTCTCAGTTAACTTTTGCGCATGGCGAGAAATTAAATACAGGTAATTTGCCCAAATCTAAAGTGGCAATTTCACCTCGTTTAGGTTTTAACTGGGATATAAAAGGAGATCGTAGCTTACAACTTAGAGGAGGGGCAGGTATCTTTACCGGAAAAATCCCTAACGTATGGATCGTAGCGCAAGCTGCGGATGCAGGTATGCTGCAAATTACAGAAACCTATTCAGGGCAAAACAATACCCCGGGAGCATTCAATCCTAACATTGGCGCTTACCGCCCGGCTACGCCACCTACTGCGGGTACGGTGTTGCCAAATCCTATTACGGTAATGGATAAAGATTTAAAAATGCCTTCTGTATTTAAAACCAGTTTAGCTTTTGATTTTAAACTTCCGGGAGGTATTACCGGTAGTATAGAAGGTATTTACAACAAAGATTTGCGTACGGTTTATTTCCGTAATGCCAATCTCATAGAACCAACAGCATTAAATATTAAAGATTATCCAGATCACCGTTTAATTTACCCTAGCGATAATACCAATAAATTTATTAACCCTATTTTAAACGGACAGGCCGTGCCTAACGGAACTGTAATTGCGCCTACTACGGGCAATCCAAAACCAGCGCAACCCGGAGCTTTCAACGTAATCGTTTTAGATAACTCTAGTAAAGGCTGGTATTATTCGGTTACAGCTACGTTAAGCAAGAAATTTGCAGGTGGTTTTGGTGCGACGGTTTCTTATGTAAAGAGCGAAGCCAAAAGTTTGTTTGAAGGCGGAGGAGATCAAACCCTTTCGGCTTGGCAAAGTGTAACTACAGTAAATGGTGCTAACCACCCAGAGTTAGGCTATTCAGGTTTCGTTTCTCCGGATCGTGTAATTGCATCGGTATATTACCGTAAAGAGTTTATCAAGAAGCTAGGTACACAAATTACTTTAGTTTATGATGGCTCAAACGGACGTACATCTTATGTTTATTCTACAAACATTACCAGAGATGGAGGTGGAAGCAGCTTGATTTATGTACCAAAAGATGCCTCAGAAATTACTTTTGTGCCATTAACCATAGGTACCGGAACAGATGCCGTAACTTATACAGCTAAGCAACAAAGCGATTACTTTTTCCGCTATATCGAAAATGATAAATACCTTCGCGGCAGAAAAGGACAATATGCCGAAAGAAATGGAGCAATTACACCTTTTAACGGCCAGTTCGATTTCAAGTTCCAACAAGATATATTCACTAATATTGGTGGTAAACGCAATACTTTGCAATTTAGCTGGGATGTGTTGAACTTTGGTAACTTGTTAAATAGCAATTGGGGAGTACAACGTACATTTGGAACTTCTTCAATATTAACGCCAACCAACGTAGCAGACCTTGATCCAAATGGAACCGTAAAACCTACATTTAAATTGGCTACAGATCGTAACCTCCTCATATCTAAAGGTTACAGAGATGTAGTAAGTACAGCCTCTACATGGCGTATGCAATTTGGATTTAGATACATATTTAATTAAACTTTTTACCTGAAAAGGTGCTTGGGATTTTTGCCATACAGGTAAAATTTCCGAGCATCTTTTTTTAAAGATCAAATAATGATAAAGAAAATAATTTTCCCCTTAGCCGTAGTAATATTGGCTTTTATCCTGCTATCGTGGGGTGTAATTGGGCATCGTGCCATTGGGCAGATTGCCGAAAATCATTTAACCCACAAAGCGAAGAATGCCGTGCAAGATTTGTTGGGCACAGAATCTTTGGCTATGGTAAGTACTTACCCCGATGAGATAAGGCCTTATCAGCAATATGCTTATACCGCCCCTTGGCATTATGTAAACCTACCTCATGGCCTTAGTGAAGAAGCATTTAACCAACAGGTTAAGAACATGGATAAAGACAACGTTTACAAAGCACTTCTAACCTGTATGGCTAACCTTAAAGACCCTGTTAAAAGTAAAGAAGATAAAATATTTGCATTGAAGTTTTTAGTGCATTTGGTAGGTGATCTGCACCAACCTATGCATACGGGCAGAGCCGAAGATCTAGGCGGTAATGCTGTTAAAGTAAAACTAATGCGCAAAGAAACCAACCTACATGGTTTATGGGATAGCAGTTTAATAGACTATCAGGGCTTAACCTATAAAGAGCTAGCAAAAGCGTGCGATGTATATAAGAAAAAAGAAGTTAAGCAATGGCAAAAAGAAGACATCTTAAAATGGGTATATGAATCTTACCAGATCAGCGAACAGCTTTACAAAGAAGCTGCCGAAAATCCAGAATTTGATTACAATTATTATCCTAAACATGCCGATATAGTGAAGAAAAGAATTGCACAAGCAGGTGTGAGATTGGCATTTTTATTAAACGAAATTTACAAATAGCACGATGAACAATTTAGTAAATACCCTATTGAGAAAATGGTTTTTGTACTTAGGTTTTTGCATGCTTACGAATGCTGCAATGGCCCAAGCAGATACCACACAACACATTAATCAGCAAAGCAAGAACAGCAAAATTCAGCAGCAGAAACCCTATGTAATCCTGATCTCTGCCGATGGTTTCAGACATGATTATGCCGAAAAGTACAAGCCAGAAACCCTATTGAAACTGGGTAAGAGCGGGGTATGGGCAGAGTCTATGATCCCTTCTTACCCTTCGCTTACTTTTCCAAATCATTATACATTGGTTACAGGTTTATACCCATCCAAGCATGGTTTGGTAAACAATACCTTTTATGATAAAAGTAAGAACGAAAAATACAGCATGGGCGCCAAAGATAAAGTGAAAGACGGAAGCTGGTATGGCGGAACGCCTTTATGGGTATTGGCCGAAAAACAGAATATGATTTCGGCAAGTATGTTCTGGGTAGGTTCTGAAGCCGATATACAAAATGTGCGCCCAACCTATTATTATGATTATAACGAGAAAATCAGTACCGATAGCAGAATACAGAAAGTAAAAGAATGGCTGAGTATGCCCGAGGATCGTAGGCCGCATTTTATTACTTTTTATCTTTCTGAGCCCGATCATACCAGTCACCGTTATGGACCTGATGCACCACAAACTGAACAAGAAGTGAAAAGTGTAGATTCGGTGATTTATAAATTAACAGAAATGGTAAAGACCACAAAATTGCCGGTTAATTTCATTTTTGTTTCTGATCATGGCATGACGGCTGTTGACACCGAAAACCCTTTACTTCTGCCACAAGGCGTAGATCAAGATAAATTTGTAATCCCTGCATCAGGCACAATGGTAAGCATGCACGCCAAAGATACGGCCGATATTATGCCAACCTACCGGATCTTAAAAGAGAACGAAAAAGACAATTACAAGGTTTACCTAAAAACCGAAATGCCAGAACATTTCCATTATAGTGCCAAAGAAGATAAGATGAACAGAATAGGAGATATTTTAGTTATACCTAACTGGCCTAAAGTATTTTCAAAAAATAAACCGGGTATTGGACACCATGGATTTGACCCATCTGTAGTTAAAGATATGCACGCCACTTTTATGGCTTGGGGCCCTGCCTTTAAAAAAGGAGTACGAATACCTGCTTTTGAAAACGTACATGTTTATCCTTTAATTGCCGAAATTTTAGGGTTGCGTATTGACGAGCCGATTGATGGTAATAAAGACGTTTTAAAAGGAATTTTAAAGTAATTGAATAAAAAAACGGGATGAAATTCATCCCGTTTCTATTTTAATGCAGTAGGTGCTGAAACGAGTTCAGCATGACGGTAATTGATTGTGTAACGATACCGTTCTATGCAACCCTACCATCTAACTGCCATTCTAACTTTTTCTAATTTTCTAGGCCTTCACCATCCGTAAACCTCGTATCCACTCTACGCGTACCATCATACAATTCGTAAGTTAATAGCCTGCAATCTAGTTTACCATTATAAAATTCAATCTTACGTTCAGCTTTCAAACCAATCTTCTTAGCCAAATCAGGATTACCCGTAAAAATATAGCCCCTGTAGCCTTTGCAATGCTGCTTCATAAAATCGCCCATACGCTTGTACGTAAGCTCCAGTTTCTGGTGCGTACCCAAACGCTCGCCGTACTCAGGATTAAAAACAACCACACCTTTACCGTTCTCAGGTACAGGCGTTTCAGCAAAATCGCACACCTCAAAATTGATCAACTGATCAACACCCGCAGTTTTGGCATTTTTACGGCTCACATCAACTGCATCCTCAGAAATATCAGTGGCGTAGATCTGTATATCCGTATTTTTTACCACTTGGTCTTTCAATATCCTTCTTTCGGCAAAAAATACCAGTTCATCATAACCTATAATGTGCATAAAGCCATAATTCATCCTAAACAAACCCGGGCGTCTGTTGGTGGCAATTAAAGCCGCCTCAATAGCTAAAGTTCCAGAACCGCACATAGGGTTAACAAAAGGAGACTTCTGATCCCATTGCGTGGCAAAAATCACACTTGAAGCCAAAGCTTCCAGCATAGGTGCTTTTCCCGGAATTTTGCGGTAACCATGTTTGCTCAATGTTTCGCCACTAGAATCAATAAAAATTTCAGCGTCGCTATCTTTCCAATATAAGTGAATTACAGCTTTGTTAACCTCGTTGCCAGAGTTGGGGCGCATCTCTTTTTTAGCTTTGATCCTATCGGCAATGGCATCTTTAACCTTTAAATTGGCAAATAAAGGAGTAGTGATATGTACGTTGTTCACATTAGATGTTACAGAGAAATAACCTGCAAAATCAATAAGCTCTTCCCATTCCAGTTGCACCAATGTATCATACAATTCGGCTGGTGTATCAGCTTTAAAGCTTTGAATGCTATATAAGATCTGGCTTGCACAGCGCAGGTTCAAATTGAGTTTTATACACTCGGTAAGCGTTATGTTCAACTCTACACCCGTTTGAAAAACCCTAACCGGTTCATAACCAAGTTCTATAATCTCTTTTTCTAGGTACGGAGATAACCTTTTGTTGCAGGTTACAATGACCTTGCTTTTTGTGTGGAAAACTTGTTTCATAACGTTTGCGAAGTTATCAATAAAAATATAGAGATTTGATTGGAGAGATAATAAAAAGATTTGACATGGAAATTAAAGGCAAGGTGCATGAAATTGGCGCTGTACAACAAGTAACCGAAACGTTTAAAAAACGTGATTTAATTATAGAATACGTAGAAAACCCACAATACCCTGAATACATCAGATTTGAAGCTACACAAGATAAAACAGCTTTATTTGATACAGTTAAACCGGGAGATGAGGTAGAAGTTTCTTTTAACCTACGTGGCAGACCATGGACAAACAGAGAAGGTGTAACCACATATTTTAACACCCTTTCGGTTTGGCGCTTAACTGCCCTTACCAATACCGCTACGCCGGCTGCTCAACCGGCTTTTGCAGCACCAGCTGATTTAAATGCGACTGCTGAAGAAGACGATTTGCCATTTTAATAAATTTTTAAGGAAACAATTGGAGCCATTCGGAGTAATTCCCGGATGGCTTTTTTTATACTTTTCACTGTTAAAAAGTGTTAAATGAAAGGGGTTTAGTACTTACTTGCTTATTTTTGAATGAGATAACATGAAAAAGAGAACCCTCTGGATTATTACGGCTTTAATGACGGTTGCCCTTTTGGGCGTATTTGTAATGCAGTTGTTTTACATCAGGGAATCTTATTCCTTGAAATTGCAGTTGTTTGATCAGGATGTAAACCAAGCACTTGCATCGGTGGTAAACACCATCCAAAAACGCAATGTGGTAAAGCATTTTGATGAGAGAGACTTGGTCTCGCAAAGAGAGCATACCTCTAGAATAAGAAGCCAAACAGATTCTATTGTTGCTTTTAAAGTAAGGTTCAAAGAAAATGAAGCCATCAGAAAATACAAGCAACAACAGCAATTGGTTGATTACTTAAATTTTCAGGATAGTGCGATCAGGGCCAATTATTTCTCACCTACCATCATCAGTGAAGATACTTACCATGCTTTTACAAACCCAAATCCGGGAGGTAATGGTCTTAAATATGAAGTTAAAGACATTAAGGATGTTAACGGCAATTTAGTTGATAGGCGCATTATTACCAATATTGCCAGTATAAGGCGCTTACCCAGCATCAATAACCTGCCCGATACAATCAGGTATATTGTCCTTAACCCCTCTAATTATTTGCCTTATACAGTTTCGCTAGCTAGCAAGGATCCTGAGCTGATCCGTAAATTTAAAGTTGAAGATGCCAAGACAGAGCGTAAATACCAAATGGAACTGGAGCGTTTATATGCAGATACTTTAAATATATATGAAACGGCAAGCTATAATCTGGTACAGGATGTGGCTAAAGAGCTGCAGAACAAAGATGTACCTTTAGAGAATAGGGTGCCCAGTAAAGCTGATTTAGATACGCTGATAAGGAGAGAATTGATCAGTCGTAATATTGATCTGCCCTATAGTTTTTGGTTAACTCCTTCAAGAAATCAAGAGCGTATCATATATAGGAACGTGCTCAACAAAAATGATGAGCAGTTGCCTAAAAATACCTATCAAAAAGTTGTTTTTGGCAACGATATTGCCATTGCCGATCCAGGTATGCTCTACCTGAGCTTTCCGTCTAAAACCAGCCTGATTTTAAGTAATATGTTTGTAACATTGGCCTCTTCGGCCGGTTTATTACTGATATTGATCTTTATTTTTACTTATACCATCATGTCTATAGTAAGGCAGAAAAAATTGTCTGAAATGAAAAATGATTTCATCAATAACA
>DDEP01000189.1 GCA_002336465.1 Pedobacter sp. UBA1951
AGTGAGAAAAAACCTAAAATTAGATATACAGATTTAGTTGAAATAGAAGATAATAATTCTCAATATCATCTGTTTTAACGGATGGTATTTCTAGTAAGCTTTATTGTCAGTTGTTAATGTATGTTATATTATAATTTTAAAATATCATATATAATGACTAATTTAAGAACTGGTATTGATTTTAATAAACTGATTTTGTATATAATTTGCTTTTCTAAACACGATAACTATTTTAGTTTAACTAAATTAACCATTCACATTAAAAACGCTCTATGAAGTATTTTCTATTGGTAGCATTAGTGCTATCCCTATCGGTAAGTTCATTTGCACAAGTTCGTTATTCAGGCCGTAAACATACCACCAGTCATGGCGGACATTACCAAAGTGGTAAAGGCAGTTCACATAAAGGTGGTAAATACAAAAATACCAGAACAAGTAATAAATACGGAAGACATAAAAGATAGGCTCTATTAAGCTCTGTATTTTAACGCACTCTATGAACAGATTAATCTAGTTGGTAATGGCTTTGACTTAGCTCATGGTTTAAAAACAAGCTATAAGGATTTTATTTTTTGGTATTTAGATAGTTGTTTTGATAAGGCTGGTATATACGAAAATACACCTTTTGAAAACGAATTTGTTTATATAAGAGTATTAGACCATTACAGGTTGATGAGTTTGGGACATATGTTAAATAATCAAAGTTTCTGTAACTTCCTATACAATAAAGGGATTTTACATATGTATTTAAATCCTGAACTTAATGAAGATGTAAGTCATTTTACTCAAGAACAAAATTCCAAGCTATCAAATATTCTTTCCCATGAGGTAGAATTTAAATCTGAATTTTTTAAAGGGCTAATTTTGTGTTGTACTGAGAACAACTGGGTTGACATTGAAAATGAGTACTTCGATCAGCTTAAAGCTTGTAAGGCTAAAGATAACTTATTTGATAAGGAGAAGGTAAAACAGTTAAATAACGAGTTTACTTTTTTAAAGCAAAAACTAGAAGAGTACTTAACGCTACAACAAAAACAATCAACTATTAAAGTTATCCCCAAGCTTTTAACTGCAATTAAATCTAATTTTGAGGTTTCTGATTTTGATTCTATCATGTCTAACGATGATGTACTTATAAAATTAGGATATGATAAAACAATAAAACCAGAAGTAGAGCATAATTTATATTTCTTAAATTTTAACTACACAAATACTTTATCAAACTATAAAGAGGAATTGGTTAAAAATGGTGGCAAGTTTAATAGACCTGAAGTTAATCATATTCATGGAGAGTTAAACAGTCCTGATAATCCCATTATTTTTGGTTTTGGTGATGAGCATGATAAACAGTATGTAGAATTTGAAGAGCACCATGATAACGAGCTTTTTAAGCATATTAAATCTTATCAATATTTACGTACACCTAATTACCGTGACTTATTAAGATTTTTAAATAGAGGTAATTACCAAGTGTTTGTAATGGGGCATTCATGTGGTTTATCAGACCGTACCATGTTTAAGGAAATTTTTGAGCACGAAAATTGTAAATCCATTAGGCTATTTCATTACAATGGAGATTTTCATGATAGAGCCATCAACGTAAATAAACATTTTAGCAATAAGGGGCACATGCGTAAACTCATAGTTGAGTATAAAGAAACGGATGCTTTTCCACAAGCTATAGAAAGCCAATCAGTAGTATTAGAAGAATAATCGATATAATAACGAACTAGACTTACCAACCCAAAAGCAAAATAGCTTTGATCATTACAGACATGATGCCGTAACGATCAAAGCTATTTAATTGATAAGCTATGTGCTTATTGCTTAGCTATTTTTTGGGTGTACAAGCGATCCCCTTCTTTGTACTGTACCAAGTACAAGGCGGCAGGTAAGTGCTGTACCTCAAATACCAAAGTTTGGCCGTTTGCGGTTTGGGTTTGGATCAGCTTACCTTCAATACTGATTAATTTTACCGTTGATCCAGCTTTTAGGTTAGTGGTGTTTACATACAACTTAGAAGTAACCGGGTTAGGGTAAACGGTGATCATCTGGCTGCCCAAAGCAGGTACAAACCTGATCATATTATGATATACGGTTGGCGTACCGTTTAGATCTACTTGGGTTAAGCGATAATAAGAAGAAGTGTTCAATTTAGTATCGATAAAGGTGTAGGCAGCAGCGGTGCCTTTGCCCGGTACTTTGGCTATAGGCGTAAAGTTTTTGCCATTGGTGCTTTTCTCTATGATAAAGTGTGCGTTCTGGCTTTCGGCAGTAGTGCGCCAAGTAAGCAAGGCGCCTTCTGATCTTGTTACGGCATTAAAGCTGAGCAGATCAACAGGTAGAGATCCCTCTGTATTTAGTGCCCATAATTCTTCGCCGGTAATGCCATCGTTAGCCTGAAAGAATAATATTTTATTGCTCAGGGTAAGGTTGATCGGATTAGAGTTACCGCTGCTGTTAAAAATATCTGCCACCATGGTGGTACCTGCTTCGGTGCCGTCGGTTTGCCATAGTTCAAAACCATTAACACCATC
>DDEP01000207.1 GCA_002336465.1 Pedobacter sp. UBA1951
TACCTCCGTATTTACCTTTACCTGAACCATCATCTGCTATACCTTCAATAGATACATCTGTGCCTTGGTTAACAGGTGCTTTACCTAATAAAATCAAACCACCCCAGTCACCTTCTCTTCTTGCACCAGCTGGTTGAGCCGAAGTAAATACAATTGGCTTGTCAACTGTACCTTCTGCCATGATTTTTCCACCACGAGAAATTACTAAAGCGCCTTTTGTAACTTTATCACCTTTGATAATAGTACCTGGCTCAATAGTTAAAGTAGCACCAGAAGTTACATAAACTGTACCTTTTAAGAAATAAATCTTATCAGCAGTCCATTTAACATTTGTAGAAATATCTCCTTTTACCTCTACCATACCATTTCCTTGATCAATAGGATCATCTACTACTTTTTTTGAACAACTTGTTACTATTAATAGTAATGCAAAAGCTGCAAATAATAATTGTTTTTTCATCAGATTTTATTTGTTTTAATTCTTTTTTATCGGTTTTAATTCCCGCTTCTAATTTTTATTTTGGTTATACAAATATCCATACGACATTTAACCTGCCTATTAACGTTAATTTAAGTTCATGTTAAGATTAACAGGCCAATGTTAAATTAAAAGACATATGAGAATGATAAAGAGTAATTGCTACCTGCTTTGTAACTGCTTATAGTCTGATCATTTGTACTTGATGTTGCATTTGCTACAGGATTATACGTTTTTGAATTGTCTTTATCGAAATACGATACATTTCTTTGGTTTAAGATATCACCAGCGTTGAATTTAAACTCTGCCTTTTTAGTAAGCTTATAGCTCAATTGAAAATCAATTACATCACGTGGGTTTTCCCATACACTTGGAAATTGTTGCCCACCTGCTTTATAAATTTTACGACCTACTCTATTATACAATACATTAATTCCCATCTTATTATCCAACAGGTTATGCTGTATACCAGCATTGATCACATAAGGAGCCTGTCCAACCATTGGTCTTTCTTTTTCCAATAACTGCGGATTGTTAGGGTTTTCTACTTTTGACTTAATGATCGCAATATTTGCATAAAGCGTTGTGTTTTTCAAGAAATCTGCAGTACCTATAAAGTCAAGTGTTTTTCTCCCTTCAAATTCAACACCATAAGTACTGGCTTTTTTAGAGTTGAAATAAGAAACGATAGGTGTTGAGTTCACATCGTCTATATATGATTCTATCGCATTATTAAAGTTTTTATAGAATGCCGATACCGATAGGATTTGTCCGGCTGAAGGATAAAACTCATAACGTAAATCTATATTATCTATCAATGCACGTTTCAAATGCGTATTACCAGCTTGAATAGCCAACAATTCATAATCATAATATTGGAAAGGAGCTAGCTCTCTAAGCTCTGGTCTGGCCAAAGTTCGCGCATATGATACCCTGAAATTAGCTTTTGGTGTAACACTATAAGTAAAGTTGGCCGAAGGTAGAATATCAAAATAATTCTGCTCTATAGGATCTATCAAAGTACTAAAAGTATTCAGGTTAACCTTAAACTGCTCGGCCCTTACGCCCCAAACCACTCTCATTTTCTCGCCAATCTTATTATCAAGCATTAAATAAGCTGCATTATTAAATGAATTTGCGGTGTATTTATCACCAGCATTGGCAATTTCATCTAAACGATATTTCCCTGCATTTATCAAATCATTTCCAAATAAGGTATTTAATGGACGGGTCCTGATTTCATTTGCTTCGGTTGGATCATTTGTATTTAGTACCAAGCCTATAAAACGAACATCAAAATCACGATCTCTGTATTGAGAATTTAAGCCTGCTTTAAATGTTGCACTTTTTGAGAACATGGTTAACGGAAGTGAGTAATTTACCGTTCCTGCATATCCATTTTCGTGCATTTTTGAGAACAGACGCGTATTGGCTTTGCCTAAACCCGTTATACTTGCTTTAAAACCATCAGGGTCATTTCTATCAGCAACATTTCTAAAATATTCAACTTTACGTTGATCTGGTTGGTCATTTAAAACATCATCAAAAGATAATGACCAATTGATCTTATCGTTCTTAGCACTTACCTTATGATTACCCTCTATAGTAGATTTAAATAAAGTTTTTTGCAATAAGTCAAAAGCATAAAATCTAACATCACCTCTTGATACATCATTACCTTCTCTGTATAAGTAATTATCATCAAATACTTTGTTATAAATATTTTTAAAAGTGATCTTACTGTTACCATAGCTATAAGCAAAGTTGGCTAAAGCACCTAAGCTGGTAGAGAACTTATATTGATTATCAACAAGGTTGTAAACGTGGAAATTTCTGGTTAAATCGGGTGTAATGCTTTGTGAGTTCCTATAGGTCAATGCCACAATAGCTCCTAGTTTTCTGTTGTTATCGAGGCTTTTTGTCTTGCCTAAACTCAATTGGTAGTTTTGAGTAGGCAAAGCGCTCATAGAATATTTATTCCAGTCGTTTGGTAAAGTTTTAATAGCCGCTATATTCTTAGTAGGGTCTAAACCTGCAGAAATAGCATTGGTGCTTGGAAAATTAGATGCCAGTTCTCTGTTTCCACCATCAAAACCTAAATAGTTGATACCCGTACGCGGGCCACTGATAAAATCTTTAAAAGTAGAAACGGTATTGTACCCCGCTCCTATTCCCAATGAAATAAAATCATTATCAGGAACATCTTTTGTAATTACCTGTATGGCTCCTCCTGTAAAATTACCCGGAAGATCAGGAGTAGCTGTTTTATTAATGATCAAATTATCTACTAACGAAGAAGGAACAATATCAAAAGAGAATGCTTTCCTGTTAGGCTCAGTACTTGGAAGTTCTGCATGATCTAACAGTGCAGTGTTATAGCGATCCCCAAGTCCGCGTATTACCACAAATTTATTATCTTGGATATTAGCCCCACTAACACGTTTTAACACATCTGACGTATTTCTATCAGGAGATCTTTTAATAGATTCTGAAGATATACCATCACTTATCGATGCACTGTTTTTCTGTTGAGCATATAAAGCATTTATACTTTCCTGCTTATAGCTTCCAGTAATAACTACTTGTTTCAGGGTTTGAGAATTAGCTTCTTCCATTACCACATTTAAACTGGTAACAGCCCCTCCTTTTACCTCAACATCTGTAATTTTTTTGGTAGCATAACTTACGTAGGAAATTTCTATGGTATATTTTCCGGGCGTTAATCCTGTTAAAATATATTTACCGTCTATATCGGTAGCTACGCCCCTTGTAGTGCCGGCAATTTTAACAGAAACACCGATCAAGGTTTCTCCTGTTTTTTTATCCGATACGGTTCCTGAGATTTTTCCTGTTCCCTGGGCGAAAACAAACACATTGCTCAATACCATAATGGTAATCAGCAATGCTTTTTTTAGAGTTAATTGTGATTTCAATTTTACTGTTTTTTGTGTTTCAGCAAAACTATTATCACAATGTTAGCTCTCTATTAACAAGATATTACGATTTAATTATCGTAAAATTAAGCCAATGTTAAATGCCTTAGCCGTTAATATTTTAGCCCTATTTTTTTACATATAAAATGCAACAACCAAATTGGGCCTATTAACAAGAATTTAACATCATCTAAGAATGAAGGCTTTTTTCCTTCTATTTTATGACCTATAAACTGCCCTATCCAAGCCAAAACAAAAATGACTGCAAAGATAATCCAAGCTTGTGGTCCTCCTTCTTTTTCCCATATTTCTAATTTTACGATGCCAAAGCTCATGGCAAAAATTATCCATATCATTAAAAAGAACAGTACTGGCGAAAGCTTGAAATAATAGTACATGGCAAAAGCAATTAAAAAAGATGCCCAGTTGAAAAAGGTTTGGTACTGACCTAAAAAGCTTAATTGCGGGAAAGGGATAAGCCATATTAATCCTAATAAGCTGAATACAATCAATGGTACACATATCCAGTGGATCAACTTATTTGTTTTATTCTGATGACTTTCAGCATATTTGTCAAACAGGACATCAACAGGTCGTTTAGGATTTGTGGCAATGGTCTTACTCATAATCTGCAATTTTAATAGTCCTATAAAAATAGAAAAAGCGACGGAGATTTCCATCGCTTTTAAAATTATGTTTTAGAATTAGATTCTGTATTACTTAGCAAATGCAACCGAACGAGTTTCTCTGATCACGGTTACTTTAATTTGTCCCGGATAGGTCATCTCAGTTTGAATACGGTTTGAAATATCGGCAGCTAACATTTCTGCCTGCTGATCACTTACCCTTTCACTCTCTACCACTACACGCAACTCTCTACCAGCTTGTATAGCAAAAGTTTTTTCTACACCCGGATATGATAGGGCCAGTTCTTCTAGCTCTTTTAAGCGTTTGATGTAACTTTCAACTACCTCTCTTCTAGCACCGGGTCTTGCTCCAGAAATTGAGTCGCAAGCTTGTACAATGGGCGATATTAACGAAGTCATTTCTATCTCATCGTGGTGTGCACCGATAGCGTTACATACTTCTGGATGCTCTTTATATTTTTCTGCCAGTTGCATACCCAAAATAGCGTGTGGTAATTCAGGATTATCATCAGGCACTTTTCCTATATCGTGTAACAAACCTGCACGTTTGGCCAACTTTGCATTTAAGCCTAATTCTGCTGCCATCGTAGCACAGAAATTGGCTACCTCGCGTGAGTGGTGTAAAAGATTTTGACCATAAGATGAACGGTAGCGCATACGCCCAATCATTCTAATCAATTCAGGGTGCATGCCATGGATACCTAGATCGATTACTGTACGCTCTCCTATTTCGATAATTTCTTCTTCTATCTGTTTCTTGGTTTTGGCAACAATCTCTTCGATACGTGCCGGATGGATACGACCATCTGTTACCAAGCGGTGTAAAGCCAAACGTGCAATTTCTCTTCTTACTGGGTCAAAACCTGACAAAATAATAGCCTCAGGTGTATCATCCACAATAATCTCAATACCTGTTGCAGCTTCAAGTGCTCTAATATTTCTACCTTCACGACCAATTACACGTCCTTTTATTTCATCGTTTTCGAGATGGAAAATTGAAACCGAATTTTCAATAGCCGCTTCAGAAGCTGTACGCTGTATGGTTTGTATCACCACCTTTTTAGCTTCTTTACTAGCTGTAAGTTTAGCCTCGTCAACAATATCTTTGATCTGCATTAAAGCCTGAGAACGGGCTTCGCCTTTCATGTTCTCTACTAGTTGGTTTTTAGCCTCATCAGCGGTTAAACCAGCAACGGTTTCAAGCTGCTTAACATGCTGTTGTTTTAAAACATCTACTTCTTCTTGTTTTTTTATAGCCAAATTGGTTTGACGTTCTAAATTTTCACGTTGTTTATCTAATTCTTGTTCTTTACGACTGGTATTTTCTAAACGTTGGTTTAAAGATTGCTCTTTTTGTTTTATGGTATTCTCACGTTGACTGATTTCGCCGTTGCGAGATTGCACTTGCTGTTCATGTTCAGCTTTTAACTGCAAGAATTTTTCTTTAGCCTCGAGCATTTTATCTTTTTTAAGCATTTCTGCACTGCTCTCAGCATCTTTTAACATTTTCTTAATCTTACTCTGTGCCGCTATTTCCTGCTGCTTTAACAGATTACGCAATAGGAATCTCCCTATCGCTATGCCAACTACTAGGCCGGCCAAAACATATCCTAAAATTTCAATAATACCCATGTGTTTTTATATAAAAAAACCGTAACTAAATTAAAAATGCTTCATGCGCTGGTAATTGCATGGCAGTTACCCAAAATTGAAACATTATAATCTAACTACGGTCAAATTATATTTTAGCTATATAAGTTCAAAGAAGCATAATTGCTCTCAGAACATATAAAGAACGATTATTTCATCAAAAACCCGTTAAGCAAACTATCTAATTCTTCAACTTTATCAGCTATAGACGTATCTTGCTGCTGCACTTTTTGCTCAGCTCTTAAAACCGCCGTAGCATAATGCAATACAGCCATTGATAATAAATCTTGCTTATCTCTGACCGCATAATTTTCTTGGTACTCTTTTATACGCTCATTAATAATCTTAGCTGCCCGTCTTACAATTTCTTCTTCTTCAACATTTACCTTTAGCGGATAAATGCGATCAGAAATAGTTATTTTAATCGAGATTTCTCCCATTTTTTAGCTTTGTTTCAATTTTTTGCCTTCCTTATTTCTTCAGCAAGGCTACACACTTATCAATTTCTCGCACAAATTCGTTAATTTTTTGCTTTATATCAAGAGTCTTTTCATTTGTACCCTCAATACTTTTTGCCAGTTTTAGTACCCTGAGCTTTTCATCAAGATCAGTTTGCTGTACTCTTAAATCGGCTAAAGCTGTTTTAGTCTCCTGATTTTCACGCCTTAATAAATTATTTTCCTCTTGTAATGCCCTGCAAAGCTCAATAAGCTGAGCAGTTTTAAGGAAAACACTATCGAGTTGTTCTGAAACTGAAGACATCTTAATTTTTTATTTCCGTTATTACTTTATGATCAATTTATCTTATTTCTGCTTGTACAGTCTGAGCTAAGTTAGTAATTATCTTTTGCATAATCGCATCTATCTGTTTATCAGTTAAGGTCTGCTCCTCATCCTGTAAAGTAAAATTAAGTGCATAAGATTTTTTACCTTCTGGTAGTTTATCTCCTTGATAAACATCAAATATCTGTACTGCTTTTACCAGTTTTTTCTCTGCTTTTAGCGCAATACCTTTTAATTGGTCAAAAGTGATGTTTTGATCTACTAAAAGCGATAAATCTCTGCGTACTGCAGGGAATTTAGGCACTTCTTTATTTACGATCTTATTTTTGCGTACTGCATCAATCAATAGAGCCCAGTCAAAATCTGCATAAAAAACTTCTTTATCAATTCCAGCCTGTTTCCTATCATTTTTTGTAGCAGCTCCAAAAGTTACCAGTGTTTTATCTCCTCTAAAATACTTAAGACCATAGGCAAAATCTTGATCAGCTACTTCTTCAAACTGGAAATTTGCAATTCCAAAACGGCTTAAAATCGCATCAACAGCTGCTTTGATATGATAAAAAGTAGTTGGCGTTGAACTTTGGTTCCATTGTTCAGCTTGTTGCGCGCCGCTGTTAATCAATAATAAACGCGGACGTTCTACATATTCTCCATTTATCAAATGGTAAGTTTTTCCAAACTCATAGAACTTGATATCAGCATTTTTACGATTCTGGTTATAAGCTACGCTCTCTAAAGCCGGTTGTAACAAGCTTTGGCGCATTGCGTTTAAATCTGAACTTAGGGGATTTAAAATTTGTACCGCTTCATCAGGATTTTTAGAGTAAGCCAATTTGGTTAACGAGTTACACCAGATTTCTATATAATTATTAGCCGTTAACATATCGGCCACTAAGTTTTGTAAGTTTTCTTTATTAGGCTTCTGTGTATAAGCCAAAGAAGCATTAACTTTTGTAGGAATATGAATATTGTTATATCCATAAATCCTTAAAACTTCTTCTGTAATATCACATTCGCGAGTAACATCCACTTTATATGGTGGTACATGCAAGCTTAATCCCTCGGCGCTTTCCTGAACAACTTCAATCCCCAGTGCTACAATAATAGACTTAATCTCCTCTTTAGGAATATCCTGTCCAATTAGCTTAATAATATTGCCATAAGTAACATTAACCGAGAAAGGATTTACCTTAACTGGATAGATATCAGATACCTGTGATGAAATTTGTCCACCTGCAACCTCTTTAATCAATAAAGCTGCACGTTTTAAAGCCAAAACAGTCATATCTGGGTCTGTACCTCTTTCAAACCTGAAAGAAGCATCGGTTTTTAACCCATGTCGTTTTGAGGTTTTTCTAACTGAAACAGCATTAAAATAAGCGCTTTCTAAGAAAATATTGGTCGTATCTTCACTTACACCCGATTGCTTTCCACCAAATACACCTGCTATACACAAAGGTTTTTCTGTATCGGCGATCATCAAATCTTCTGAACCCAGTTTGCGCTCTACTTCATCTAAAGTAACGAAAGGTGTATTTTCAGGATATTTTTTTACAAGAACTTTTTTTCCAGCAATCTGATCAGCGTCAAAAGCATGCAGAGGTTGCCCTAGTTCATGCAATACATAATTGGTAACATCAACAATGTTATTAATAGGTCTTATGCCAATTACAGCTAATTTATTTTTCAACCAGTCTGGCGAAGGTTTTACAGTAACACCACTAATGGTAACGCTGCTGTAACGAGGACAAGCTTCTTGATCTTCAACAGCAACATCAATAATTAAGTTTTCGTTTTCTGTTTTAAATGCAGAAACATCAGGCATTTGATAACCCGAGCGCAAATATGCTGCAATATCGCGGGCAACACCTAAATGAGAAGCTGCATCGGCACGGTTAGGCGTTAAACCAATCTCAAACATATAATCATCTTCAAGATTAAAATATGTTTTTGCCAACAAACCCACTTCAACATCTTCAGGCAAAACCATTATACCCGCATGCGAAACACCTAAACCAATTTCATCTTCAGCACAGATCATACCTTCAGAAACTTCTCCCCTGATTTTTGATTTATTGATTTTAAAAGGTTCTCCCTCTACAGGATATACAGTTGTACCTACTGTGGCTACCACAACTTTCTGACCTGCTGCAACATTAGGGGCTCCACATACAATCTGTAAAAGTTCATCACCGCCAACATCTACTTTAGTTACGCGTAAACGATCGGCATTGGGGTGTTGTACACAATCTGTAACATAACCAATTACCAACCCTTCCAACCCTCCTGCAACGGCTTGTACTTTTTCTAAACTTTCTACCTCTAAACCTATATCTGTTAAAATCAAAGATATTTCTTGTGGGGTTTTATCGGTTTGAATAAATTGTTTTAACCAGCTATATGATATTTTCATGGAATTTATAGTTGCGCTTTAAGTTAAAAATCAATTTTCTATGGCTTTTAACTCAGAAAAATAAATAAAATGCAAAGATATTATTTAATAAAGTAAGTTTTAGCACATTTTTATTTAAAACTGATTTTTACAAAAACTGGCAAATGATCAGAAAAGAAACGTTGGTCTTTGCTATCGGTTACAACAGCATATTTAATAACTTTAAAAGCATTATTCACAAAAACGTAGTCTATCCGTTTTTTCAATGGGCTGTTATAATTAAAATCATTAAATGTACCACTTGGACCATATGGAGGTTCTTCAGTAATGTCTTTACTATCCTGTAAAAAAGATTTGATGGTTGCCACAGCTTCAGTTTCAGGTGTAACGTTCAAATCTCCCATAAAGACAACGGGTAACTTAGGGGCTATTTGCTGTATTTTTTGTTTAACCAACAAAGCAGATTGTATCCGAGCTTGAACGCCTTTATGATCGTAATGCGTGTTGAACACCAAAAACTCTTTTTTATTTTGCTTATCATATAACCGCAGCCAGGTGCAAATACGGTTTAAAGCAGCATCCCAACCCTTACTTGGTATTTCGGGTGTTTCCGACAGCCAAAAAGTACCTCCATCGCGTTTTACAAATCTTTGCTTATTAAAGAATAAGGCTGAGAATTCTCCTTTTCTTTTTCCATCGTCTCTACCTACACCAAACGCCTCAAAATCTGGCATAGCCGACAAAAAATCAAATTGCTCCGGCAATGCTTCCTGTACGCCTAAAATATCTATGTCATGAAACTTGATTAAGGCTTTAACATTCTCTTGCCTATTTGGCCATGCATTTTCGCCATCATTAGGTGTATTTAACCTAATATTATAGGTTAATACATTAATTGGCTGTTTTTGGGCAAAGGTACAAAGGGATAAAAAACAAAGTGCGATTAATAAATAGCTGATCTTTCTCATGTTATAATTTTAATGAGCCAAAATTATAAATTCATGATAAGATTTACATTAGTCTTTCATCTCTAAAGCTGAGATATTCTTTATTCCCTAAAATTAAATGGTCTATTACTGATATTTCAAGCAATTGCCCAGCATCAACAAGTTTCTTGGTAATCTGCATGTCTGCAGTACTGGGCTTTAAACTACCCGAAGGATGATTATGCGCCAATATTACAGAGGCGGCATTATATTCTAAGGCCGTTTTAAAAACAATTTTTGGGTCAACCACCGTTCCAGACACCCCTCCTTTACTCAAAAAATGTTTACCCATTACAACATTGGCTCTATTCAATAACAAAATCCAAAATTCTTCATGAGACAAATCGCTCAATAAAGGTTTTAAGATATGATAAGCATCAAAAGAAGTGATGATCTTATTGGGTTTTGTTGCTTCCAATTCTTTTCTTCGGCGCCCCAATTCCAAGGCCGCAACAATGGATATGGCTTTAGCTTCGCCTATCCCTTTAAATTTAGAGAGCTCTTTTATACTGAGACGAGCAAGCGAATCGAGATTATTATCGTACGAACTTAGTATTCTTTTACTTAGATCAACAGCTGTTTCACTTTTACTGCCAGACCCAATCAGTATCGCAACGAGTTCGGCATCGGTAAGCTGCCTACGCCCCTGCAAAAGTAATTTTTCGCGAGGTTTATCTGCTTCTGCCCATGCTTTAATTCCTAGTTTGTTTTGGTAATTAGACATAAAAAAACGGCATCATCATTTAGATGATACCGTTTCTAATATCGTAATTAAAAGCAACTATTTCAAGCCATTAACAAACTTAGTTAACTTAGATTTGTTATTAGATGCTTTATTTTTGTGAATTACATTCTTTTTAGCTAAACGATCAAGCATAGAAATTACTTTTGGTAATAATTCTAATCCAGCTTTTTTATCTTCAGCAGCACGTAATCTTTTAATAAAAGTACGTGTAGTTTTTGCTTGATATCTGTTGCGTAAACGTTTTGTTGCGTTTGCTCTAATTCTTTTAATTGCTGATTTATGATTTGCCATTACTATTTAGCCTTTATTTCCTTTGTTTAATATTTTCGGACTGCAAATATAGAAGTATTATTTCTAATTTGCAAAATGGTATTTAAAAAAAATCAAATAATTATTTATTGATAATCAAAACAGGTTTATCACTTACAAAGCCATTTTTGATTTGGAAGCTAAACACTTATCTCTTATCTTTCAGCAAATTTAGGGTTAAATTTCATTAAACCCCGCTTGAAAACACTATTTTTGACAAAAACTTTTTTTAACAAGTGAAGAAACGTATTGCCATATTTGCTTCAGGATCGGGTTCTAATGCTCAAAAAATAATGGAGCATTTTAAACGCAGCGCCGATACGGAAGTTGCATTAGTGCTAACCAACAATCCGGATGCTTACGTGCTACAGCGTGCCGATAGCTTTGAAATTCCTTCTCATGTTTTTGACAGGAATGAATTTTATCATACTGATATAATTCTAGAACTACTTAAAAATTTAGATATCGACCTGATTGTACTGGCGGGCTTTTTATGGCTTATCCCTCAAAATCTACTCAGGGCTTATCCCGGCCGTATCATCAATATACATCCTGCCCTACTTCCTAAACATGGCGGCAAAGGCATGTATGGCGATCATGTACACCAAGCGGTAATCGCTGCGAAAGACCCCGAAGGCGGCATTACCATTCATTATGTAAATGAAAATTACGATGAAGGGGAATTCATCTATCAAGCCAAATACCGTATAGAAGAAGACGACAACTTGGAGATGATTAAGTTTAAAGGTCAGCAGTTAGAGCACCTGCATTATCCACGTATTATAGAGACCCTTACCAAGAAGATCAAAAAGTAAGATTAACGGGCATTTATTTTAATATTTTATTTAAACAAAACGCACAAATTAAACACCTATTTTTCTTACCTTTGCGGCTTATAAAAATACCCCTCCATGAGCCAATCAGTAAAGATCAAAAACGCTTTAATTTCAGTTTATTATAAAGATGGTTTAGCGCCATTAGTAGAGTATTTAGCCAAACAAGGTGTAACACTTTTCAGCACTGGCGGTACCGAGCAATTTATTAGAGATTTAGGCTGTCCTGTAACAGCAGTTGAAGACCTGACCGGATACCCTTCTATTTTAGGCGGCCGTGTTAAGACCTTGCACCCAAAAGTTTTTGGCGGCATCTTAAATCGCAGAAATCTGAACGACGATCAACAACAGATAGCAGAATACGAAATTCCTGAAATAGACTTGGTGATCGTAGATCTTTACCCGTTTGAAGAAACCGTAAAAAATGGTGGTACTGAACAGGAGATTATTGAAAAAATAGATATCGGTGGTATATCATTGATCAGAGCCGCGGCAAAGAACTTTAACGATGTTGTAATCATCGCTTCTAAAAATGATTATACAACGCTATTAAATCAATTACAGGAACAAGATGGAGCTACAACGTTAGCGCAGCGTAAAACATACGCCCAAAAAGCTTTCCATACCTCTTCTCATTACGATACGGCCATTTTTAATTACTTTAACCAAGAAGAACCCTTAAATGTGTTTAAGCAAAGCATTGCTCAGACTCAAACTTTACGTTACGGAGAAAACCCTCATCAGAAAGGTACATTTTATGGCAACTTGGATGAAATGTTCTCTAAACTGAACGGAAAAGAATTAAGCTATAATAATCTTGTAGATATAGATGCAGCCGTAAGTTTAATTGATGAATTTACAGAGCCTACTTTTGCCATATTGAAACACACCAATGCTTGTGGGGTAGCTTCAAGAAACAGTATAGCACAAGCTTGGACTGATGCACTAGCTTGTGATCCGGTATCTGCTTTTGGTGGTGTACTAATAGCCAACAGGAAAATAGATCTTACTACTGCAGAAGAAATCAACAAATTATTTTTTGAGGTTCTAATCGCTCCTGATTATGAAGAAGCAGCCGTTGAGTTATTTAAAGCTAAGAAAAACCGAGTTATTTTAAAGCGTAATGAAATAGAATTAAACAGCAAACAATTCAAAACATTATTAAATGGTGTAATTGAACAGGATAAAGATTTGATTATCGAAGGTCCTGAACAAATGACTACTGTAACCGAAAAAGCTCCAACTACACAAGAATTAAAAGATCTACACTTTGCCAACAAGATTGTAAAACATACCAAATCTAATACTATTGTTTTAGTAAAAGATGATGTTTTAATTGCCAGCGGGGTTGGACAAACTTCAAGAGTTGATGCTTTAAAGCAAGCTATTGAAAAAGCAGGTTCCTTCGGATTTAGCGTAAAAGGAGCAGTAATGGCTTCAGATGCATTCTTCCCTTTTCCTGATTGCGTAGAAATAGCTGCCGATGCAGGTGTAACTGCTGTGTTGCAACCGGGTGGCTCTATAAAAGATGCAGATTCTGTTGAGAAAGCTAATGAAAAAGGCATTGCAATGGTTACAACCGGAGTAAGACATTTTAAACATTAATACAACCAAGTATTTTATTCGGGAAAGCTATGATTACCAACCAATTTTTTACCCGAAAAATAATACCATAATACAATAAAATACCTAATTTTACATTTTAGGTATAATGAAATTTGTTTAATTAAAATACAATACAAAACCTTACATGGGATTATTTAACTGGTTTACGCAGGAAGTTGCCATCGATTTAGGAACTGCGAATACCCTTATCATACATAACGACAAAGTAGTGGTTGACGAACCCTCTATTGTTGCTTTTGACAGACAGACTAACAAAATCATTGCTATTGGCAGACAGGCCATGCAAATGGAAGGTAAAACCCACGACAACATTAGAACCGTGAGGCCTTTAAAAGATGGGGTAATTGCAGATTTTAACGCTGCTGAGGCTATGATCAAAGGAATGATCAGAATGCTGAATGGTGGCAAAGGCTGGATGTTCCCTTCTTTACGAATGGTAATCTGTATTCCTTCGGGCATTACCGAAGTTGAAAAACGTGCAGTTAGAGATAGTGCTGAAATTGCAGGTGCCAAAGAAGTTTATTTGATACATGAACCTATGGCCGCTGCTGTTGGTATTGGAATAGATGTGGAAGAACCTATGGGTAATATGATCATTGATATAGGTGGAGGTACAACAGAAATTGCAGTTATCGCTTTATCTGGTATTGTATGCGATCAGTCTATCCGTGTTGCGGGAGATAATTTTGACTCGGATATCGTAAACTATATCCGTCGTCAGCACAACATCATGATCGGAGATCGTACTGCAGAGAAAATTAAAATTGAGGTTGGTGCTGCTTTGCCTGAGCTAAGTGATCCACCAGCAGATTTTGCTGTACAAGGAAGGGATTTGATGACTGGTGTTCCGAAACAAATCACGGTTTCATATACAGAAATTGCCCATTGCTTAGATAAATCAATTTCTAAAATTGAAGAAGCAATTTTAAAGGCATTGGAGATTACCCCTCCTGAGCTTTCTGCTGACATTTACCAAACCGGTATTTATTTAACGGGTGGTGGAGCTTTATTAAGAGGATTGGACAAACGTATTGCTGCAAAAACAAAATTACCTGTACATGTGGCCGAAGATCCTCTTCGTGCAGTAGTAAGAGGAACGGGTATAGCCCTTAAGAATATTGGAAACTTTAAATTTTTAATGCAATAAGGGGATTTACGAATGTAGATTTTAAATTTACGGTTGATGAATAGCGATATTTTAAAAACAAAAACTAAAGCATATTCACTATCAATTGGCAAATTAATAATTAACCTTTCTCATAATGTGTTAAATAAAAATTATTCGAATCAGCTAGTTAGATGTTCAAGCTCTGTTGACGCAAATTATAGAGCAACTGCAGAGCAAAATCAACCGCTGATTTTTTGAATAAACTGAAAATTGTTGAAGAAGAACTGGATGAAACGATGTTCTTTCTTGAATTGTTACCAGAATTTAATCCTAATCTAAGGAACTATTCAAGAAAATTGAGATGAAGCAAACGAGCTTCTTGCTGTCATTGTTACATCTATTGTTACTATTCGCAAGAACGAACAAAATCGTAAATTGTAATTCTAAAATCGTAAATAAAAAATGCGTAACCTCTGGATTTTCATAAATAGATATAACGCATTTTTCCTTTTTATCATATTCTTTATCGTTGGCATTGTACTTACACTTAAAAACAATGCTTATCAACGTAACGTTATCATCAATTCAACCAATTCGGTTGTAGGTAATGCTTATGCCAAGCTTAATGTAATTAAAAGGTATCTTAACCTTAGACAGGTTAATGATAGCTTAGCACTTGAAAATGCACAGCTAAAAACCAGCATTTTAGCTCTCAACAGTGTTGATAGTACCAAAACCTCGGTTATTAAGGATACCGTTAACCATCAGCAATACACTATATTAAGTGCAATGGTGATCAAAAACTCCATTAATCTTGCAAATAATATCATTACCGTTAACAAAGGTAGTAACGATGGCATTGCAAAAGACATGGCAGTAATTTCTCCTCAAAAGGGAGTAATCGGTTTTGTATTGGAGGTTTCTCCTCATTTTGCTACCATCAGAACTTTATTAAATAAAGACACTTACATTAGTGTGGTACTCAAAAAGAACAATGCTTATGGCAGCTTGGTATGGGGCGATAAAAATTTCGATTTTAGAAAAGCCTATGTTAAAGAAATACCCAATCACTTTAAAGTAAATATAGGCGATACCATCGTTACCTCAGGTGCTGGTGGTTTTCCTAAAGGAATAGAAGTAGGTCGTATCAGCCAGACCCAAATTAGTACCGGCGACAGCTTTATGACCCTTGAAGTTGCTTTATTTAATGATTTTAGCACATTGCAATATGTATATATCATTAAAGACAGATACAGTTCAGAAATAAAAAACCTCCAGGAAACTTCAAAAAATGAACAGTAAACTTATATTCTATAATATCATCAGGTGGTTTTTGCTCTTATTTGTGCAGATTTTCCTACTACGCAACGTGATATTTTATAATTTATCTACTCCATTTCTTTACGTACTGTTTTTATTAGTATTACCTTTTGGTATTCCAAACTTTCTGCTTTACCTCATTGCATTTGGTACAGGTTTAACACTTGATGCTTTTTATGACACCTTAGGTGTGCATACAACTGCATGTGTAACATTAATGTACGTGCGTATTGCATTTATCAATCTTAGTCTAAATCGCGATTCTATAGACGAACCTGAACCTTCATTAGGTAATATGGGTTTCAAGTGGTTTGCTTTATATGCCACATTATGCATATTTGCCCATCATATAATATTGTTCTTTTTAGAAGCTTTTAAGTTAAATGAATTTGTATATACTTTAACCCGAGCTTTATTAAGTATGGTCTTTACTTTGTTTACAGTATTATTAACCGAGTTCATTTTCCATAATAGAAAATCAGTATAATGGATCAGCTGTTTAACCGAAAATATATCATTCAGGGCCTGTTCATCTTGCTTTCACTTATTTTAATAGGAAAGCTTTTTTACATGCAGGTGCTTAGCGATAAGTATTTTTTGAGTGCAAACAGCAATGCTTTAAGAAAAATATCCATCTATCCGGCACGGGGTGTCATTTACGACAGGAATAACAAAGTTTTAGCACAAAATCAACCCACATACGATTTGATGGTTACCCCTAACCAAGTAAAACCATTTGATACGCTTTCGCTTTGCAATATCATTGGTATTACGATGGAGGAGTTCAGAGAAAAATTCCGTAAAGCCGTTGTTCATTCCCGCAACCAAGCATTTATTTTCCAGAAATTATTATCTGTAGAAACCTATGCCACATTGCAGGAAAAAATGTTCAACTATAAGGGTTTTTATGTACAAAAAAGAACCATAAGGTATTATCCAGATAGTATTGCCGGACAGTTTTTAGGTTACATCAGAGAAGTAAACAACAACGAAATTGAAAAATATCAGGGTTACTATAAATTAGGGGATTACATTGGTAAAACTGGGCTTGAAAAACAATATGAAACAGAACTGAGAGGTAAAAAAGGGATTATCAACATGCTTTACAATGTACATAATGTTCCCCAAGGAAGTTATGCTGATGGCAAGTTCGATTCTCTTGCTGTTGCCGGAAACCAGATTACCACCACAATAGATAGTAGGATTCAAAAATTAGGTGAAGAGCTTTTAGCCAATAAAGTAGGAAGCGTGGTAGCCATTGAACCCTCTACCGGAGAAATTCTTGCTTTTGTAAGCAGCCCCGGTTATGACCCCAACAAAATGGTAGGTAAAGAAACCAACGACAGTTATAAAAATCTATTTGCCAATCCTTATAAGCCATTCTTTAATCGCCCTTTACGTGGACGCTATTCGCCAGGTTCGGCATTTAAACCTTTAGATGCGCTTATTGCTTTACAAGAAGGTGCTATAGATCCCAATACCACTTTTAACTGCCCGGGATATTATTGGGCAGGTAACCGTAAATTTAAATGTGAGCACGTTGATGGAAACATCTCATTAAGAAGAGGTATAGCTCGTTCATGTAATACTTACTTCTATTCCATTTTTGCTAAAATGATGACCAAAAATGGTTTAAAGAAACAACACGCTACTTATGACGAATGGCAAAATAAAGTAAGGAAATTTGGCATAGGCGATACTTTAGGTATCGATTTTCCGGGTGAAAGCGCTTATAAACTCTTTACCGCAGAAGATAACACCAAACGCCACGGAAAGTACTGGGGTTACACCACCATTCTTTCGGTAGCCATTGGACAAGGAGAGATCAGTACAACCCCTTTACAAATGGCCAACATTATGGCTATCATTGCCAACAGAGGGTATTATATCAAACCGCATGTGGTAAAAGGTATTGGCAACGATAAACACATAGACCCCAAGTATAAAGAAAAGCACTACGCAGGTATAGATGCCCGCCATTTTGAACCTGTAATTGACGGAATGCAGGACGCCGTAAACAGCTCTATAGGTACGGCTAAGGAGTCTCAAATACCCAATATCTTAATGTGTGGCAAGACAGGAACAGTACAAAATAATCAAGGTAAGAATCACTCTGTGTTTATTGGTTTTGCCCCACGCGAAAATCCTAAGATTGCCATTGCTGTAATTGTAGAAAATGGTGGTTATGGAGGTGCTTACGCAGCTCCTATTGCCAGCTATATTACCGAGAAATATTTAACCGATACCTTAACTGGCCGTCGTATTAATGGTGCTACCATAGAACAATATAAAGCTGCAAACTTATTGCCCGAATTGAAAGAAAAAATCGTTAAACCTAAATTAAAAACCGATAGCTTAAACCAAGCTGCCGATACTACAAAACGTGAGTTACCGATTAAAACAAAAATAAATCAGCATACCTTTAATAAAACAGCAGTAGAACCTAAACCAAATGCAACAGCAACAAAGTAACAGATTCTTCTTTAAAGTAGATTGGATTACCATATTGATATATATGGCTTTGTGCACTATAGGCTGGATCAATATTCACTCTGCCGTTTATAATCCAGATAAAGCCTTTGCTTTTAGTTTTACCGCAGTTGACGGTAAACAATTGATCTTTATCATTTCTGGTCTTATTTTAGGGTTTGTTATCTTATTGCTAGAGTCTAAATTCTTCAGCATATTTGCTCCCATAGTTTATGGTGTTACCATTCTACTTTTAATTGCTGTGCTTGTTGTAGGGCGTAATGTGGGTGGTAATCAGGCTTGGATACCCATAGGTACCTTTAGGCTACAACCCTCAGAATTTGCAAAATTTGGCACTGCTTTATTATTAGCAAGATATATCAATACTTTTAATCCCAAGCTAACCTCTTTCAAATCTATAGTAATCTGCCTTGCAATTATTGCTTTACCTATGGGGCTCATTATGCTACAGCCCGATGCAGGTTCTACTTTGGTGTTCTTATCTTTCATGTTTCCTTTATATAGAGAAGGCTTACCAGGATATTTATTGATTATTTTTTGGGGCATGGTATTGCTCTTTATCCTCAACTTATACATGAGCCAACTTACGCTAATCATCAGTATTCTGGTTATTGGCATAGCTTTTATCTTCTTATACCGTAAAAAAATACAAAAGATTATTGTTGTAGCCATTATTACCGTAGCTGCTATAGGTTATCTTTTTGTGGCTAAATTCGCATTTGAAAATGTATTACAACCACATCAGCGCACACGTATAGAGCTTAATTTAGGCTTAAAGACCGATAATAAGGGTGCGGGATATAACGTAAGGCAATCCAAAATAGCTATCGGAGCTGGACAAGTAACCGGCCGTGGTTATCTACAAGGTACGCAAACAAAGTATGGCTACGTACCAGAACAAAGTACCGATTTTATTTTTTCTACTGTAGGTGAAGAATGGGGTTTTGTAGGTTGTACTACCGTTATTGTTCTATATGCTTTCTTGCTCTTGCGCATTATAAATATGGCAGAAAGACAGCGTTCTACATTCTCAAGGGTGTATGGCTATTCGTTGGCCTGCATTATCTTTTTCCACGTTTTCATTAATATAGGGATGGCTACGGGAATTATGCCAGTAATAGGTATTCCGCTTCCTTTTATTAGTTACGGAGGTTCTTCCTTGTGGAGTTTTACTGTCCTGTTGTTCATCTTCCTTAAGTTAGATTCGAACAGGATGGGCTTTATTTAATCAGCCTTTTCACGTATAATTTTCTTGATCAGCGCAATTTGCCCTAAATGGTAATGCGTGTGTTCAATGATACC